>NZ_JBUPWE010000005.1:0-361418 GCF_055502615.1 Pseudoduganella sp. jia 9 | reverse complement strand
CCGCTGTCCCAGTCGTTCACATGCCCCGTGAACCCCAGCGTCGGCACCACGCCCGCAGCGGTATAGCCGTAGGGTTCGTAGGCAGTCCGGCTGATGAGATTGCCCGTGCCGTCCGTCCGGGCCACCGGACTGCCCAGCGCATCGGTGTGGATATACGTGACGTTGACATTCGCGGCGGTCGTCATGGGATCGGCATGGGCCGTCTTCCCGCCGGCACCGCTTGCCGTCCAGGTGCAGTTCGACGGATAGCCTACCCAGGCCGCCAGCGGCGTTATCGAGCGCGAGCCGCTGAGCGCCATCGTTTCGTTGACCTGGTAACCGGTCCCCGATGCCGTGCACACGCGTGACAGCGACGTGGCATTGGTCGTGGACCATTTCATGGTCACGGCCTGGCCGACGACGAGCGCCGGCCGGGTAACGCTGATGGTGGGAAGCGGTGTCGTTGGCGTCGTTGGCGGCGTCGGTGCCGCCGCCGTCGTCATCGTGTGGGTGTAGGTCGTCGTGCCGCTGGCGCCTGTCGCCTTCCAGGTGCAGTTCGACGGGTAATTGACCCAGGCGGCCTGCGGCGTCACCGTGCGTGAGCCATTAACCGCCACCGTTTCGTTCACCGCATAACCGGTGCCGGACGCCGTGCACACGCGCGACAGCGATGTCGCGTTGGACGTCGACCATGCCAGGGTCACCGCCTGGCCAGCGGTCATTGCCGGCAGCGACACCGAAATCGTCGGTTTCGGTTTCGGTGTCGCTGCCGGGGCGGTGACCGTGACCATCGTCTTCGTCGTCGCCCCGAAGCGCAGGTGACGCTCCCACAGCATGCCCCAGTCGTATGCATGGGTACCGGTGGTGGCCGGCGCGGTGACGTTGAAGCTGACGGTGGTGCTGGCGCCGGGAGCCACCGTGGCAGCGCCCATTTCGATCCGCCCCATACCCCAGATGGTGTTGTCGATGGGACTCGACGTGCCCAGCCGGTAGCCATCGGCCTTGACCCAGGTGATGTTCCCGGTATTCTTCAGCGTGACCGATGTGCCGTAGCTCTTCCCGGCCACCATCGAGGTGGGCACGGAAAGCGCCGTGATCTGCGCATTGTGGATGGGGGCCGGTACCACGACGGCAACGGTTCGTCGAAACGTCTGGCCAAACCAGCGTACGTGCTCCACCAGCATCTGGTAGACGAAATCGTAATTGCCGGGGGTGGCGGGAGCCTTGACGCTGAAGGCGAAGGTGAAACTGGCCCCCGGCGCGATCGTGCGGCCGCCCAGGTCGATCCGGCCGACACCGAACTGGTTGCCGGCAGCAAGGTAGCCGAGCCGGTAGGGCTGGACGGCGGCCTGGCGCCAGCTCGTGTTGCCGGTGTTTTTCATCGTGACCGACACGTCATACCACTTTCCGGCCTCCATGCTGGATGGGACCGAGTAACTGGTCACCGCCGCATCGTCGTAGGGATCGTCGCCTTCGCCCGGCGGCGCCTGCACGTTCGGCGCAGGCAGCGTTTGCGCCTGGGCAGTGGCGCCGCCCCCTACCGCCACGCACAGCATGAGTGCCATCAGCAGGCCAAGCACGAATTCGAGCCACGTCGAGTGGCCCGCGCCGGCGTCGGCGCGGCGGGATTGGGGCGCGCGCATCATTTCACCTCCGCGATCGCGTGGTTGTGCAGATAGACGTAGCGGGTGGCCGATTGCGTGCCAACCGTCGAATACAGCAATTGACCGGCCTGGCTGTAGACCTGCACGCGGTTATGGCCGTCCGTGCCGACAATGCTGACGCGTCGTCCCAGGCCGTCGTACTGGTACGTGGCGAGATTCTTCGCAGCCGTCATGCGGTTGGCGAGGTCGAACGTGTAGACCTGCGCGCCACGCGCGGTGATGTTGCCGCGGGCATCGTAGCCATAGGCGAAAGTGAATTTCGCCGGCCCACCGCTGACGGCTTTGAGCCGGTTGGTGCCGGCATCGATGGCCAGCAGCGTATTGCGCGCATTGGCGCCGGCCGACACCGATACGGCGGTCAGGTTGTCCTGCGCGTCATAGCGGTAGGTGGCGGTTCCCCACAGGCTGGACGCGGTCACGCTTTTCAGCCGGTCCAGGCCGTCATACTGCATGGTGCGGCTGGTATTTGCTCCCGCCCCATCGGCAATGCCGCTGACATTGCCGTTCCCGTCATATGAATAGGTGTCCTTCAACACCGCGCCATCGCTTGCCGCGAGCGGCAGGCCGCGCGTGTTTTGCGTGAGCCTGCGGACGATATTGTTACCGTAGACGAAACCGGCGATCGCCCCGCTCGGGTGATACGTGACGTTGGTAGCGTAGCTCCCCACCCTGGTCGGTTCGCCGAGCGCATTGGGCGCGTATCGATGGTGAGGCTGTTGGCGGGATACGCCAGTTTCGCGGCCGAGCCGTTGGCGTCGTATCCGCGGTCGATGTCGTACACGCGCGCGCCATAGGCCAGGCTCTCCCGTTCGAGCAGGCGGCGCTTGTTGTAGGTATAGGTCCATTTCGCGCCGTTCGACGTGATCGTTTCCGGCAGGCCGTCGGCCGTCCAGGTCCGCGTGACCGGCGGGCTGCCGTCGCCGAACGTCGATGCCGTCATGCGGTTGCGCTTGTCATAGCCGAAGGTGGTGCGCGATGCGGTCATGGCTTTCGCCGTGGCCGTGTCACAACTGCCCGCCGAAGCCAGGGCCGCGCCGGTCACGCGCCACTCGATGTTGTTCGCGGCATCGTAGGCCTGCACCGTTGCGCCGGCTTCCGGCTCGATGGTCTTGCACAGGCGCTCATTGGCGTCGTACACATAGCTGCGCGTGACGCTCGAATTGGCGCCGCTGCGAACGATGGTCTTCGCCTTGCCGAACAGATCGCGCGCGATGGCGACCGTCACGTTCTCCGGCATGGCAAGCCTGGCCAGGGCGCCGTCGTCGGGATCGTCGAAGGCCTGGTATTCATGGGTAGTCTGGTTGCCGCGGGCATCGATCTTCGTGGTCCTGAAACCGGCATCGTAGGAATTGCTGGTGTACAGGCTGCCAAGCTCGCTGTCGGCTGTCGTGCCGGTAATGCGGCCCAGGCCATCGTAGGAAGTCGATATCCCGCCGCCCAGCGTTTCATGGCTGCGCTGCGGATACGATTCGAACGTGGTGCGGCCCGCGTGGTCGTGGCGCTGGCGCGTGATGCGGAAGGTATTTGCCTTGTCGCCGCTGTCCCAGCGCTCGACGAACACAGGGCGCCATAGTGCGTCGAAGTAGGTCCTGGCATGTCCGTTGCCGGTCGAGACCAGCTGCTGCCAATGGCCGGCCGGCAAGCCGTTCTGGCTGCTGGTGGCGCGGGTGAACGAGATGCCCGTGGCGGCCCAGGCTACCGTATCGCCCGCAGGATAGGTAATCGATGCGATACGCCCCATCGCATCGTAGCCAAAGGCCGTCGTCGATCCGGCCTCGTTGGTCAGCGACGTTATCCGGCCCAGGTTGTTCACCACGGCACTCTCGCTCCTGCCGTCCGCATAGCCGATGTTCTGGGCGATGCCGCGCTTGTAGTTGCTGAACGTGGTTGTCTGCCGGGCGCCATCCGACAGCGTTTGCAATGTGCCGTCGGCATGATAGGTCATCGACCGTTGCAGGCTGCCGAAGCTGCTGACGCTGGAGAGCGCGGCCGTGGCGGGATCGTAGGTATGCCTGGTCATCGGCTTGCCCTCCACCGTCACCTCCCCGACCTGCCCGATCACCCACT
Organism: Pseudoduganella sp. jia 9; assembly: GCF_055502615.1. Lineage (NCBI taxonomy): Bacteria > Pseudomonadati > Pseudomonadota > Betaproteobacteria > Burkholderiales > Oxalobacteraceae > Pseudoduganella > Pseudoduganella sp. jia 9. The sequence goes on along the minus strand of NZ_JBUPWE010000005.1, from coordinate 357,708 downwards.
TCGACAGGTTGTTGTCGTAGGTGGTCTTTTCCTTGCGCGAGAAACCCAGGCTGCTCGATCTGGTCACTTCGGTCGGATGAGCGAATGCATCGAAGGTGCTCGCCTCCCAGGTGAACTCCTCGCCTTGCTGCGAGGTGACCCGCCGGTCCACCTCCATGACCTGGGCCGACAGGTAGCCATCGCCGCGCGGCTGCAGGCTCACCCCGAAAGGGGCGACTGCGGCGCGATAGTGCATCGTGATCGAGCGGAGAACGTCGCCGGAACCGCTGGCCACTTCCTTTTTTTGCAGCTGGCCTTCGGTTTCGCGGGACAGGGTGCCGAACGTGTGCTCGGTAATGTCTCCGCCGGGGTTGGTGACGCGGACGGTTTTCTCGGCTAGGCAGGCGCTGCATGGTGCCCAGCTCGACTTCGCCTCCGGATACTGCGTGGTCCATGTCAGCGTATCGAGACCGGGTCCGCCCAGTTGCTTGCTCGTCAGCGCATAGGTGTCGAACAAGCGTGGGTACGTGGCCGTGTACGTTTGCGCCATCACATCGAATCGGCAATTGTTTTGTACGCCGGCACGGCCGTGGCGGGTCGGGGTCAATGTAAATGTGCCGGTTGCCCCGGAAGGGTGCCGCATGGATCCGCTTGCGGCGGTGTCATAAACGATCCCGGGGCCGTCACAGTTGCCGTCTCCCTGGTACGCAAGCCCGACGGCGAGCGGGCTTGCTCCGGCAAGCTGCCATGCCGAGCCGTCCGGTAACGTAACGGTATTGAGCCGGGCTGCGAGGCCGGAGCCGCTGTAGCTGTAGGTCCAGGTTCGCGTACCGTCGGACACGCTTTTCACGGCAGGATTGGTCGAGCCAGGACTGACGTACGTCAATGTCAGCGTCCTTGGGCTGCCCGCTGCATCGGTTCCCACAATGGACTTGAGCTGCCATTTGTTCGCCGTGTCATAGGTATAGCTGACCTTGTTGCCGAAACGATCCGTGATGACCGTTGGCAGGATCCAGACTTCCACGCGGTTCAGTTGCGGGCTTGCGACTATTTCCTGTGGCAGGTTGGTATCGATTCCGGCACTGGCATCGCCTTGCGGGTCGGGTGCCATGCCCATACTCGGCGCCAGTGACGATTTCTGCATCGCGGGCAGCGAGCGCGTCGCCAGCCAGTCGAACTGGTACTGCGTGCCGTCGGGGGAGACGGCAACGAAACCCTCTCCCGTGGCGCCATTGCTGGCGGCCAGCGAGGGCAGGCAGCGGATCTGCCAGTTATTGCGTGTCACGAGCGGATATGCGGCGGTGGGATTACCGGCGGGTGCGGCAATGTAGGACGCCGTACGCACCAGCATTTCCTGGTCGCCCTGGCCGGGGATGTAGAGGAAACTGCCGTGCCAGTATTCGGTGCCAATCCAGGAAGCGGTGCCGCCGCTTGCGGGCGTGGAAATCGTTGGCGGAACGCCGAAACTCGAGCAGCGAGCGCCGGTCCCGTGGGGATTGGTCCAGCCTTTTGCCGATGAAAATATGCCGTGCAGATGCGGAATTTCGAGATCCCAACCGCCAAACAAGGTGCCCGTCTTCGCTTCCTGCCCTGCCACCAAGCGACGTCCGACGGACACCGGAATCGTGCTGTTTCCGGGGAGGCTGACGTCAGTCTGGGAGAACTCGAGCGTCCCCGTATAAAGATTGACCTTGTCGCCGAACAGGTCGTCACCGAGCCTGATGACGGCGTTCGGCGCGCGAATCAGCTTGTTCTGCTCACTGTACGACGTAACGGTTTGCGCGTGCGACGGTACGGCCGCGACGATCGCCAGGATTGTCAGGCCGCGCCGTGCCTCGACTCCAAATTCGGTCCGCTGGAACCTCATACATGCCTCCCTCAGTGATTTCGCTGAGGACGAGAGTTCCATTCTTTTGGCTCATCAATATTGACAATTGCCAAGAGGAAAGAATTGCGAGCTTCTTTCCTGCCCAGGGATGCATGCGCGCAACACCGGTGCAGCAACTCGCCACACGGCAGAGCCACCTGACCATTTTTCAGGCGAAAAAAAAGCCGGCTCCAGGGAGCCGGCTAAATCCAATTCTCAGAAAGAAGTGGAGGAGACGGGAGTGATTATGATGCGCTGCCGCATATTGATCTACTTTATTTTAAGAATGCCCATCATTCCACTTGTGAATATCACGGATTCTTGACGCAATTGACCACGGTGTCGGCCCGGTCGGCATCGCCCATGATGCCGGCGCCATTGGTCACCGTGCAGGTCTGGTTGAGCGGCTGCTGGAAGACCGTAATGCCGTAAGACGAGCCCACAGGAATGCCCGAGAAACTGGTTCCCGCCGCGGCGGCGGTCACTTCCTGGACAGTCGAACCGTTAATGAGCTGCAACCTGGCATCGGTGGCCGCTGCTTCGGTCAGGCCCTTGACGACCACCACGACCGAGCGCACATTCTGCGTGCAGCGCAGCGCGACGGCGACCGATTCCATGCGGCCGGCGACGCCTGCCGAGCTCTGCGGGTTGCAGGTCATGAACTGCGGCTGGGTCTTCACCACCACGTTGTAGTTGCTGCCGTATTCGACGGTTTTCGGGAAGCTGAACGTGGTGGCGCCGACCGGGATGGAAATCTCGTCGTCGCCATTGGCCAGGACCAGGCCCGGATTTTTCAGGGGCTCGGGATTGCCCACCGAGTCATAGAGGCCGCCGGTGATCGTGAATTCCGACTTGCCGCCGCAGCCAGCCAGTGCCAGTGCAGCCGCCAGCACCGCCGTGCCAAGGTATGTTGCTTTCATCTAATTCTCCAAATAGGGCGGTGTTCAGGACGCGCGTGGAACGCACGCGACCGCGAGGTTCAACTTGTCGCCGGACGGCATGATGCCGGTAGGATTGTCCACGGTGCAGGCCAGGCCTTCGGGCTGCTGCAGCACCGTCACGCCGTAGGCGGCGCCGTCGTACACGTTGCCGGGGAAGACAAAGTTCGTGCCGGTCTCGGGACGGATCGTCACGGTCATGTTGCCCAGGGCTAGTACCAGCTGGTCCTGCGTCAGGCCGCTGACGGTGCCACCCAGCTTGTAGCTGTTGGTTTCGCAATAGACCTGTGCCCGCAGCGCGCTGTAGTAGTTGGCCTTGACATTCTTGCCGGAAGCTTCGTCCACGCGGCAGACGGCAGCCGTCGGCTGCGTCACGACTTCGATGTTGATCGTGGAATCCTCGGCGATCAGGTTCGGGAAATACACCTGCGTACTGCCCAGGGACACTTCCACGGTCTGGTCGCCGTTCTTCAGCACCAGGCCTGGCTTGGTCAGGCCGTTCACGGTGACCAGCAGCGTCAGGTTGCCGTTGTCGTCGCCGCCGCAGCCGGCCAGCATCGCGGCGCACAGCGCGCCTGCGGTTGCGCGCGCATACATACTCTTCATAACAATAACCATCTCCAAATTGATCGGGGCGAATGCCGGGCGGCGGCTGAACCGGCAGCTTCGGGGCCGGGCCGACGGGTGATGCAGCTGGGCCGGAAGCGGCGTGTACTGAGCCGGAAGCGGCGCCTATTTTAGTGCATTTGGCAAGCCCCGGCGCGCAAAATCCTTGTAACGACCTGTGTCAGGCCCGTGCCATGGCCGCGCATTCAAGGCACGCGCGCGATGGCGCAGGTCGAGATGCGTCCCTGCAGGTGGCAGCGGTTGCGGACGTTGCCGTCGCGGTCATGGACTTCCACCTGCCAGGCATCCGGCCCCGTGCGTTCCATCGTCATGAAGCCGAAGCCGCCTTGCCACACGCTGAAGTGCGCGATCTCGGCGCCGGGTGCCGGCTGCACGGCGGAGACCTCTTCCGGCAGCGGCACCACATCTTCCAGCGTGCCGGAAAAGCCGGCCACGAACTGGCTTGGATGATCGGTCCTGAAGCTGAGCTGTTGCCACATATGCACGTGGCCGGACAGCAGCGCCTGCACGCGCGGCGGCAGCAGCATCGGGTTGACGGAGCCGAAGCTTTGCTGCAGCCCGGCGTCGCCCAGTTCCAGCCGCAACTGGCTGGCCTTGTCGAGGCCGGCGCCGAAGCCCAGCACCGGATGGTGGTTCGCCAGCAGGTTCCAGGTACTGCGCCGCGACAGCGCCTCGCTCTGCAGGTAGGCGTCGCGATAGCGGGCAAAGCCGGTGTCGCCGGGCTTCAGGCCGCGCCATGACGTGGCCGCCGTATCCACCACGATCAGTTGCGCATCGCCGCCCAGCGGCACCGCATACGGATCGCTGTAGTCGCCGATGGCGTCGTCGGCCTGCGCATTGCAGTCGCGTCCTGCCTGCAGCGGGCGGGGATCGAGGAAGCGCCACCAGCCCTGGCCGGCCCGCGCGCAGCTTTCATGGTTGCCCCGCACCATGACCCATGGCGCGGCGCGCAGCAGCGGTTCGGCGGGACGGAAGAAGTCCTCGCGCCACGTATCCCAGCCATAGCCCCACGGGCTGCCAGCGCAGCCGGCATTGCCGTCCGGGCAAGGATTTTCCCGGTAGTGGTAGTCGCCCACATGGATCACGAGATCCGGCTGCCAGCGGGCCGCGGCCGCCGTCACGCTGGCGAACGGGAACTGCTCGGGGTCGTTGCAGGCTTGCCAGGCATGGTCGGCCTTCTTCAGCCGGCAGCCGGTGTCGCCGATGACGACGATGCGCCGCGCCTCGTGCCCTGGCAACGGCAGTTCGATGCCGGCCAATGCGGCTTTCTGCGTGCCGGCCGGCAGCGGCGCTTCGCATGCCAGCACCGGGAAGGCCGACGGCTTCGAATCCGCCGGGCTCGACGCGGTAGGCCGTTGCGCAATCGTGGCGGGCGCGGCGCGTACCGCCATCGGTACCGGCCTGCCATCGATGTCCAGCGTGGGGCAGGCCGTGGCCGCGGTGATCACGCGCGCCGTCGCCGCACCATCCTCGCCCAGCACTACCCAGGTCGACAGAACGTCCGGCGGCAGCGGCGCGGTGGCGCAGCCGGCCAGGATGGCGGCTGCCAGCAGCGTGCAGGAAGTGAACACTGGACGCGCGAAGCATGAAGGGTTGAGACGCATGATGACCCCTGAACGATGACAGTCCGCTAATTTAGCACCATCCAAATACCGATGCGATAGCAGGCCGGCCTTTCGGGCCCGGCCATGCGACAATGACGCCATGAACGACATCGCACGACCCAAAGCCATCCTGTTCGACCTGGACGATACGCTGTGGCCGATCGGCCCGGTGATCGCCGAAGCGGAACTGGCCCTGCACGCCTGGCTCGCCGAGCACGCGCCGAAGGTGGCGCAGACCTTCACGATCGAAGAATTGCGGGAACGCCGCATGGCGCTGCTGGCCGAAAAGCCCGAGCATCACCTGGACCTGATCGGCCTGCGCCGCGCCGCACTGGAAGCCGCATTCAACCACGTGGGCGAAGACCTGGCCCGGCTCGACGGGGCGATCACGCATTTCACGGCGGCGCGCAATACGGTGAACCTGTACCACGACGTGCTGCCCGGCCTGCAGCGGCTGGCCGAAAAGGTCACGCTGGGATCGGTCTCGAACGGCAATGCCGATCTTGAAGTCATCGGTCTCGCCCACCATTTCAAGGTATCGCTGGCAGCCAGCCGTTTCGGCAAGGCGAAACCGGATCCCGGCATCTTCCTGGCGGCGTGCGAAGCGCTCGGCGTGGCGCCGCACGAAACCGTGTACGTGGGCGACGACCTGCGCCTCGACGTGGAAGGCGCGCAAAAGGCGGGCCTGAAGGCGGTGTGGATGAACCGCACCGGCAGCACCGCGCACCTGGAAGCGGGCATCGTTCCCGATGCGATTTGCCGCGATGTGGGCGAGCTGATTGCGTGGCTGGAACAACAGTTAGCCGATTGAATTCCCGGCGCGCTCCCGGCGGTGCATAATGAGTCCCTAGCCTGTGCTGTGAACCGATCATGCAACTCGATACCCGTGCCCAAACCCTGCTCAAAGCCCTCGTAGAGCGCTACATCGCCGACGGCCAGCCCGTCGGCTCGCGTGCGCTGTCGAAGATTTCCGGCCTTGACCTGTCGCCGGCCACGATCCGCAACATCATGGCCGACCTGGAAGAGCTCGGCTATGTCGCCAGTCCCCACACCTCCGCCGGCCGCGTACCCACGCCGCGCGGCTACCGCATCTTCGTCGACACGCTGCTGACCGTGCAGCCGATGGACGAACGCGCCGTCGAGTCCAAACTGCGCGGGCAGTCGCAGCCGCCGCAGAAACTGATCGCCAATGCGGCGCAGATGCTGTCGTCGCTGTCGCAGTTCGCCGGCGTGGTGATGAGCCCGCGCCGCGAATCGGTGTTCCGGCAGATCGAATTCCTGCGCCTGGGCGAGAAACGCATCCTGCTCGTGATCGTCGCACCCGGCGGCGACGTGCAGAACCGGCTGCTGCTGACGGACGTCGACTACACGCCGTCGCAGCTGCAGCAGTCGGCCAACTTCATCAACCAGCACTACAGCGGCCTGGCCTTCGACGAAGTGCGCACCCGCATGCAGGGCGAACTGCGCCAGCTGCGCGACGACATGGGCCGCCTGATGCAGGCGGCGGTGGAGGCGGGCAGCGAAGCGATGGCCGATACCGGCGAGGACATGGTGATTTCCGGCGAACGCAATCTGCTGTCGGTCAGCGACCTGTCATCGAACATGACGTCGCTGCGCCAGATGTTCGACATGTTCGAGCAGAAGACCGGCCTGATGCAGTTGCTGGACGTGTCGTCGAAAGCGTCCGGCGTGCAGATCTTCATCGGCGGCGAATCGACCCTGGTGCCGCTGGACGAGATGAGCGTGGTCACCGCGCCGTACGAAGCCAATGGGCGCATCGTCGGCACGCTCGGCGTGATCGGGCCGACCCGGATGGCGTACGAACGGGTGATCCCGATCGTGGACATCACGTCGCGGCTGCTGTCGAACGCCTTGAGCCAGGGATGAAAAAACGGCCCTTGCGGGCCGTTTGCTTTCAGGCGTTCAGTGCCGGTGCGGGCACTTGTCCTTCGTGCAACTGCCGTAGATCGCCAGCGCATGCTCGGCGATCTTGAAGCCGCGTTCGGCGGCGATGCGCTGCTGGCGCGCTTCGATTTCCTCATCGACGAATTCCTCGACGCGGCCGCAATCGAGGCACACGAGGTGATCGTGGTGGGAACCCTCGTTCAGTTCGAAGATCGCCTTGCCGCTTTCGAAGTGATTGCGGTTCAACAGGCCTGCCTGTTCGAACTGCGTCAGCACGCGATAGACGGTGGCGAGACCGACGTCCATATTGTCGGCCAGGAGGATCTTGTAGACATCTTCGGCCGTCAGGTGGCGCACGGCACTGTTCTGGAAGATGTCGAGAATCTTCAGGCGCGGCAGGGTCGCCTTCAGGCCGCTGGCCTTCAGGTCGGTAGGGCTGTTACTCATGTTCGGTGGTCGGTTTAGGCTAGAGTGCTTTATGATATAGCGTTTCGGCACTTCCGCTCAATCGATTTGAGGTCACTTATGCGCGTCACCCAAGCGTCACCGTCGTCTGTCCTGCCTGCTGTCTTGCCAGTAATGAAACAGCGGAAGTCCCGCGTGCCCCTGTTTGCGGCGGCCTGCGTGGCACTCGCACTGGGCGGCTGTGCCGGCAAGACCGTGCTGGGGCCCAAGGAAGGCGCGCAGGTGGCGGAGCAGGCCAATCCCGTAGTCGATCCGGCGCAGGGCGCGGTGACCACCAAGGCATCGCAGATCCAGCGCTTCATGTGGTTCTTCTCGCCATACCGTCCGGATATTCAGCAAGGCAACTTTGTTTCGAAGGAAATGTTGGCGCAACTGAAACCCGGCATGACGCGCGACCAGGTGCGCTTCATCATGGGCTCGCCGCTGCTGAACGATATCTTCCACGAGAACCGCTGGGACTATCCGTTCCGCTTTGCCCGCGGCGACGGCGAACTGACGACGAGCAGCGTCGTCTTGCATTTCGACAAGGAAGGCAAGCTGGAACGCTTCGAAGGCGGCGAACTGCCGACGGAACGCGAATACATCGCCCGCATCGCCGGCCCGATCCGGCAATTCCAGAAGGACGAGAAGCGCAACAGCGAAAACCAGCCGGCCGCCCAGCGCGCGCCGCTGCCGAGCGGCCAGGATTCCGGCAACCGCAACCCGGTCGAAGTCAGCACGCCGCCAGCCGGCCAGTAAGCCCACCGGGGCACGGATCGAACGAACCACAAGAACAACAGGATTTACATATGACCACTCTGAACATCGCCATCGCCGGTGCCGGCGGCCGCATGGGCCGCATGCTGGTGGAAGCCGTGCTGAACGCCGACGACCTGCGCCTGTCCGGCGCGCTCGGCATTGCCGGCAGCGACGGCCTGGGCCAGGATGCCGCGGCGTTCCTCGGCAAGGCATCCGGCGCGATCGTCACCGCCGACCTGGCCGAAGGCCTGCAGGGCGCGGACGTGCTGATCGACTTCACCCGCCCCGAAGGCACGCTGCAGCACGCCGAATACTGCGCCGCGCACGGCATCAAGCTGGTCATCGGCACCACCGGCTTCGACGATGCGGGCAAGGCCGCGCTGAAGGCCGCCGCGGACAAGACCGCGATCGTGTTCGCACCGAACATGAGCGTGGGCGTCAACGTCACGCTGAAGCTGCTGGAACTGGCCGCGAAAAGCCTGTCCACCGGCTACGACATCGAAATCATCGAGGCGCACCACCGTCACAAGGTCGATGCGCCGTCCGGCACCGCGCTGAAGATGGGCGAAGTGATCGCCGATGCGCTGGGCCGCGACCTGAAGGAATGCGCCGTGTACGGCCGCGAAGGCGTGACCGGCGAGCGCGATCCGTCGACGATCGGCTTCGCGACGATCCGCGGCGGCGACATCATCGGCGACCATACCGTGCTGTTCGCCGGCACCGGCGAGCGCATCGAGATCAGCCACAAGTCCAGCAGCCGCGCCGGCTACGCGCAAGGCTCGCTGCGCGCCTCGCGCTTCCTGGCCGACAAACAGACCGGCATGTTCGACATGTACGACGTGCTGGGCCTCAACGGCTGATGTCGCGCAGCTGACATGGAGCACTTCACGTTCGCTGGGTACTGGGAACGGGGCGATGCGATCAGTCACGCGATCGCCTGGCTGCTGCTGGCAATGTCGCTGGCAAGCTGGTTCTTCATCCTGTCGAAAGGGGTGATGGCATGGCGGGTGCGCCGCAGCGCGCACGTGGTGCAGCGCTTCTGGGATGCGCCCACGCTGGCCGATGGCGTGGCCGTGGTATCGGCGGGCGACCCGGAAGGCATCTACCTGGCGCTGGCCGAGCAGGGCGCGGTGCCGGCACTGCAAGGCAGGGAGCAAGGGAAAGCCGGTTCGCTCGGCACCTCGGTCGGCCGTTCCGAACAGGTCACGCGGCTGTTGCGCGATGCGATCCACCGCTCCACCGTGCGGCTGGAGTCGGGCCTGACGCTGCTGGCGTCGATCGCCTCCACCGCGCCGTTCGTCGGCCTGCTGGGCACCGTGTGGGGCATCTACCATGCGCTGGCGGCCGTGTCGTCGTCCGGCAGCGTGGAGATCGACAAGGTGGCCGGTCCCGTCGGCGAAGCACTGATCATGACGGGCGTGGGCCTCATGGTGGCGATCCCCGCCGTGCTGGCCTATAACGGCTTCAACCGCGTCAACCGCCTGACGCTCTCCGAGCTCGACGCGTTCGCCCACGACCTGCACGCCTACCTGACGAAGACCTGAGATGGCATTCGGCGCCTTCAACCATCACCGGCAAAAGGAAGCGATGGCCGACATCAACGTCACGCCGATGGTGGACGTGATGCTGGTGCTGCTGGTGATCTTCATCCTGGCCGCGCCGATGTTTACCCATGCGGTGAAGCTCGACCTGCCGAAGGCGCAGGCCTCCGGCGCGCCGCAGCCGGCCGACGCCGTGAAGATCTCGATCGATGCCGCCGGCACCGTGTTCTGGAACGATGAAGCAGTGCGGCCCGAGGAATTGGCGCAGCGCCTGGCCGCGGCGGCGCGGCGCGAGCCGCAACCCGAACTGCAATTGCGCGCCGACCGCGCCACCCGCTACGAAGCGGTGGCACAACTGATGGCGGCGGCGCAGCAGGAAGGCTTGACGAAGCTGGTCTTCGTCACCGACCCGAAAGAAGAAGCAAAGGAACAACGATAATGGCCAGCGTACTCCTGGATGGCGCGGCGATCCGCGCCGAAGAAGATTTTCATGCCGCCAGCCGCGCGGCATTCGGTTTCAACGACCACGTGGCCGCCACGATGGATTCATGGATCGACGCGCTGTCCTATCTGCGCGACGACGAAGGCATGACGAAATTCCGGCTCAAGCCGAACGAAGTGCTGGAGATCGTCGTCGCGAACGCCGCCGCGATGAAGGCGGCGGTGCCGGACTTGCTGGAAGAGATCGCGTTCTGCATCGGCGGCATCAACGAGCGCTACGAGGACTATGGCGAGAAGCCGGCGCTGAAGCTGGTGCTGAAGTAGAGCCCTGGTGCAGCACGCTTTTCGCTGAGCGGGAAGATGTGCTGCACCGGCGGTGCGTGACGCTTACTGCGCCTTTTCCCCGGGCGCCAGGGTCAGCACGTCGAAGCCGGTCGCCGTCACGGTCACCATGTGCTCCCACTGCGCCGACAGCGAGCGGTCCGCGGTCACCACGGTCCAGCCGTCCGGCAGGGAGCGGGTCTGGTGCTTGCCGGCGTTAATCATCGGCTCGATCGTGAAGATCATGCCCGGTTCCAGCTTCAGCCCCATGCCAGGGCGCCCATAGTGCAGCACCTGCGGGTCTTCGTGGTACACCATGCCGATACCATGGCCGCAGTAGTCGCGCACGACGGAAAATCCGGCGCTTTCGGCCAGCGACTGGATCGCATGGCCCACGTCGCCCATCGTGGCGCCCGGCTTCACGGCGCGGATGCCGGCCCACATGGCGTCGTACGTCACTTCGCACAGCTTGCGGGCCGCCTTGCTGACATTGCCCACGTAGTACATGCGGCTGGTGTCGCCGAACCAGCCATCCTTGATCACGGCTACGTCGATGTTGATGATGTCGCCATCCTTCAGCACCTTCTTCGGCGACGGAATGCCGTGGCAGACCACTTCGTTGACGGAGGTGCAGACCGTCTTGGTGAAGCCGGCATAGCCTACGTTGGCCGGGATCACCTGCAGCACGTTGACGATGTAGTCGTTGCACAGCTTGTCCAGGTCTTCGGTGCTCACGCCCGGCTTCACGTGCGGGCCGATCATCGTCAGCACGTCCGCCGCCAGCTGGCCGGCGATGCGGGAGCGTTCGACCTGTTCCGGCGACTTGATCAGGATGGCGTCGCTGTTCTTCTTACGCATCGTGCAGCGCCTCCCCTTTCACGGGCGTCAGCCGCAGCGGGCCCTGGCCCGTATCGCCGCGCAGCAGCAGCTGGCACAGTTCGCTGTAGTTCAGGTCGGGATTGGTTTCGGCCAGCAGGCCGATGCGCAGCCAGTGCTCGGCCTGCGCATTGATCGAGCGGCTCAGCGCGCCGCTGGCGATGCGCAGGTTTTCATGCATCTGGTCGGAGATTTTAACGATACCCATGTTGTCCTTAATATACGTTCTATATATGGAGCGTATATTAGCACAGCTTGAGCAATCGATATACGTTTCGTATATCGAACGTATCGGCCCGAGGGACAGGCGTATCAGCGCACGGCTTGTGCGTCGAAGTGCGGGTTGTGGATCAGGCCGAGGACATTGCCGAACGGATCGGCCAGTTCGGCGACCTTGATGCCGTCGCCGACGTCCTGGATGGCCGAATGCGTCGTCGCGCCCAATGCGATGATGCGCTGTACCTCGGCGTCGATATCGTCCACGCCCCAGTAGACCTCTACGCCAGTCTTGCCGGGCTCGCTCTTCGGCGTCAGCCCCAGTTCGAAGCCACCGATCGCATAGCCGACGTAGAACGGCTGGTCGAAATAGGGCGCGGTGCCGAACACCTCGGTGTACCAGGCTTTCGCGGCGGCCAGGTCGGATACGGGATAGATGGCGGTGCGCAGGCCGTTGATCATGATGCTCTCCTTCGGGTTGTCGATCGCGCCATCATGCCACCGGCGCCGGGCGGTGGATTGTAAAAATGGAAGGTCACAAGCTGCCCGGCGTGCCATCGGCAAAATCGCGGAAGTCCCGGATCAGGTGCGACTGGTCGAAATACCCGCATTCGGCGGCCAGCGCCGCCAGGTCGCCGCAGTGCCGCGGATCGCGCAGCAGTGCGGTGGCGCGGCGGAACCGGCAGATCCGGGCAAACAGTTTTGGCGGGATGCCCACCTGCTGGCGGAATTGCAGGGCGAGATGCTGGCGCGAGACGCGCAGGCTATCCGCCAGCGCCTCGACGGTTACCGCGCCGTGCGAGGCTTCGATGGCCGCCACCGCGCGCATCCCGAGCGGACCCGCGGGCATGTGGCCGGTCGCGGTGGCCATGTCGGCCAGCCGCCCCAGCAAGGCCTTCTCGATGAGCCCCAGCCGCTGCGCGTCGGCCAGATCGTCGGTCCACAGTGCGTCGTCGAGCCGGTCGGCCAGGGAGCGGCCCCACAGTTCGGCCAGGCCGGCCCGGGCATCGGTGAGCGGGTGCAGCGGGATGCCGAGAAAAGCGCCTGCCGCCCCGGGCCTGAACCGCACGGCCACCGTGCGCACCGGCCGGGCAGCCGGGACCAGGATCGAGGTGCTCATCATGCCGACCGCATAGGCTTGCCGGCCATCGTCCTGCCACAGGATGTCCACGCAATTGTCCGGCAGGACGCGGTGCACGTGCGGGGCCGCGGCCGATACGGGCGCCGCCACGCGGGCCGTCCACAGGCACGCCACGTGCGCCCGCAAGGCCGGATGCGGCGGATACTCCCGGTAGATCAACGCGCGGCGCTCCCGTGGCCGCCGCGCGGCCGCCTGCGCCTCCGCTTGCACATCGGCTTGCACATCCGCTTGCACATCGTCAGGCCGGGCATCTTGAGCTTGTATAATGTCCGGTTCATATCCATTTCACCAATCATCTCAATCTGCATCCATCATGCAAGACAAATATAGTCCCGCCGACGTAGAAAAAGCCGCGCAAGCGCACTGGAAAGCCATCGACGCCTACAAAGCCGTGGAAAACGACCCGCGTTTCCCGAAAGGCAAGTACTACGCCTGCTCGATGCTGCCTTACCCGTCGGGCAAGCTGCACATGGGCCACGTGCGCAACTATACGATCAACGATGTGATGTACCGCTACCTGCGGATGAACGGCTACAACGTGCTGATGCCGATGGGCTGGGATGCGTTCGGCATGCCGGCGGAAAACGCGGCCATGGCGAACAACGTGCCGCCGGCGCAATGGACGTATTCGAACATCGCCCACATGCGCTCGCAGATGGAAATGATGGGCCTGGCCATCGACTGGTCGCGTGAAATGACGGCCTGCAAGCCCGAGTACTACAAGTGGAACCAGTGGATGTTCCTGAAGATGCTCGAGAAGGGCATCATCTACAAGAAAACCGGCACGGTGAACTGGGACCCGGTCGACCAGACCGTGCTGGCCAACGAACAGGTGGTCGACGGCCGCGGCTGGCGTTCCGGCGCGCTGATCGAAAAGCGCGAGATCCCGATGTACTACGCGCGCATCACCGACTACGCCGAAGAGCTGCTCGACTTCGTCGACAACAAGCTGCCCGGCTGGCCCGAGCGCGTGCGCATCATGCAGTCGAACTGGATCGGCAAGTCGACCGGCGTGCGCTTTGCCTTCCCGCACACGATCGCGGGCGACGATGGCCAGCTGATCGGCGACGGCAAGATGTACGTCTTCACCACGCGGCCGGACACGATCATGGGCGTGACGTTCTGCGCGGTCGCGGCCGAGCACCCGCTGGCGACGCATGCAGCGAAGAACAACCCGGAACTGCAAGCCTTCATCGCCGAGTGCAAGATGGGCTCCGTGATCGAGGCCGACATGGCCACGATGGAAAAGAAGGGCATGCCGACCGGCCTGTTCGTCACCCATCCGCTGACCAATGAACAGGTGGAAGTCTGGGTCGGCAACTACGTGCTGATCACCTACGGCGACGGCGCCGTGATGGGCGTGCCGGCGCACGACGAGCGCGACTTCGCGTTTGCCAACAAGTACAACCTGCCGATCAAGCAGGTCATTACGACCGCCGACAATCACGCGTACTCGACCGCCGAATGGCAGGAATGGTACGGCGACAAGGCCGTTTCGATCGTCACCAACTCCGGCAAGTATGACGGCCTGAAATATGCCGATGCCGTCGAAGCCGTCGCCGCCGACCTGGCCGCGCTGGGCCTGGGCGAGAAGAAAGTCACGTTCCGCCTGCGCGACTGGGGCATTTCGCGCCAGCGCTACTGGGGCACGCCGATCCCGATGATCAACTGCGCCGACTGCGGCGCCGTGCCGGTGCCGGAAAAAGACCTGCCGGTGGTGCTGCCGGAAGACTGCGTGCCGGACGGCACGGGCAACCCGCTGAACAAGCATGAAGCCTTCCTGAAGTGCGACTGCCCGCAGTGCGGCAAGCCGGCGCGCCGCGAGACGGACACGATGGATACCTTCGTCGATTCGTCGTGGTATTACATGAAATACACGTCGCCCGGTTCCGAGTCGATGGTCGATTCCCGCAACGATTACTGGATGCCGATGGATCAATACATCGGCGGCATCGAGCACGCCGTGCTGCACCTGCTGTACGCGCGCTTCTGGACCAAGGTGATGCGCGACTTCGGCCTGGTGAAGTTCGACGAACCGTTCGTCAACCTGCTGACCCAGGGCATGGTGCTGAACGAGACCTACTACCGTGAGGAAGCGAACGGCAAGAAGATCTGGTTCAATCCGGCCGACGTGGAACTGACCACCGACGACAAGGGCCGCCCAGTGTCCGCGCTGCTGAAGGAAGACGGCCAGCCGGTGCAGATCGGCGGTACCGAGAAGATGTCGAAGTCGAAGAACAACGGCATCGACCCGCAGGCGCAGATCGAGCAGTATGGCGCCGATACGGCACGCCTGTTCACGATGTTCGCCTCGCCACCGGAGCAGACGCTGGAATGGTCGGGCAGCGGCGTGGAAGGCGCCAACCGCTTCCTGCGCCGGGTCTGGGCTTACGCCTACGCGCAGAAGGACCGCGTGGCCGCCGCCGGCGCCGTGCTCACCGCCACGGCCAGCACCGATGCCGGCAAGACGCTGCGCCGCGAGCTGCACAAGGTGCTGCAGCAGGCCGACTACGACCTGAAGCGCATCCAGTACAACACCGTGGTGTCGGCCTGCATGAAGATGCTGAACACGCTGGAATCGGCCAAGCTGGACGACTCGGCTGAATCGTCGGCCGTGATCTCCGAAGGCCTGTCGATCTTCCTGCGCCTGCTGAACCCGGTGGCGCCGCACATCACGCATGCGCTGTGGTCGGAGCTGGGCTATGCCGCCGCCAGCAAGGACATCCTCGATACCGCCTGGCCGCAGGTCGACCCGGCCGCGCTGGAGCAGTCCGAGATCGAGATGATGATCCAGGTGAACG
Organism: Pseudoduganella sp. jia 9; assembly: GCF_055502615.1. NCBI lineage: Bacteria > Pseudomonadati > Pseudomonadota > Betaproteobacteria > Burkholderiales > Oxalobacteraceae > Pseudoduganella > Pseudoduganella sp. jia 9. The sequence goes on along the minus strand of NZ_JBUPWE010000005.1, from coordinate 342,248 downwards.
GCAAGCTGCGCGGTTCCGTGAAGGTGCCGAAGGCGGCCGACAAGGCGGCCATCGAAGCCGCCGCGCTGGCCGAGGAAAGCGTGCAGAAATTCATCGAAGGCACGCCGAAGAAGGTCATCGTGGTGCCGGGCAAGCTGGTCAACATCGTGGTGTAAAGCATATGACGACTCTGAAGGGATTCCTCCGCAATACGGTGCTGGCGGCCGCGCTGGCCGGTTGCGTGACTGCCTGCGGCTTCCACCTGCGCGGCTCGGGCGGCAACTACACGCTGCCGTTCGCGTCGATGTATGTCGGCCTGCCGGAGTCGTCGCCGCTGGCCATCGACCTGAAGCGCAATATCCGTGTGAACGGCAACACCACGGTCTCGAACGATCCGCTGTCGGCGGATGCCACGATCGAGGTCATCACCGACCCGGAAAAGACGCGCAGCAAGTCGATCCTGTCGCTGAACAGCGCGGGCCGCGTCAGCGAATACCTGCTGGCGTACAACATCGTGTTCCGCGTGAAGGACAAGACCGGCCGCGAACTGCTGGGCCCCACGCAGATCACGCTGACCCGCCCGATCACGTTCAGCGAAACGCAGCTGCTGGCGAAAGAGCAGGAAGAGGCGCAGCTGTACCGCGACATGCAGAAGGACCTGGTGCAGCAGATGATGCGCCGGATGGCGGCCATCAAGCCGTCGAATCCGGACCCCACGCCGACCAGCACCGTCAGCCCGCTGACGCTGCCGGGCGTCGTGTCGCCGGGCTCGGTGGCCACGCCGGCCACGCCGTCGACGCTGCAGCCGTCGTCCGCACCGGCGGAGCGGGCCACCGAACCAGTCGTCGAGCCGGCCCTGCCGACACGCCAGGAATAGCATGCAGCTGCGGCCTGACGCGCTGGACGGCCACCTGGCCAAGTCCCTGGCGCCGCTGTACGTGATCACCAGCGACGAGCACCTGCTGGCGCTGGAAGCGGCGGACAAGATCCGCCGCACCGCCCGCGCGCAGGGTTTTTCGGAGCGCGACGTGCTGACGGTGGAGCGCAGCTTCAAGTGGGGCGAGCTGCTGGCCGCCAACCAGGAACTCTCGCTGTTCGGCGACAAGAAGCTGATCGAGCTGCGCATCCCCACCGGCAAGCCGGGCAAGGATGGCGGCGCCGCGCTGCAGGCGTACGTCAAAAGCCTGTCGCCGGACAATCTCACGCTGATCACGCTGCCGAAGCTGGACTGGCAGACCGCGAAGGCGGCCTGGGTGGCGGCACTGCAAGCGGCGGCGGTCTATATCGAGATCCCGAACATCGAGCGTGCCCAGTTGCCGAACTGGATTTCGCTGCGCCTGTCCATGCAGGGGCAGGGCGCGGACCGGCAAAGCCTGGATTTCATTGCCGACCGCGTCGAGGGCAACCTGCTGGCGGCGCACCAGGAAATCCAGAAACTGGGCCTGCTGCACGAGCCCGGAAAACTGACGTACGAGCAGGTGCACGACGCCGTGCTGAACGTGGCGCGCTACGACGTGTTCAAGCTGTCCGAAGCGATGCTGCTGGGCGACCCGGCCCGGCTGGTGCGCATGCTGGAAGGCCTGAAAGGCGAGGGCGAGGCGCTGCCGCTGGTGCTGTGGGCGGTCTCGGAAGAAATCCGCACGCTGCTAAAATTGAAGGCAGGGATGGCCCAGGGCCGGCCGCTGGCGGCACTGCTGAAGGAATACCGTATCTGGGGGCCGCGCGAGCGGATGATGGAACCGGCACTGCGCCGCGTTTCGCTGGCAACGCTGGAAGACGCGCTGCGGCAGGCCGCCCAGGTCGACAGGATGGTCAAGGGTTTGCGCTCCAGGGCGTATGCCGGCGACCAGTGGGACGCCATGCTGCAGCTGGCATTGAAGGTGGCACGAGGATAGTACGAGGATTCGCACGAGGATGAGCACATGAGCACCGACGTCAAAGAGTACATGGAAGCGCTGGGCCAGCGGGCCCGCGCCGCCTCGCGCGCGATGGCGCGCGCCGACAGCGCCACCCGCAACAGGGCGCTGTCGCTGATCGCCGATGCGATCGAACGCGACGCCGAAGCGCTGCGCGCCGCCAATGCGCTGGACCTGGACGCGGCCCGCGCCAACGGACTGGCGCCGGCGATGGTCGACCGCCTCACGCTGTCGGACAAGGCGATCGCCACGATGGTCGAAGGGCTGCGCCAGATCGTCGCGCTGCCGGACCCGGTGGGCGAGATCTCGAACATGAAAACGCGCCCGACCGGCATCCAGGTCGGGCAGATGCGCGTGCCGCTGGGCGTCATCGGCATCATCTACGAAGCACGGCCGAACGTGACGGTGGATGCGGCCGGCCTGTGCATCAAGAGCGGCAACGCGACGATCCTGCGCGGCGGTTCCGAGGCGATCCACTGCAACCGCGCGCTGGCGAAGATCGTCAAGCAGGGCCTGATCGATGCCGGCTTGCCGGAAGACGGCGTGCAGGTGGTCGACACGACCGACCGCGCGGCGGTCGGCGCGCTGATCACGATGCCGCAATACGTGGACGTGATCGTGCCACGCGGCGGCAAGGGCCTGATCGCCCGGCTGATGGAAGAAGCCACCGTGCCGATGATCAAGCACCTGGACGGCATCTGCCACGTGTACATCGACGCCAAAGCCGACCTGCAAAAGGCGCTGGACATCGGCTTCAACGCCAAGTGCCACCGCTACGGCACCTGCAACACGATGGAAACGCTGCTGGTCGAGCGCACCGTCGCGCCGGCCGTGCTGCCGGAGCTGGCGAAGCTGTACCTGGCCGAGAAGGTCGAGCTGCGCGCCGACGGCGAAGCATTCGCGATATTGAGCGCTGCCGCCTATCCGCACCTGGCACAGGCGACGGAGCAGGACTGGGCCACCGAATACCTGGCACCGATCCTGGCCGTGCGCGTGGTCGACGGCATCGATGCGGCGATGGATCACATCAACACCTGGTCGTCCAAGCATACCGAGGCAATCGTCACCGAGGACTACAGCGCCGCGATGCGCTTCCTGCGCGAAGTCGATTCCGCATCGGTGATGGTCAACGCATCGACCCGCTTCGCCGACGGCTTCGAATACGGGCTGGGCGCCGAGATCGGCATCTCCAACGACAAGCTGCACGCGCGCGGCCCGGTCGGGCTGGAAGGGCTGACGTCGCTGAAGTACGTGGTGTTCGGCCACGGCGAGACTCGCAAGTAAATCTCGGACAGGGGACCTGTCCCCTCATCTCAAAGGAACCCCATGCTCTGGATCAAGGCGCTGCACATCATCTTCATCACCTCCTGGTTCGCCGGCCTGTTCTACCTGCCGCGCATCTTCGTCAACCTGGCGCAGGAAACGCCGGGTCCGACGACCGAGCGCCTGCTGCTGATGGCGCGCAAGCTGTACCGGTTCATGACGATGCTGGCGGTGGCCGCGCTGGTGTTCGGCCTGATCCTCACCTGGATGCAATACCGGTCGCCGGACGGCATGAAGCTGCCCGGCTGGCTGCACGCCAAGCTGACCTTCGTGGTGCTCGTGCTGGGCTACCACCACGCCTGCGGCTCGCTGCTGAAGAAATTCGAGCGCGGCGTCAACAAGCGCGGCCATGTGTTCTACCGCTGGTTCAACGAAGTGCCCGTGCTGCTGCTCGTGGCGATCGTGATCCTGGTAGTCGTCAAGCCGTTCTAATTCAAAAAATAGGGACGGACCCTGTTTTTGAGGAAACAGAAAATGGCCGGTCCAGCGCTGCCGGCGGCCGCCATTTTCTGAGCAGTACCATTTCGCAGCCTCTGGCTCAGGCGCGGAAATTGTTATTCAATTGCCTCAAAAACAGGGTCCGTCCCCATTTTTGAAGAAACTTTTTTACCACGGACAAAGGGTACCCCATGACCACTTCTTATTTCTGCCCATGCCCGCGCGGCATGGAAGCGGCGCTGGCCGAGGAACTCCTCGAGATCGCGCAAACCACGAACAGCCCGACGCTGAAGGTGCACAACCAGGTGCCTGGCGGCGTGCACTGCTCGGGCGACCTGTATGACGCCTACCGCATCAACCTGCATTCGCGCATCGCTTCGCGCGTGCTGATGCGCATGGGCGTGTGCCATTACCAGAACGAAAACGACATCTACGACCTCGTGCTCGCGCAGGCTTGGGAAGAGTGGTTCGGCGTGGAGCACACGATCCGCGTGGATGTCACGGCGATCAAGTCGCCGCTGAAAAGCATCGAGTTCATCACGCTGAAGATCAAGGACGCCGTGTGCGACCGCTTCCGCGACATGTACAACAAGCGCCCGTCGGTCAACACCCGCGAGCCGGACATGCGCATCGCCGGCTTCCTCGACCAGCGCCAGTTCACCATCTACCTCGACACTTCGGGCGAAGCGCTGTTCAAGCGCGGCTGGCGTACCGAGACGGGCGACGCGCCGCTGCGCGAGAACCTGGCCGCCGGCCTGCTGCGCGTATCCGGCTGGAAGCCGGGCATGCCGCTGTTCGACCCCATGTGCGGTTCCGGCACGATCCTGTGCGAAGCGGCGCAGATGGTGCAGGGCGTGCCGCCCGGCGCGCGGCGCCGCTTTGCGTTCGAGAATTTCCACGACTTCGATCCCGCCCCGTGGCAGGAAATGAAGGCGGCCATCAAGCCGAACCCGCTGCCGGCCGAACCGACGATCTTCGGTTCCGACATTTCCGGCGACATGGTGGCAATGACGCGCCACAATCTGAAGAGCGCCGGTATCCTGTTCGAAGTGCCGCTGAAGCAGATCGAGGCGCAGCAGGTGCAGCCGCCGGTATCGGTCGAGCAATACGGTGCCGGCATCCTGCTGACGAATCCTCCCTATGGCGAGCGGATCGGCGTGCGCGGCGACAGCACCCTGGAAGAAGACGAACTGGCGAAGTCGTTCTATGCCGACCTGTCGAAGACGCTGAAACAGCGCTTCGCCGGCTGGACGGCCTACCTGTTCACGGCCGACCTGAACCTGCCGAAGCTGCTGCGCCTGAAGGAATCGCGCAAGACCCCGTTCTTCAACGGCGCGCTGGAATGCCGGCTGTTCCGCTTCGACATGGTGGCCGGCTTCAACCGGCGCGAGGAAGCGAAGCCGAAAAGCGAAGAGTAAGCATGACTGGCTGGCATGCCGGTGCTGCTGGATGCAACCCCGGATGCGCATGCCGGGGTCGGGCCCTGGCCTGACCCCGTTGCTGCGTCGGGGGAAGTACGCGTTACCAAACAAAAAAGTACACTGACCCCATGCTCCCCGACACCCCTGTCAATCTCCCGCCCGACCCGGTCCCTCCCGTCCCGCCACGCAAGAAGTCGCACACCCGTCCGCTGAGCCATGCCGGGCTGGCGATCGTGCTGGCCGCGCTGTCGATGCTGGGGCCGTTCTGCATCGATGCCTACCTGCCCGCATTCCCCGAGATCGGCCAGTCGCTGGGCGCCACGCCGATCGAGGTGCAGCAGAGCCTGACGGCCTACATGCTGGCGTTCGCCGGCATGGTGCTGTGGCACGGCGCGCTGTCCGATGCCTTCGGCCGCCGCAACGTGATCCTCGTATCGCTGATCCTGTTCGCGATCGGCACGGTCGGCTGCGCCGCCGTCCACAGCGTGCAGTACCTGTGGTTCTTCCGCATCCTGCAGGGTATCTCGGCCGGCGCCGGCGTTGTCGTCGGACGGGCCATCATCCGCGACCTGTACCACGATGCCGAGGCGGCCCGGCTGCTGTCGCTCGTCACGATGATCTTCGCCATCGCGCCCGCGCTGGCGCCGATCATGGGCGGCTACATCGTCAAGTACTTCGACTGGCGCGCGATCTTCCTCGTGCTGTTCGTGTTCTCGGTCGGACTGTTCATCGTCTGCTGGCGGCGGCTGCCGGAAACGCTGCCGCTGCACAAGCGCCAGCCGTTCAACCCGCGTTTCCTGTGGGGCAGCTACCGGCAGATCCTCGGCTCGCCGCTGTTCCACCTGAAATCGCTGATCGTGGCGCTGAATTTCGCCGGCCTGTTCGTCTTCATCACGGCCGCGCCGGAATTCCTGCCGAAGCAGCTGCACCTGGGGCCGGACCAGTTCGGGTGGCTGTTCATTCCCTCGGTCTCCGGCATTTTTACCGGTGCGCTGTTTGCCAACCGGCTGGCCGGCAAGATCACGTTCGAACGGCAGATCGCCATCGGCTTTTCATTCCTGCTCGCCGCGGCCGGCGCGAACGTCCTTTATCACCTGTTCATGCCGCCGTCGGTGCCGTGGAGCGTGCTGCCGCTGTTCTTCTACACGTTCGGCATGTCGGTGGTGGGGCCGGCCGCCACGCTGATGGCGCTCGACCTGTTCCCGCACATCCGCGGCACCGTGGCATCCTGCCAGTCGTTTGAAACCACGCTGGCCGGCGCGATCGTGGCCGGCGTCGTGGCACCGGCACTGGCTGGCTCGGTGCTGTGGCTGGCCATTGGCCAGCTGGCCTTCACGTCGTCGGCGCTGGGCCTGTGGCTGGTTGCCCGCGCGATGCGCCGGGCCTTGCCATCTGCTACCGTAGAGCAACAGTAGGCGAAACGAACGGTCGTTTCTAGTTGTTTTCATGCAAGTGAGTAGCAAACTATGCTACGATAAACCGATGTTGCATGTAGTAAATATTTGGCAACTTGCTTGACGATCATAAAACTATAAGAAAGTTATGAAGGTGGCATGCCGGTTGAGGCAGGACCGCCTTTTTCCGGGGAAAACGCTCACTGCGGTAGTGCCACGATGCATCCACCAGACCACGATATTCGCAACCGCCTGATGCTCGCGCGGCTGCCGGCCATGCCGCAGATCCTGATCAAGCTGATCGAGATGTTGCAGGCGGACGACGCCGGCATTCCCGAACTGGCTGCGCTGATCGCCAAGGATGCGGGGATGACGGGCAAGATCCTTGCCGTGGCGAACAGCTCCGCCTACCATCGCGCCAGCCGCGCTCCGGGGCTGGAGCAGTCCCTCGTATCGCTCGGTACGGACATGATCAAGACGCTGGTGATCAGCGAATCCGTGTTCCAGACCTTCAACAGCTTTCCGCACTCCGGCAGCGCCGACCTGCGCGGGTTCTGGAAGCATGCGCTGGGCGCCGCCGTGGTGGCACGGGACATCGCCCGCGCCACCGCCTATCCGCACGTGGAAGAAGCCTACCTGGCGGGCCTGCTGCACAACGTCGGCCGGCTGGCGCTGCTGGCCGCCGCGCCGCGCGAATACAGTGTCAACTTCATGGCGCGCGACGACGCCGACCTGTGCGCCGTCGAACAGCGCACGCTGCAGATCACGCACACCGAGGCGGGCGCATGGCTGATCGAGCGCTGGAACCTCGATTCGTTCCTGGCCGACAGCGTGCTGTATCACCACGAGCCGGTCGAGCGGCTGGCGCCGGCGCACGCGCTGATCCGCATCGTGCGGCTGGCGCACCTGCTGGTGCACCACCCGGAAGCGGCCGGCGCGACCGCCGCCATGGCCGGCTACTGCGGCATCGACACGCGCGACCTCGATGCCATCCTGAAGGGCGCGGCGCGCCAGGTGCAGAAGGCGGCCGATTACCTGGGCATCGACCTGGCGGGAGCGGACGACATTCCCGCGCTGCCGGCGGTACTTCCGCAGCCGCCGGTGGACCCGGTACAGGCGCGCCTGCAGGAAGAGATGCGCAACCGGATGCTGGTTGCCGAGATGGGCCAGACATTCTCGCGCCAGCAGGGCGAAGCGGCCTTGCTGGAAGCGGTCACGCGCTCGGCGCGCATCCTGTTCGACCTGGGCACCACCATCGTGCTGCTGCGGGATTCGGCCGGGCAGGCGCTGGTCGGCGTGGCCGCCGGCGAGCAGCAGGGACGCCTTGCCGGCTTCTCGATTCCACTGGACCGGGGCGGCCCGATCGCCGGTGCCGCCGCGGCAGGGCAGGTCGCGCTGCTGGCGCACGGCGTCCAGCCGCTGGGCATCGCCGAGGAACAGTTGCTGCGCATTTTCGGCACCGAGGCGATGGTGTGCGTGCCGCTGGCGCTCGGCAACCGCTGCGCCGGCGTTCTGCTCGGCGGGGTGTCGGCCTGGCAGTTGCCGGCGCTGCAGAAGCGCGAGCGCTTCCTGCTGTCCTTCGGTGGCCAGGCCGCCGCCGCGCTCGAGGCGGCAGGCGCGGAACAGGGCGAGGCACGGCGCCAGATTGCCCACGTGACCCAGGAATACCGCGAAGCGTCGCGCCGCGTGGTGCACGAGGTGAACAACCCGCTGTCGATCATCAAGAATTACCTGTCCGTGCTCGACGACAAACTGGCCCGCCGCGAACCGGTGGTGGCCGAGTTGTCGGTGCTGAACGAAGAGATCGACCGTGTCGGCCAGCTGGTCGGCGGCCTCACCGAAATGGCGCCGTCCGCGGCGGGCGGCGTGGCTGCCGTTACCGCCGGTCTCGCCGCCGGTCCGGCCGCTGCCGGCGCCCTCGCCGCTGGTCCCGCCGCCGCTGGTCCCGTCGCCGCTGGTCCAGTCGATGTTGCGCGCGTGGTCGACGACGTGCTCCGCGTGTTCCGCGCCACCGGCTTCATCCCGGCTTCCGTGCAGGTACTGGCGCGCATGCAGGATGATCCGAACGAGATCGAAGGCGACGCGGACGTGCTGAAGCAGATCCTCATCAACCTCGTGAAGAACGCGGTCGAGGCCATGCCGGACGGCGGGCGGATCGAGATCGCCAACCGCGGGCACGTGGTGCGCGAGCGCCGCCTGTACGTGGAGCTGGCCGTGGCCGACACCGGGCCGGGCCTGCCGCCGGAGGTCCTGGCCAACCTGTTCTCGGAAGTGAAGAGCGCCAAGGCGGGCCGGCATCATGGCCTGGGACTGTCGATCGTGCACGGCCTGGTGCAGAAACTGAACGGGCTGATCGCCTGCCGCAGCGGCGCGGCCGGCACCAGCTTTGAAATCCTGCTGCCGGCGCGCGGCGGCAATACCCGGCCCGCGGCACTGCCCGCGCGCCCCATGGACCCGATGCAAGAATGAACGTGAACGACGACCTGGGCCAGGGCGGCGTCGCCGATTGCCTGCCCCGCCTGCTGCTCGTCGACGACGAGCCGCGCCTGCTGTCCTCCCTGTACGAGCTGCTGCGCGAACGCGACTATCGCCTGGTCACCGCCGCCAGCGGCAGCGAGGCGCTGGTGCACCTGGATGCCATGCGCTTCGACCTGGTACTGCTCGACCTGCGCCTGCCCGACATCGGCGGGCACCAGATCATGGACGTGATCAACAAGCGCGGCTACGACTGCGACGTGATCGTGATGAGCGGCGAGGTGGGCATCGACGCCGCGATCGGCGCGCTCAAGCGCGGCGCCTACGACTACCTGCGCAAGCCGTACAGCCGCGAGGAGTTGCTGAAGACGGTGGAGAACGCGCTGCAGAAGCGCCGCCTGGCCGGCGACAACCTGCGCATCGCGCAGCGGCTGGAAACGTCCGAAAAGATGTACCGCTACCTGGTGGACAGCTCGCCGGACATCATCTATACGCTCGATCACGAAGGCCGCTTCACTTTCGTCAACGACCGCGCCTACCAGCTGCTGGGTTTTACGCGCGAAGAACTGATAGGCCGCCATTACTCGTTCGTGGTGCACGATGAAGACCTGGACCGCGCGCGCTACGTGTTCAACGAGCGCCGTGTGGACGAGCGCGCGTCGCGCAACGTGGAATTGCGGCTCAAGTGCAATACGGCGCATGGCGCCGCCAATGGCGAGCGCACCTTCAACAATACGCTGATGACGATCTCGCTGAACGCGATCGGCATGCACGTGCCGGACGACGTCTTCCGCGGCGGACGGCAGCGCGAGTTCTTCGGCACCTACGGCGTGGCGCGCGACATCACGGACCGCAAGCGCGCCGAGGAAATGATCTCGTACCAGGCCTACCACGACATCCTGACCGACCTGCCGAACCGGATGCTGTTCAAGGACCGCCTGGGCCTGGCCGTGATCCAGGCCAAGCGCAAGCTGACGGAACTGGCCGTGATGTTCATCGACCTGGACCGCTTCAAGCTGGTCAACGACACGCTGGGGCACGTGAAAGGCGACGAACTGCTGCAGCAGGCCGCCGCGCGGCTGAAAAGCTGCCTGCGCCGCGGCGATACGCTGGCGCGCCAGGGGGGCGACGAATTCACCATCGTGCTGCCCGAGTTGCGCGAGCGCGACGACGCCAAGGCGGTCGCCGAGAAATTCCTCGAAGCGCTGCAAAAGCCGTTCGACCTCGACGGCCACGTGGTGCACATCTCGGCATCGATCGGCATCGCGGTCTATCCGAACGACGGCGAAACGATCGACGAACTGCTGCGGCACGCCGACATCGCCATGTACCAGGTCAAGGCGCTGGGCAAGAACGGCCACAGCTTCTACCACCCGTCGATGCTGGACATGTCGCACCAGAAGATCGCGCTGGAACAGGCGCTGCGCCGCGCGCTGGAGAACGGCGAGCTGGAAATGTATTACCAGCCGCAGGTGGACGTGATCACCGGCCGCATCGTCGGCGCCGAAGGGCTGATGCGGTGGAACCACCCGGAGCGTGGCCTGCTGGCGGCCGGCGAATTCCTGCCGTTCGCGGAAGAAAACGGGCTGATGCTGCCGCTGTCGGACTGGATGCTGGGCGCACTGTGCCGCGACCTGCTGGCGTGGAACGCTGCCGGCGGCGACCATCTGCGGCTGTCGCTGAACCTGTCGCCGCAATACCTGGACCGGGGCGACTTCTTCGAGAAGATGCGCGGCGCGCTGGCGCGCGACAGCATATCGCCGGCGCAGATCGAGGTGGAGATCACCGAGAACATCTGTATCCGCAATCCGCAGTACGCGATCGAACAGCTCAACAAGCTGTGCCAGCTGGGCGTGTCGGTGGCGATCGACGATTTCGGCACCGGCTATTCGTCGCTGGCGTACCTGCACCGGTTCCCGATCCACACGATCAAGATCGACCAGAGCTTCGTCAAGGAGATCCACGACGAGGGCGGGCATTACCCGGTGATCCTGGCGATCATCTCGATCGCGCGCGGCCTCGGGCTGCACCTGGTGGCCGAAGGCGTGGAAACGGACGCGCAGGCACGCTACCTGCAGGCCAACGGCTGCACCACGATGCAGGGCTACCTGTACTACCGGCCGGTATCGCTGGCGACGTTCATCGGCGTGCTGGAGGGGCGGCAGCCGTTGCCGGAACAGGGCCCGCTGCCGCTGGCCCTGCAGGCCTGACCCGCGGATGGGCGATCTCGCGCACATCCGGGCGCTGGCGGAAGAAGGCGTTGCGCATGCCCAGCATGCGCTGGGTTTCCGGTACTTCAACGGCGACGGCGTTCCGCAAAGCCATGAGATGGCGCTGGCATGGTACCGGCAGGCCGCCAACGCGGGGCTCGAGCAGGCCCAGTACAACCTCGGCGTGATGTACCAGAAAGGCCAGGGCGTCGACATCGACCTCGCGGAAGCGGCGCGCTGGTACCGCCTCGCCGCGGAACAGGGCTATCCCGCCGCGCAGTACAACCTGGGCTGGATGTATGCCAAGGGCCACGGCATCGCTCAGGATACCGAGCAGGCGCGCCACTGGTTCGGCAAGGCCGCCGAGCAGGGCGATCCCGGTGCCCAGAACAACCTCGGCATGATGTACGACACCGGCAAGGGCGTGCCGCAGGACTACGCGCAGGCGATTGCCTGGTACCGCAAGGCGGCCGAGCAGGGCTATGCGCGCGCCCAGTTCAACCTGGGCCAGCGCTACGAGAGCGGGCAGGGCGTGGCGCGCGATGTGGCCGCGGCCATCGGCTGGTACCGCAAGGCGGCCGCGCAGGGCCACGCGTCGGCGCAGTTCAATCTGGCGCTGCACCATGAAGCGGGCGACAGCGACGGCGCGGGCAGGAACATGGCCGAAGCCGTGCACTGGTACCGCGCGGCGGCGGAGCAGAACCATGTCAGTTCCCAGTTCAACCTGGCCCTGATCCATGACAACGGCCTGGGCGTTCCGCGCGACGAGCGGCAGGCGCTCGACTGGTACCGGCGCGCCGCCGCGCTGGGACACGCCGCCGCGCAGGACAACCTGGGCCAGCGCTACGAACTGGGGCAGGGCGTGCCGCGCGACCTGGCCGAAGCCGCGCACTGGTACCGCAAGGCGGCCGAACAGGGCTTCCCGGCCGCGCAGTACCACCTGGGCCAGCTGCACGAGACCGGCGCCGGCGAGGGCAGCGGCGTGTCGCGCGATATCGACGCGGCGATCGCCTGGTACCGCAAGGCGGCCGGCCAGGGGCACGTGCGTGCCCAGTTCGACCTGGGCCTGCGCTACGAAACAGGGCAGGGCATTGCGCGTGACCTGCCGGAAGCGATGCACTGGTATGGCCGCGCGGCCGAGCAGGACTACGCCGCCGCCCAGTACAACCTCGGCGCGCTGCACGACCGCGACGACAGTCCCGCGCCGGATGTGATGCAGGCAACCGCCTGGTACGCCAAGGCTGCCGCGCAGGGCCACACGCTGGCCCAGTTCGCGCTCGCGCTCCGCTACGACAACGGGCTGGGCATGCCGCGTGACTTTGCCCTTGCTTTCGACTGGTACCGCAAGGCTGCGCTGCAGGGCCATGCCCGCGCCCAGATGAACGTGGGCCTGATGTACTTTGCCGGCCAGGGCACGCCGGCCGACATGGCCCAGGCCCTGCAATGGCTCCAGCTGGCCGAACGCAATGGCGAACCCGGTGCCGCCCGCTACGTGCGCGAAGCCGGAGCGCGGCTGGCTACATCCGTCTCCACTGAGACCTCGGTAATTAATTGATGCCGTGTGACAATTAGCGATGAAGTTTGACGTTTCTATGCCGTAATTGATGAGTAGGGGAAATTTCAGTTCCCGAAAGACAATTGGTGCCGGCATGGCAATGATTTTGAACACCAACGTGGATTCGCTGTTCGTGCAGCGGGCGCTGGCGCGCTCGACTGCCGAGGCAACGACGGCGATACAGCGCCTGTCCAGCGGGCTGCGCATCAATTCGGCAAGGGACGACCCGGCAGGGCTGGCCATCGCGCAGCGCATGTCGGCGCAGCTGCGCGGCCTCAGCCAGGCCGGCCGCAACCTGAATGACGGCATCTCGGTGGCGCAGACGGCCGAGGGCGCCATTGGCGAGCTGGGCAACAACTACCAGCGCATCCGCGAACTGGCCGTGCAGGCCGCCAACGACACCAACAATGCCAGCGACCGCCTGGCGATCCAGATCGAAGCCAACCAGCTGATCCTGGAGAACCGCCGCATCGTTGCCGAGACGCGCTTCAACGGCATCGCGCTGCTCGATGGCTCGTACTCCGGCGCGATCCAGGCCAGCGACCGTGCCGGCGACACCATCGATTTCACGATCGGCGCCGCCGTCACCCGCGAGGATGCCGACATCGACATGAGCAGCCATGCCGGCGCCACCTCGGCACTGCAGTACCTCGACAGGAAGCTCGAGGCCATCAACCAGCAGCGTGCCAGCCTAGGTGCGATGCAGAACCGTTTTACGTACGCCTACAGCAACGCGATGATGGCGTCCGAAAACCTGGCCGCGGCGCGTTCTCGCATCATGGATACCGACTATGCCGCCGAAGCCTCGAAGCTGACGCGCGCGCAGATCCTGCAGCAGGCCGGCTTTGCGATGCTGGCGCAGGCGAACTCGATGCCGAGGATGATCCTGCAGCTGCTGCGCTGAGCCGCTCAGCGCTTGAAGTGGCGGTCCAGCCAGTCGTACGCGTAGTCCTGTGCCTCCTTCGGGAATTCATGGCCGCCCGGCCGCACGATCGCCTCGAACCTGTCCGCCGCGCCGTAGGCCTGCCATACCTTGCCCATCTTCGCGTACGCCGCGCGTACCGCGGCCACGGGGAACAGCTTGTCCGTCTCGCCGGCGAAAAATAGCGTGGGCTTCGGCGCTGCCAGGCTGGCCACGTCCGGATGATCGAGGTAGCGCAGCAGGCCGGGATGCATCATCTGGAAGGCGGACGAGCCGCGCAGCTGGTTGCTGCCGGGGACCATCAGGCCTTCCGTCGTCGCCATCCAGTTCGATGCGATGACGGCCGTGACCGCGTCCGACAGCGCGCCCACCTGCCAGGCGCGGAAGGCGCCCATCGAGAAGCCCAGCGCCGCCACGCGCTTCGTGTCGACTTCCGGCAGCGAGGCGAGGAACTCGGCCGCGCGCACATCCTCGAGCGCCATGTTGCCGGACATCGAGCTGCCCAGGTTGAAGAAGTTCGATGCCAGCGCCTGCTGCTGCTCGCCCGTCAGCGGGCCACGGTCGCCCCAGCCCACCGCGTCCGCGCACAGCACCACGTAGCCGCGCGCGGCCAGCGCATCGCCGGGCCAGCGGCCGGAGAAATGCTTGTCGGCCCATGCCTTGGCGGAAGCATGCTTCGCCGCGTCCGCCGCGTTGACCGTGCCGAAAGGCTCGATCATCTTTTCCTTGCCGATGTCGAACTTGCCGCCATGATCGTGCAGCATCAGCATCGCCGGATGCCTGCCGGCGGCCTTCGGCACCAGCAGCAGCGCCCGCACGCGGCTCATGCCGGTGAGGTTGAACACCACCTGGCGTGCCACGTAGCTGCCGCGGTCCTCCTCGGCGATCACTTGAGGCTTGAACGGTGTCTTGTCTGGTTGCTGCAGCGTGGCTTCCCACACCTTGGCACGGCCTTTCTCGCGCCAGGCTTTCAGGTCCTTCACGTCCGGCGACCAGGCCATCGGGTAGGTCATTTTTGCCTTCAGGGCTGGGGCGAAGACGGGCATATTGTGTTCGATGCCGGGTGCTTCGTAGTCCTGGGCGGTGGCCGCCAGCTGAATGGACAACAGTGCGGACAACAGGGCGGTGCGGCGGTGCTTTGTCATTCGGTCTCCATGGTGTAGTTGGCATCGGCCTGGGTGCATTTTGCCATGCTGGATTCCTTTGTGAAATTGCAATACGATGAGCCAGCTTTCGCATCGCGACGAAAGCGCCCGGTTTGCCAACAACAAGACCAAGGAGTCCTCCATGTCCCGTCGTGCCATTTCCGCTGCCGTTCCCGTACTTTGCCTTTCCCTGCTGACCGCGTCGGCCTGGGCCCAGACCGGATCGCCGCAGCCCGCCGCCGAGGCTTCGAGCGAAACCGCCGCCGTGCTTGAGACGCCGCCGGAGCAGATCCTCGTGGTCGGCCAGAAACCCGGCCCTGGCTTGTGGAAGGTCTCGAAGGACGATCACGTGCTGTGGGTGTTCGGCACTTACGGCCCGCTGCCGAAGGACATGGAATGGCGCTCGCAGCAGGTGGAACGGATCATCGCGCAGTCGCAGGAACTGATTACCGATGCCAGTGCCAACCTGGGCGTGGGCTGGCTGCGCAGCCTGACCCTGCTGCCGTTCATGTATGGCATGGAAGACAACCCGGACGGCAAGGTGCTGAGCGACCTGGTGCCGAAGGAAACGCACGAGCGCTGGCTGGCATTGCGCAAGAAGTACCTGAAGGACGACGACGATTTCGAGCGCAAGCGCCCGCTGTTCGCGGCCGGCGAGCTGTCGAACAAGGCCAGCGCCGCCGCCGGGCTGTCGAAGCGCATGGACCTGACCGCCAAGCTGGTCAGGATCGCCGAGCAGAACAAGGTGAAGGTCACGTCGGCCACGGTCAGGATGGAACTGGACAGCCCCGTCAAGGCCCTTCGCGAATTCAAGAAAACCCCGCTCGAGGACGTGGCCTGCTTCACGAAAACCATCGACCGGCTGGAAACCGACCTCGACTCGCTGCGCGCCCGCGCCAACGCCTGGTCGAAAGGCGATATCGAGGCAATCCGCGCGCTCGACTTTTCCGAACAGGAGGCGGCCTGCCTGAACGCAGTCCAGAACAGCAAGGTCATGCAGGAACAGGGACTGGGCGGCATCGATGGCAAGATGCGCGCATCCTGGCTGGGCGCCGCCGAGAAGGCGCTGGCGGCCAACAAGACCACCTTTGCCGTGCTGTCGATCAAGCACATTCTTGCCAAGGATGGCTACCTGGCCGAATTGCAGGGCAAGGGGTATACGGTGGAGCAGCCGGACTGAAGTGCGGCACGAACCCTGGCCGCGGTGCCGGCTGCCTGGGCGTTCGATGCCCGGGCCGGGGTTTCGTTCTGATTCCGCAGGCGTGAATGCTCTTGCTTGCCGACCCGTGCATACCGGCGCAAAATCGGCGCTTGACACTCAACCTACTAGAAGGTAGGCTGTGTGCATGAACAAGCTGTCCAACACTGCCGATGAAATCCTGTCCTGCGCGCGCACGCTGATCGTCGCGGGCGGCTATAACGCATTCAGCTATGCCGATATCGCCGGCGTCGTCGGCATCCGCAAGGCGAGCATCCATCACCATTTCCCCAACAAGGTCGACCTGGTGAAGGCCCTGGTCGTGCAGCATCGCCAGGCTACCGAAGAAGGGCTCGGCAATCTCCGGCACGCCATTCCCGATCCGCTGGAACAGTTGCGTGCCTATGTCGGGCACTGGGAGCGATGCATCGGCGACCTGAGTGCGCCGTTTTGCGTGTGCGCGCTGCTGGCCGGCGAGTTGCCGGTCCTTCCCGAGGAGGTCGCGGTAGAGGTGCGTTCCTATTTCCGGTTCCTGTCGGGATGGATGGCCTCGGCGTTCCGGCAAGGGGCGTCCGAAGGAAAGATACGCTGCACGCATGCTCCGGAAACCGAGGCGGAGATTTTCATGGCCACGATCCACGGCGCGATGCTGTCGGCGCGGGCGTATGGCGATGTGGCCGTGTTTGCAACGGTGGCGGAAAGCCAGCTGGACCGTTACCTGCCGCAGCCGTAGCGGTGGATACAGCGCATTTTATGGCAGTGAAAAGCGAACGCTGCCGGTGTTGCCTGGGCTGGACGTCGCGTTTCCAGGGAAACGCGATTTGATTTGTAAACTTGCCTACCAACTAGTAGGTATATAACTGAACTTCTGCGAATGGAGAAATATCATGACCCGACAACACACCGGATCCGTCCAGGCGGCACCTGAAAGCTGGCTGAAGCGCTACTACCTGATGCGCGCGGCGTTTTCCATTGCATGGATCATCGCGGTTCTCACAGTCGCGCAGGCCTCGGCCGCGGCGGGCGCGGTCTTGCTCGTCGGCTATCCCGCCTGGGATGCCGTTGCCAACTATATCGACAGCAAGCGCAGCGGCGGGCTGGCGGCGAACCGCACGCAGTTGCTGAACGTGGTCGTTAGTATTGTGGTGGCGCTGATGCTCGCCGTGACGTGGCCGGACATGCATGGCGTACTGGGCGTGTTCGGTGCCTGGGCCATCCTGTCCGGGCTGCTGCAGCTCGGCACTGCGCTGCGCCGCTGGAAAAACCATGGGGCTCAGTGGGCAATGGCCCTGAGCGGCGCGCAGTCGGCGCTGGCGGGAGCGTTCTTCATCTACCAGGCGCAGATGCCGGCGGAGCCGTCGGTGGCGTCCCTCGTGGGCTACGCCGGCTTCGGCGCGTTCTACTTCCTAGCATCGGCACTGTCGCTGCGCGCCGGCGAATGGCGGCGCAAGCGCGCCTGAGGTACCCGGTGCCGCCGCCGCGCCCGCGGCAAGTTGTCAACCGCCCGCGATGCCGCGTAGAATGCTGCTGACGCGGGTGTAGCTCAATGGTAGAGCAGGAGCTTCCCAAGCTTAAGACGAGGGTTCGATCCCCTTCACCCGCTCCAGATTCGCATCCAGATCAGATCCACGATGTTCGCAGCCAGCCCGCAGGCCAGATATCCAGCCGCGGGCCAGCCAACCGAAAGCCTTCCGAACACCCGCATGTCCTCGCGCGTCGTCATTCAATTGCTGCTTTCCCTGCTGCTCCTGGTTTCCCAGCAGCTGGCGCTGGGGCACGGCTATACGCACGTGCAGCGCATCGGCACGGAGCAACTGCAGGGCAGCGATGACGGTGGACAGCAGACGCCCGCCGCGGATGGCCTGTGCGCGCAGTGCCTCTCGGCCGACCAGCTGGCATATGGGCTCGGCGTTCCCGATTATCACTTCAAGGTCCCCGGCAATGGCTACCTGCCATCGCCGGAAGCCTCCGCGCGGCCGGCCATCGCCAAAGCCGTTCGCGCCTTCCAGCCGCGCGCCCCGCCCCGGGCCTGACCAGCACAAGTCACTACACGCTTGAACCGCCGCGCATGCACTTGCGCGGCGGCGGCTCGTCATTCCATATACCCGAGGTACGCATCACATGAACACTCCAAAGAACACCCCAAAGAGCACGAAAAAAACGCTGCTGGCCAGCGCCGTCCTGGCCGCCATTTCATCTTCCGCTGTCGCCGATAACGCCGGCATGCAGGGGGCGGACGCCCAAGGCACCGGCCAGGTCCAGCAGGTCGTCGTCACCGCCAATCCTTTCCGTAGCGCCGAAGGCGACCAGATCCTCACCCCGGCCAAGGTGCTGCAGGGCGACGAGCTGCGCGACAAGGCCGGCAGCTCGCTGGGCGAGACCTTGTCGCAGGAACTGGGCGTGTCCGCTTCCGCGTTCGGCGCCGGCGCCTCGCGCCCGATCATCCGCGGCATGGAAGGCCCGCGCGTAAAAATGCTGGAGAACGGCATGGCCGTGTCGGACGTCTCCGGCCTGTCCAACGATCACGCGGTGGCCGCCGAAGGCGCCGTGGCGCGCCAGATCGAGATCCTGCGCGGCCCGGCGGCGCTGCTGTACGGTTCCGGCGCGATCGGCGGGCTGGTCAACGTCGTCAACGAACGCATTCCCACCACGCTGGAGCCGAAGCTTACCGGCCAGGCCGAGGCGCGCTACAGCAGTGTCGACACGGGCAAGAACGCTTCCGGCACGCTGGACGGTTCGGTCGGCAAGTTCGCGCTGCACGCGGACGGCAACTGGCGCAACGCGGATGACTACAGGATCCCCGGCACGCGCGCGATCGGCGAGCCGGACTCGGGTTCCGGCCGCCTCGCCAACTCCTTTACACGCGAGCGCAATGCCGGCATCGGCGCATCGTATGTCGACGACTGGGGTTATGTCGGCACCTCGGTGTCGCACCTGACGAACCTGTACGGCATCCCCAGCGCCGAAGGCTCGCGCATCGACCAGGAGCAGACCCGCTACGACATCGAAGGCCTGGTCAGGGCGCCGTTCGCCGGGTTCGAGAACCTGAAGTTCAAGGCCGGCCATACCTCCTACGAACACGCCGAACTGGGCGAGGACGATGCACCCGAAGTCGTGTTCGACAACCGCTCGACCGAAACCCGCGTCGAACTGTCGCACCTGCCGTTGGCGGGCTGGCGCGGCACGTTCGGCCTGCAAACCGAGAACACGCATTTTTCGGCGCTGTCGGCGGAAGGCGGTCCGGACACGGTGCCCGTCACGCGCTCCACGTCGCAGGCCGGCTTCCTTGTCGAGGAAAAGGACCTGGGCCCGGTGCGCCTGTCCGCCGGTGGCCGCCTCGAGCACGTGAAGCGCCAGCCCATCACGGGGCTGGACCGTTCGTTCGACCTGAAGTCCGGCTCGGTCGGCGCGCAGTGGCCGTTCATGCAGGGCTATGCCGCCGGCCTCGTGTTCTCGTATGCGCAGCGCGCGCCGGCCACCGAGGAGCTGTATTCGCATGGCCCGCACGATGCCACGGTCACGTTCGACATCGGCAATCCCGACTTTGAAAAAGAGGTGTCGCGCAATGTCGAGCTGTCGGTGCAGAAGACGAGCGGGCTGGTGCGGTGGAAGGCGAACCTGTACCGCAACAAGGTCGACGATTTTATCTACGGTAACGTCACCGGGAGGCTGGTCGATGAGGAAGGTAATCCCGGCGAGGAACTGCGCGAGCGCATCTTCGAGCAGGCCAATGCCACCATCCGTGGCGCCGAGGCCGAGCTGACCTATAACGAGCATGGCGCCGGCTGGTCCGGCCGGCTGTTTGCCGACACGTCGCGCGGCAAGCTCGATGCCGGCGGCAGCCTGCCGCTGCAGCCGGCCGACCGCATCGGTGCTTCGCTGGCCTACAAGATGGATGCGCTGCGCGCCGGTTTGTCGCTGGTGCATGCGCGCGGGCAGGACCGGCTGGCGTCGTTCGAAGGCGCACCGACGGACAGCTACAACCAGCTTAACGCCAACCTGTCGTACACGCAAAAGGCCGGCACCTACGACCTGACGTATTTCCTGCTGGCGAAGAACCTGCTGAACGATGAGATCCGCGTATCGACCTCGGTGCTGAAGGATATCGCGCCGCTGGCCGGCCGCGGCATCGTGTTCGGCGTGCGCGCGAAGTTCTGATGGTGCCCGATTCTCGGTTACGCCGGAGTCCCTAGCGTTCGTTACAGCACGCCAGCCGCGGGGCCGTGCGCGCCGTCCTGCCCGTTTCGCTAAGATTTCGTCATCAGCGTTCGGCATCCCGGCGGAAGGAAAATCGTGGCCCCGCAGCACCTGTACAAATACCGGCCATTCACCAGCGAATGCGACATCGAGTTCGCGCGGCAGATCGTGTGCGGCAACACGATCTACTTCGCGCCGCCGTGCACGTTCAACGATCCGTTCGACTCGCGGCCCGCGTTTACCTTCGAAGCGCCGTTCGACGAGATGAAGGCGTACTACCGCCGCATGTGCAGCAAGCAGATGCCGCAGCTGACCGAGCGGGCCTGCGAGGAAGAGCTGGAAAAGATCCTGGCCGATCCCGCCACCGACCTGCGCTCGCCGCAGGGGCAGCAAAAGATACAGCAGCTTCATTCGAGAATCCTGGCCGAGGAGGTGGGCGTGCTGTGCCTGTCCACGGAGCGCGACCATATCCTCATGTGGTCGCACTATGCCGACTGCCATCGCGGCATCTGCCTGCGCTTCGATGCCCGCGCGGCATTCCTGCGCGACGCGCGGCCGATCGGCTACGAGCCGCGCCGCGAGCTGATCAATCCATTCCGCGATCGCGACGAGGACATGGCGGCCAAGACCTTCCTGATGAAGAGCCGGCACTGGCTGTACGAAGGCGAGTGGCGGGCGATCCGCTACGACGGGCCGGGTCCGGTGGAGTTCGCGCCGGAAGCCCTGACGGGCATCGTGCTGGGCGCGAGCGCATCGCAGGAGTCGGAAGATCTGGTGCGCGAATGGGCCCGGTGCCGCCGCGCACCGCTGGAATTGCTGCGCGCTTACCCGGACCAGCAGGAATTCCGCCTGCATATTCGCCCGCTGGAGCGATAAATTGCTTGAACCGGACTTGCCCCAAGGTGCGTCATCTAACCGACCGGTAATGCACCGCACGTGATCCTTTCATGAACGACGTTTGTCGTGAGTTTCATGGACGAAAGGAGAACATCATGTCGGACAACCTGCAGGATCGCGGCCCGCAAGATCGCAGCCGCATCAACGTCAACGAAGAGTGGGAGCTGCGGTACTGGACGAAGGAGCTGGGCCTGTCCGAGGACGAGTTGCGCCAGGCCGTCAAGAATGCCGGCCCCAGCGTCAAGGCGGTGCGCGAGCACCTGGGCAAACCTGCTTGACAGTAGCTATCCCCACAGCAAGCGTGCGCGCGGCCCCGGTCGTGCGTGCTAGCATCCGCGCTTTCACTTTGTCGAAGTAGCATGACCGAAGATATCTGGGTAAAGGGTTACGTCTACAGCGTCGAGGTGGCCGAAGAGGCCGGGCGCTATCGCGGCCGCATCCACATCAAGGCGCACCGTTACACGGGCCGCACGTTCGAGCCGTCCATCGTCATCGACACGCCGGCGCTGTTCAAGCGCGAGCATGCTGCCGAGATCGAAGCGCGGGCGCTGGCACGCGAACTGATCGATGGCGGCCATCTCGAGGAACGCATTGCCGCCGTCCGGCAGGATGGGACGCTCCCGGCTCCCCAGCCTCTCGTTCAGCCACTCGCGCAGGCCGCTGCTCAGCCGGTCAGCGATACATCCAGCCATACCGAATAGGCAAGGCGCTTGCCTTCCCACGTGCCGCCGCCGCGTACCGCGGCGTCGGTGGACGTCGGCTTGCCGTCGATCTCGTGGCGCGCCAGCATCTGGCGGAACGCCAGCGCATCCTTCGGCGCCAGGTAGCCCACCATGCTGCCGGACAGGAACACTGCCACCGCCTTGTCCTCGTAGGGATTGGCGTCGTCCGGCAGCAGCAGCGCCGGGTGGCGCGCATCCGCCCTGGCATCGCCATGCTCGCCGGCCAGCGCGCGGATCGTGTCGCGGTAGCGTGATTCGCCGACTACTTCGAGCTCGAAGCGGCCGCCGTCGGACCAGTGCCGCACCGGTTCGCCATCCGGTACCGGCGTGTAGGAGCCGCCGGTGGGATGCCCCTGCCAGGCTGCCGGCTTCGGGCGCCCCTTCAGCAGGAAATACAGCGCCAGCAGCGCCACGAGAATGATTGCAATGTTGAGGGCTTGTTGCACGGATCGGTCCGGAAATGGGCGGGCCGCTATTATCGCAGCCCGGCCGGCGCCGAATAAGTGAATTCGGTATGGCGGTCGCGCGAGACCACGTGCAGCATGCCGCCATGGGCATGGGCGATTTCGGACGCGATGTACAGCCCCAGGCCGAGGCCGCGCCGTGGCTGGCTGTCGTCGTCGCGCCAGTAGGGCTGGAACAGCTTGCCCAGTTTTTCCGGCGCGATCGTCTCGCCTTCGTTGGCCACGGCCAGCCGGAACTTGCCGTCTTCCACGCGGGCGGTCACGCGGACCGGCGTGCCGGCCTCGCCATAGCGCAGCGCGTTCGCCAGCAGGTTCGACAGCAGTTGCGCCACGCGGTCGCGGTTGCACCACACCGTGCACGGGATGGCGATATCGCTGGCGATCGCGCGCTGCGGGTTTTCGCTCTGGCATTCGACGACGGCGTGCGCCAGCGCATCGGCCAGGTCGGTCACCGGCTCCAGCTCCAGCGCGATGCCGCCGCCCAGCCGGCCGCGGGCGAAATCAAGCACGTCTTCGATCATGCGGCCGATGCGCTGGCCGCTGCGCTGGATGGTGCGGGCGATCGTCAGCGTGGTGTCGTCGCCGCCACGCCGCTGCAGGATCTGCGCACCGTGCAGGATCGACGACAGCGGCGTGCGGATATCGTGCCCCAGCACGGCGATGAAGCCCTCGCGCAGCAGGGCGGTGGCTTTTTCATCAGTCAGCTCGGAAATCCGGCCGGCGTGGCGCCGTTCCGCTTCCAGCTGTTTCGAGATCAGCTGCGCGAACAGCTGCAGCGATTTCACCGTCTTCGGATCCGACAGCACCAGCGGCCGCGGATCCAGGCCGCACAGCGTGCCGAAGAACTGCCCGCCGACGTCGTAGATGGGAATCGAGATATAGCTTTCGAAGCCGTACTGGCGCGGGCAGGGGTGGTTGCGGAACAGGTCGTCCTGGCTGACATGGTCGATCACGATCACGGCATCGGCCTTGCGCACGCTGTCGCACAGCGTGGTCGTGACATCGAGCGGATCGCCCGGCTGCAGGCCGAAGCCGAGCTGGTCGAGCACCGCGCAGGTGGTCCAGCTGGTCGGCGTCACGTGCGCCACGCAGACGAAGCGCAGGCCCGTCATTTCGGCCATGACGGAGAGAATATCCGGTACGCATGACAGTGCCTGGACTGCCTGGACCGGCGGCGGCCATGCTTGCGTCATGTTCGTCCCGAAAAGGTGTTTGGAAGGAAAGTGTAGCAGACCAAGGGGTGCGTCCGGCAGGGGCGCAACTGCTATAATCGCCCTTTTTTTCAGCAAAGTTCCATGTCTTCCGAAACCCCACCGAAGGGCCCCGCGCGGTCCATGTTGTACGACCCGACCGAACGCCGCATCAAGAGCTTCGTGACGCGCGCCGGCCGCCTGTCCACCGCGCAGGAGCGCGCGCTGAACGACCTGGGGCCGCAATTCATGATCGAGTATGCCAAGGCGCCGCTGGATACCGCGGCCGCATTCGGCCGCACGGCGCCGGTCGTGCTGGAAATCGGTTTCGGCATGGGCCAGACCACCGCGCACATCGCGAAACACATGCCGGATAAGGATTTCATCGGCGTCGAAGTGCATACGCCGGGCGTGGGCAGCCTGCTGAAACTGATCGGCGAGGAAGGCATCGCGAACCTGCGCGTGATCCAGCACGATGCGGTCGAGGTGCTGAACAACATGATCCCGGCCGGCACGCTGGCCGGCGTGCACGTGTTCTTCCCCGATCCGTGGCACAAGGCCCGCCACAATAAGCGGCGGCTGATCCAGGCACCGTTCGTGAAGCTGCTGGTCGACCGCCTGCAGCCGGGCGGCTACCTGCACCTGGCGACCGACTGGGAAGACTACGCGGTGCAGATGCTGGAAGTGCTGTCCGCCGAAGAAGGCCTGCGGAACACGGCCGACAGCTACGCGCCGCAGCCGGCCTACCGCCCGCTGACCAAGTTCGAGAACCGCGGCCTGAAGCTGGGCCACGGCGTGTGGGACCTGGTGTTTACGAAGAAGTAAGTCGGATCGCTGTCATGATCGCGCCGGCACCGCTCCCGCGGCGGCCGGCGCTTTTGTTTTCGCCGGCAGGAATGCCAGCAGGTTGCCGGCGATGACGAGCGCCAGCCCGGCAAGGGCCATGGCGCTCCACCGGTAATCCTC
The DNA here is from genome assembly GCF_055502615.1 of Pseudoduganella sp. jia 9. Lineage (NCBI taxonomy): Bacteria > Pseudomonadati > Pseudomonadota > Betaproteobacteria > Burkholderiales > Oxalobacteraceae > Pseudoduganella > Pseudoduganella sp. jia 9. Next base: position 317,836 of record NZ_JBUPWE010000005.1, on the reverse strand, counting down.
GTAGACCGACGACACAGTCAGCGCCACCACCGGGAACAGCACCGTGCAGTAAGCGGCGCGGTCCGGCCCCAGCCTCCCCACCAGCAGCAGGTAAGCCGTGAAGCCGATCACCGAGCCGGGAATCGCCAGGTACAGCAGCGAGCCCACGTACTGCGGCGTCGACTCGACACGGAACGGCATGCCCAGCGCCAGCGCGCCCAGCGTGAGGACGGCGGCACCGATGAACATGGCCCACGTGTTCGTCAGCCACGGTGTCAATCCCAGCGCCTGCATTTGCGACGACAGCAGGTTTCCCGCCGAAAAGCACAGCGTGCCCAGCAGCGCCAGCGCCATTCCCGCCAGCATATTGCCGTCGTTCCAGTGGCCCTGCATCTGCGGCAGGAACAGCAGGGCGATGCCGCCCAGGCCCAGCGCCGCGCCACCCATCACCGTGCCACGGATCGGTCGCTTCAGGAACAGCCGGCCGTTGATCGCATTCCACACCGGCGCGGTGGAAAACACCACGGCCACCAGGCCGCTCGGCACGTGCGCGCTGGCATAGTAAAAACACAGGAAATTGCAGCAGAACAGCGCCACGCCCTGCGCCACCAGATAGCGCCACGCGCGGCGCGGCGGCCAGACGGGCTTTCTCGTCACCACCAGGATCAGCAGCAGCACCGCCGCCGCCAGCCAGAACCGCCACGCGATCGACACCGGCGCCGGCACCTCGCCCAGCTGCAGCTTGATCGCGATCCAGGTGGTACCCCAGATCAGTACTGTTGTTACGTATAGAAGAGCATTCATGTCCACATCCAAAAAAGTTTCCAAAATTCGGGGTCTGACCCCGGTTTTGGGCAATATTGCGCGGTGGGATCGGAGGCTGGTTGTCTGGTCTTGCGCATTTGGCAGGCCGGGTGGTTGGCGGAGCGCCTGAGGGTGCTAGACTTTTCCCCATGAATCTCGACTCTCTACTTGCCGGCCCGATCGACGACAGCCGCCTGGCTCCCGCGGCGCGGGCGGCGCTGGCGGCGGCGCCGCGCGATGCGATGGGGCATGCGGTGTTTCGCACGATGAGCGGCACCGACGCCAGGCTGGAGCGCTTTGCGTGGCTGGGCGATGGGTTGGCGGCGGCCGTGTGGGAGCGCCATACGGACGAGCAGCTCACCGTGTACAGCGAGCCCGGCCACCATACGCTGTCGTGCTACCTGACCGGCGGCTATAGCGTCGAGCGCAATGATGCGCCGGGGCAGTTCGGGGCACCGCATCGTTTATGTTCGCTGCCGGACTGGCACGAGTCGCGCTGGATGGTGCGCGATTCGCTGCGGCTGATGCACATCTATTTCATGCCCGAGCATTTCACGCGCCGCGCCGTGGTCGAACTGGACCGCGAACCGCGCGAGCTGATGCTGCAGGACCGTACCTATTTCGACAACCCGGCGCTGGCGCGCCTGTGCGAATCGCTGCTCGAAGCGCCCTGGCTGGGTGGCGACGGACTGCTGCGCGCCAACGAGATCACGCACGAGGCGCTGTCGCAGCTGTTGCGCGACCAGGCCACTGTGCGCCCGGACCTGCGGCTGAAAGGCGGGCTGGCGCCTTACCTGCGGCGCCGCCTGGCGGACTGGATCGAGACGCACCTGCACGAGGCCATCACGCTTGGCCGGCTGGCCGACCTGGCCTGCCTGTCGGAATTCCACCTGGCGCGGATGTTCCGCAGGTCGTTCGGCATGCCGCCTTCCGCCTGGATCGCGGCACGCCGGATCGACCGCGCGAAGGTGCTGCTGAAGACGGGCACGCTGCCATTGCAGCAGGTGGCCGATGCATGCGGGTATGCCGATGTGTCCCACTTCAGCCACCGCTTCCGCGCCGCCACGGGCGTGCCGCCGGGGCTGTGGCGCAGTGCGCTCAGATGCTGATCAGGTAAGGTCGCCGATCAGGCGAACGATTTCTTCGCCGTACGAGGCAAGTTTTTTCTCGCCCACGCCGGAAACGCCGCGCAGGTCGTCCAGCGACATGGGCTTTGCCTTGGCGATCTCGCGCAGCGTGGCGTCGACGAAGATCACGTAGGCCGGCACGTTGTGCTCGCGCGCGGCGCCCATCCGCCAGGCGCGCAGGCGTTCGAAGATCATCTGTTCCGCCGAATCGAGATCCGTCTCCACGTAGCCCTTCGGTGCAGAGCCGCGCTTGACCTTCACCGGTTTCTGGTATTGCCGCAGCTGTACTTTCTGGCCACCCTTCAGCACCGGGCGCGCGGCGTCGGTCAGTTTCAGCGACATGTACTGGTCGTGGTCGACGGTGACCAGGCCCAGCGCGATCACCTGCCGCAGGATGGCGCGCCATTCCTGCTCGCTGCGGTCGGCGCCGACGCCGAATACCGACAGCTGGTCGTGGCGCCACGTCTTGATGCGTTCCGTTTCCGCACCGCGCAGCACTTCGATCACGTGGGTGGCGGCAAAGCGCTGGTCGACGCGGTAGATCGTCGACAGCAGCTTCTGCACCGGCACCGTGCCGTCGAACGACACGGGCGGGATCAGGCAGGTATCGCAGTTACCGCATGGCGACGACGCCTCGCCGAAATAATCCAGCAGCCGCACGCGCCGGCAGGACAGCGTTTCGCACAGGCCCAGCATCGCGTCGAGTTTCCCGCCCAGCACGCGCTTGAAATCCTCGTCCGCCTCGGATTCGTCGATCATCCGGCGCTGCAGCACCACGTCCTGCAGGCCGTAGGCCATCCAGGCGCTGGCCGGCATGCCGTCGCGGCCCGCGCGGCCGGTCTCCTGGTAATAGCCTTCGATGCTTTTCGGCAGGTCGAGGTGGGCCACGAAGCGCACGTCCGGCTTGTCGATACCCATGCCGAACGCGATCGTCGCCACCATCACGATGTTTTCCTCGCGCAGGAAGCGGGCCTGGTTGGCCGCCCGCTTCGCATGGTCCATGCCGGCGTGATAAGCCAGCGCACGGATGCCGTTCTCGTTCAGCATCTCGGCCGTTTCCTCGACCTTCTTGCGCGACAGGCAATACACGATGCCCGAATCGCCCGTGTGTTCGCCGCCGATGAAGTCCAGCAGCTGCTTGCGGCCATTGGTCTTTTCGACAATCGAATAACGGATGTTGGGGCGGTCGAACGAGGAAACGAACTGCGCGGCGTTGGTGAGATCGAGGCGGTGCGCGATCTCGGCGCGGGTCTGCTGGTCCGCCGTGGCCGTGAGCGCGATGCGCGGCACGCCGGGGAACTGCTCGTGCAGTACCGACAGCTTGATGTACTCGGGCCGGAAATCATGGCCCCATTGCGACACGCAGTGCGCCTCGTCGATCGCGAACAGCGCGATCTGCGAATCCTGCAGCAGGTCGAAACAGCGCTGCGTCATCAGCCGTTCCGGCGCCACGTAGACCAGGTCGAGCTGGCCGGTGCGCACCATGCGCTCGATGCGGGCGGTTTCTTCCCACGTTTGCGTGGAATTGAGGAAAGCGGCGCGCACGCCCACTTCGGCCAGCGCATCCACCTGGTCCTGCATCAGTGCGATCAGCGGCGAAATCACGACGCCCACGCCGTCGCGCAGCAGCGCGGGAATCTGGTAGCACAGCGACTTGCCGCCGCCGGTGGGCATCAGCACCAGTGCATCGCCGCCGTTGGCGACCTGTTCGACGATTTCTGCCTGCTGGCCGCGGAAGGCCGAATAGCCGAAGACCGATTCGAGCAGGTGAAGGGCGCGTTGGGAAATGTCCAGTTGATCCATTGATATGCTTTAAAACCCGGGATGAGATTCGGCCCGGGTTTGCTGCCAGCGTCTAGGGAATCTAGTCGACCCAGGCAACGGTACCGGTATAGGCGGTGGCGAGAACCACGATGCCGAACACTATACGGTACCACGCAAAGATGGTGAAGTCATGCGTGCTGATATAACGCAGCAGCCAGCGCACGCACAGGAAGGCGGAAACGAACGCGGAAATCGAGCCGATGCCGAACAGCGGCAGGTCGGCCGCCGACAGCAGTGCGCGTTCCTTGTACAAGGAATAAAACGTGGCGCCCAGCAGCGTGGGAATGGCGAGGAAGAAAGAGAATTCAGTTGCCGCCTTGCGCGACAGGCCCAGCATCATGCCGCCGATGATGGTGGCGCCCGAGCGGCTGGTACCGGGAATCAGCGCGAATGCCTGGGCACAGCCCACCTTCAACGCATCGGCCATCGTCATGTCGTCGACCGAGTGGATGCGCACGGAGACCGGGTTGTTCCGGGCGCGGCGCTCGACCCACAGGATCACCAGGCCGCCGACGATGAACGCGGCGGCCACCGGCACCGGCGCGAACAGGTTTTCCTTGATCAGGCCGCTGAAGAACAGGCCCAGCAGCGCGGCCGGGAAGAAGCCGATGACCACGTTCATCATGAAGCGCCGCGCCTTCGGATCGGAGGCCAGGCCGGCCAGCACGGTGCCGATGCGCACCCGGTATTCCCAGATCACCGACAGCATCGCACCGCCCTGTATCGCGATCTCGAATACTTTTACTTTCTGGCCGGTGAAGTCCAGCAGGCTTGCCGTCAGGATCAGGTGACCAGTGGATGAGATGGGCAGAAATTCGGTAAAACCTTCGACCAGGCCCATGATCAGGGCCTTCAACGCGAGAACGATATCCATGTGTGTAGCAAGGAGGGTAGTGGGAAAGGCGCAGGAAAGATGTGCAAAAGCGCGCGCGCCGAAGCTTAACACGTTGCGACCTCGACAACATATGGAGCTCGGCCTTTCCAGTGGGCGCCGCCCGGATACCCGATGGAATTAAGTCCTTGCTAAGTCTTGCCTGCCTCCGCCGGCCATCTTCGTGGTGTGCTGTCGTACTTCAACAATATACAGTTGGCAATAATGTTATAAATCAATAAATAAAATTTCCTTCTGGATAAAGATGACCTTCCATCTTCTCCAGGAGGCAACCATGAAAAACCACACCAAGGCGGCGCGCGCTCACTTCATTTTCGCCGGCTGCTATGCGTTGCCGTGTGTTGCACTGCTCGTTGCCGGGCCACTGCTCGGCATCGAGATCGGCTGGCAGCTTCCGGCAAGCGCTGCGGCGCTGTCGGCCGCGCATGCAGTGATGGGGTGGGGCGCCGCGCAGGCGAAAAACTGGGCTCGCGTGTTGACGCTTGTGCTGGCATTCCCCGCGTTGCTGGCCGTGCCGCTCGGCACCCTGGTGGCCATCCAGCTGATTTCATACTGCTGGCTGGGGTGGAACGGCCGCGGCGCGTCGCTGGCGCTGCCCGGATTCCCGATGGCGGCAAAATAGCTGGCGCCGCAAGCGTTTCCCGCCATTGCATCGGGCGCATATTCTCCCGTTCAAGCCGCCAGCGCGCGCGATTGCATGCATTGCGATCACGCGCGTTTTTTGCTTTGACTTTCAGCACCGCCCAGCTTACTATTTTCACAAAAATTGGTAGCGGTACCACGAGTGCGTCACAGAAGCGTTCCGAAAAGCGTCCAATAACAAAATAATGGAGACCCGATGCTGAACCGTTTTTCCGCTGTCGCAGTGGCCGCGCTGGCATGGCATTGCCTGGCGTTTGCCGATCCCGCCCCGCCGGCTCCGGCGCCGCAGAACCAGACTTTGCAGCACCAGACGTTACAAAACATCTACGGTCGCACCCACCAGAACCTGGACGGCCGCTGGCACTACATCGTCGATCCCTACGAGACGGGCTACTACGACTACCGGCGCAAGCCGTACGACGAATCCGGGAAGGGAACTGGCGGCTACTACGACGACCGGCAGCCGAAGGACAAGGGCGACATTGTCGAGTACAGCTTCGACGGCTCGCCCACGCTGGCCATCCCGGGCGACTGGAACTCGCAGGACGCCAGACTGGAATTCTACGAAGGCACCGTGTGGATGCGGCAGAAGTTCACCGCCGCGCCGAAGGGCGGCAAGCGCTACTTCCTGTATTTCGGCGCCGTCAACTACGAAGCGCACGTCTACCTGAACGGCAAGAAGCTGGGCAGCCACAAGGGCGGCTTCACGCCGTTCCAGTTCGAAGTCACCGGCAAGCTGGCCGCGGGCGCCAACACGGTCGTCGTGAAGGCCGACAACAAGCGCCACCAGGACGAGATTCCCACCGTCTCCACCGACTGGTGGAACTACGGCGGCATCACGCGCGACGTGCTGCTGGCCGAGGTGCCAGCCACCTACATCGCCGACTACAAGGTGCAGCTGGCGAAGGGCGATGCGCGCCGCATCGAGGGATACGTGCAGCTCGACGGCAACCGGAAAGACCAGGAAATCACCGTCACCATCCCCGAAGCGAACCTGTCGGCGACGGTGCGCACCGATGCGAACGGCCGCGCCGCGCTCCGCATCCCCGTCGGCACATTGCGCTACTGGTCGCCGGAAGACCCCAAGCTGTACGGCGTGACGATCGCCGCCGGCAGCGACAGGATCAGCGACCGCATCGGTTTCCGCACCATCGAGACGAGGGGCAAGGACATCCTCCTCAACGGCAAGTCGACGTTCTGGCGCGGCGTCTCGATCCACGATGAAAACCCGCTGATCCCGGGCCGGCTGCGCGGTGCCGGCGACATGCGCATGCTGCTGCAGTGGGCCAAGGACATGAACTGCAACTACGTGCGGCTGGCGCATTACCCGCACAGCGAGGAAATGATCCGCCTGGCCGACGAGATGGGGCTGATGGTCTGGGCCGAGGTGCCCGTCTACTGGACGATCTCCTGGCAAAACCCGGCCACCCTGCGCAACGCCCGGCAGCAGCTGACAGACCTGGTCGTGCGCGACAAGAACCGCGCCAGCGTCGTGGTCTGGTCGATCGGCAACGAAACGCCGGTCAGCGAGCCGCGCAATGCCTTCATGTTCACGCTGGCCGACACCGTGCGCGCGCTGGACGACACGCGCCTGGTGGGCGCCGCGCTGGAAGTACACCGCAACGGCAAGGAAGTGACGGTGGAAGACCCGCTGGCGGAAAAGCTCGATCTGGCCAGCTTCAACGAATACGCCGGCTGGTACTGGGCCAGCAACAAGGACATGCTGGATTTCCACTTCAACATCCCGTACGACAAGCCGGTGATGATCACCGAGTTCGGCGCCGATGCGCTGGGCGGCTTCCATGGCGATGCCGATACGCGCTGGAGCGAGGAGTACCAGGACCAGCTGTACAAAAACCAGTTCAGGATGCTCGAGGCGATTCCCGGCCTGCGCGGTATCACCCCATGGGTGCTGGTGGACTTCCGCTCGCCGCGCCGCCCGCATCCGTATTTCCAGGACTTCTGGAACCGCAAGGGCCTGATCTCGCAGACGGGCAAGCGCAAGCAGGCCTTCCATACGCTGAAGGCGTACTACGACAAGAAGCAGCAACAATACCAACAATATCAACAGGAGAACCGTCGATGACGTTACGACCCATCGCGCTTGCCGCATCGCTGATCGCTGCATTGATTCCGTTATCGGCACCCGCGTTTGCCCAGGATGCAATCGACCGCAAGGTGGACGCCCTGCTCAAGCAGATGACGCTGCAGGAAAAAGTGGGCCAGTTGCACCAGCTGTCCGGCGCCGAGGCCACCGGGCCGGAAGCGGCCAAGCGCGCCAGCCAGAACACGGAGATCCGGGCCGGCAATGTCGGCTCGATGCTCAACATCAAGGGCGCGAAGGACACGCGCGAAGCGCAGGCGCTGGCGCTGCAGTCGCGGCTGAAGATCCCGCTGCTGTTCGGGCTGGACGTCATCCACGGCTACAAGACCGTGTTCCCGGTGCCGATCGGCGAAGCGGCGTCGTGGGACCTGGAAGCGATCGAGCAGTCGGCGCAGGTCGCCGCGCGCGAGGCGGCATCGGCCGGTATCCACTGGACGTTCGCGCCGATGGTCGATGTCAGCCGCGACCCGCGCTGGGGCCGGGTGATGGAAGGCGCCGGCGAGGATACCTACCTGGGATCGAAGATCGCCACGGCCCGGGTGCGCGGTTTCCAGGGCGCGAAGCTGGGCGCCACCGACCGCGTGATGGCCACCGCCAAGCACTTCGCCGCCTACGGGGCCGCGGTTGCCGGCCGCGACTACAACGCGGTGGACATGAGCCTGCAGCAGCTCCACGAAGTCTACCTCCCGCCGTTCAAGGCTTCCGTCGATGCGGGCGTGGCCACATTCATGAACTCGTTCAACACGCTGAACGGCATACCTGCCACCGGCAACGCGATGCTGCAGCGCGATATCCTGAAAGGCGCGTGGAAGTACAAAGGCTTCGTGGTGTCCGACTGGGCTTCGGTAAAAGAGATGGTGATGCATGGTTATGCAAAGGACCTGTCCGACGCGGCCGTGAAGGCGATCAATGCCGGCAGCGACATGGACATGGAAGGCGAAGCCTTCATCGCCCACCTGGCGCAGGCCGTCAAGGATGGCAAGGTGCCGCAGAAGAACGTCGACGATGCGGTGCGCCGCATCCTGCGCAAGAAATTCGAGATGGGGCTGTTCGACGATCCGTACCGGTTCTCGGACGCGCAGCGCGAACAGGCCGTGCTGGCCGATCCGCGGCACCGCGCCATCGCGCGCGACGTGGCGCGCAAGTCGCTGGTGCTGCTGAAGAATGACGGCAATGTACTGCCGCTGGCGAAGAATGCAAGGAGCATCGCCGTCATCGGCCCGCTGGCCGATTCGCGCCGCGACCTGGAAGGCGGCTGGGTGGTGTCGGACGTGCGCGGCGAAGTGGTCTCCATCGTCGACGGCATTCGCAACCATGCGCAAGGCGCGCAGATCAGCTACTCCAGCGCCTGCGCGCCGGGCTGCCCGTCCGCCGAGGGATTCGATGCCGCGGTCGCCACCGCCAGCAAGGCCGACGTGATCGTGCTGGCCATCGGCGAAACCTGGGACCTGAGCGGCGAAGCCAAGTCGCGCACCGATATCGGCCTGCCCGGCCGGCAGACCGAATTGTTCCAGCGGCTGAAGGCCACCGGCAAGCCGGTCGTCGCCGTGCTGCTGGCCGGACGGCCGATGATCTTCAATGAAATCGCCGATCATGCCGATGCCATCCTGTACGCCTGGTTCCCCGGTTCCGAGGGCGGCAACGCGGTGGCCGACGTGCTGTTCGGCGACTACAACCCGTCCGGCAAGCTGCCCGCCACGTTCCCGCGCAACCTGGGCCAGATCCCGATCTCGTACGCGCAGTACAACACGGGCCGTCCGGTCACCGACGAGAAAGACATCGTCTACCGCTCCGCCTACATCGATTCGCCCAACACGCCGCGCTATGCGTTCGGCCACGGCAAGAGCTACACGGAATTCGGCTACTCGGGCGTGCAGCTGGACCGCACGATCCTGCGGCCGGGCCAGACGGCCACGCTGTCGTTCGAGCTGCAGAACAAGGGCAAGGTCGCCGGCACCGAGATCGCGCAGCTGTACATCCGCGATACCGTGGCCTCGGTCGTTCGTCCGCTCAAGGAACTGAAAGGCTTTACCAAGGTCCACCTGCAACCGGGCGAGCGGCGCCGCGTCACGTTCACCATCGACCGCGACACGCTGTCGTTCTTCAACAATGAACTGAAATGGGGCGCCGAAGCAGGCGAATTCAAGCTGATGGTCGGCAGCGCCTCGGACGACATCCGACTGGAAACCACTTTACACCTGCAATGAAAGAAAACATGAGCGATACCCCCGTCATTACCTCCGTCCGCGTCATTCCCGTGGCGGGGCGCGACAGCATGCTGCTGAACCTCTCCGGTGCCCATGCGCCGTTCTTCACCCGCAACCTGCTGATCCTTACCGACAGCGCAGGCAGGCAGGGCGTCGGCGAAGTGCCGGGTGGCGAAGCGATCCGCAAGACCCTGGAAGATGCGCAGGCGCTGATCGTCGGCCGCGCGATCGGCGACTACAACGCGGTACTGAATGCGGCCCGCACGGCGTTCGCCAGCCGCGACGCGGGCGGCCGCGGCGTGCAGACCTTCGACCTGCGCGTGGCGATCCACGCGGTCACGGCGATCGAATGCGCGATGCTCGACTTGCTGGGCCAGTTCCTCGGCGTGCCGGTGGCGGCGCTGCTGGGCGAGGGCCAGCAGCGCGACCAGGTGCCGATGCTGGGCTACCTGTTCTACATCGGCGACAAGCACAAGACCGACCTGCCGTATGCCAGCGAACCGGATGCGCCGGACGCGTGGAGCCGTCTGCGCCACGAAGAAGCGTTGACGCCGGAATCGGTGGTGGCGCTGGCCGAAGCGGCGTACGAACGCTACGGCTTCCGCGACTTCAAGCTGAAGGGCGGCGTACTGCGCGGCGAGGAGGAGATCGAGGCGGTCACCGCGCTGGCCGAACGCTTCCCCGAAGCGCGCATCACGCTCGATCCGAACGGTGGCTGGCTGCTGAAGGATGCGATCCGGCTGTGCCGCGATCAAGGCGACGTGCTGGCCTATGCCGAAGACCCGTGCGGCCCGGAAAACGGCTATTCGGGCCGCGAAGTGATGGCCGAGTTCCGCCGCGCCACCGGCCTGCCGACGGCGACCAACATGATCGCCACGGACTGGCGCGAGATGAGCCATGCGATCGCGCTGCAATCGGTGACGATCCCGCTGGCCGATCCGCATTTCTGGACGATGCAGGGTTCCGTGCGCGTGGCCCAGCTTTGCCAGGCGTTCGGCCTGACGTGGGGCTCGCATTCGAACAATCACTTCGACGTGTCGCTGGCGATGTTCACGCACGTGGCCGCGGCGGCGCCGGGCAACATCACGGCGATCGATACGCACTGGATCTGGCAGGATGGCCAGCGCCTGACGAAACAGCCGCTGCAGATCGTCGGGGGCCTGGTCGACGTGCCGAAGAAGCCCGGCCTGGGCGTGGAGCTGGACATGGATGAAGTGGAAGCGGCGCACCAGCGCTACCTGGGCATGGGCCTGGGCGCGCGCAACGACGCGGCGGCGATGCAGTTCCTGATTCCCGGCTGGCAGTTCGACAGCAAACGCCCGTGCCTGGTGCGCTGATGGCCGACGAAAGGGAGAAGGACAAGGACGCCGACAACGCGGCCGGCAAGCGCCGGCGCCGCAAGGGCCTCGGGCTGACGCTGCGCGACGTGGCGCGGCTGGCCAACGTGGCACCGATCACCGCGTCGCGCGCGCTGAACACGCCGGACGCGGTGTCGGACGAAATCCTGCGGCGCGTAAAAGATGCGGTCGAGCGCACCGGCTACGTGCCGAACCTGCTGGCCGGCGGCCTCGCGTCGCGCCGCTCGCGGCTGGTGGCCGCCGTGGTGCCGACGATTACCGGCTCGGTGTTCCTGGAAACCGTGCAGGCGCTGACCGAGACACTGGCGGCCAACGGCTACCAGATGATGCTGGGCCAGTCCGGCTACCACGGCTCGCGCGAGGATGCGCTGCTGGAAACCATCATCGGGCGCCGCCCGGATGGCGTGATCCTCACCGGCATCATGCACTCCACGCTGGCGCGGCGCCGGCTGGTGGCCAGCGGCATTCCCGTCGTCGAGACCTGGGACCTGACGCCCACGCCGGTCGACATGCTGGTCGGCTTCTCGCATGACAAGGTGGGGAGCGCCGTGGCGCAGTTCCTGCACGCGCGAGGCCGCCGCAAGATGGCCTGCATCAGCGCCAACGACGAACGCGCGATCCGGCGCAACAATGCCTTCGCCAGCGCGGCGCAGGCGCTGGGCGCGGGCGTGGTGCCGACGCACGTCGTGCCGGCTCCCAGCTCCGTTGCCAGCGGCCGCGAGGGCCTGCGCGCGCTGCTTGCCAAGGATGCCACGCTGGACGCGATCTTCTGCAGCTCCGACATGGTGGCGCTCGGCGTGCTGACGGAAGCGCAGGCGCAGGGCATCCGCGTTCCCGAGCAGCTGGCCATCATCGGGCTGGGCGACCTCGCCATGTCGCGCGAGCTGCATCCGGCACTGACTTCCGTGCGGGTCGACGGCACGCTGATCGGGCATACCGCCGCGCAGTACATCATGCAGCGCGCCGAGGGGCTGGTGGTGGCGGAGCCCGTGCGCGACGTGGGGTTTACGATCGTGGAGCGGGCGACCACGTAACGGTCTTACGCTGGAGCGGTGGCCCGCTCCAGCTCCGCCAGCCATACCATCGCCTGCTCGCGGTTTTCTCCGCACATCTCAACGGATGGCTGCAAGCCGCCGCAGAACGCCGGCCGTTCCGGCTTGCCGAACACGCGGCAGCGATTATCGTCGTCGAGCTGCACGCAGCGCACGCCGGCCGGTTTGCCATTCGGCATGCCGGGGATCGGGCTGGTGATGGAGGGCGCGGTGCAGCAGGCACCGCAATGGTCGCGGCAGTTCATCGGCGGGCAAGAGCAGGGAAGGCAAGCCGGCTATTGTACCCCGCTCAATGCCCGCCCAGCAGCAGTGAAATGGCATACAGCAGCACCCCCACCACACCGCCGACCAGCGTGCCGTTGATGCGGATGAACTGCAGGTCGCTGCCCACCTGCGTCTCCAGCTTCTGCGAGATCGTCTCGGCATCCCACTTGTCGATCACCTTCTGCACCACGGCCACGATCAGGCTGCGCCGCTCGACGATCGCTTCGGCGGCGAAGCTTTTCAGCCAGTCGTTCAGTTTTGTCCGCACCGCCTCGTTCTGGGCCAGCGCCGTGCTGAAGATGCGCAGCGCGCCCTGCGTGCGCAGCAGCAGGCGCGATTCCGGCGATTCGCTGGCGGCCAAGAGCCGGGTGCGCAATTCGCTCCACACGCCGGACACGTATTCGCGGAACAGCGGGTGCGTCAGGCCGCGCGCCAGCAGGCCGCGCAATTTTGCTTCGTACTCGGGCGATTCCTCCAGCCTGGCGATCAGCTCCGTGACCGCCACGTGGAAGCGCTCGCGCCATTCGCCCTGTTCGTCGGCCATGTCGTCGAGAATGCTCTGGATGCCGTCCATCAGCCGCTCGTAGAACTTTTCATCGACCATCTTCGGGATCCATTTCGGGCTGTGCTCGTGCACCTTTTGCCGGATATAGCCGCGATTCTCTTCCAGTGCGCTGGCGACGAGCCCGAGCACCTTCTGCAGCAGCCGCACGTGCTGGCCGTTCGCCACCAGCACGGACAGGACCTGGCCCGCCAGCGGCGCCAGCTTCACGTCCTTCAGGCTCGACGCCAGCGTGCCGCCGACGAACGTGGCCGCGTCGCGGTCTTCGATCATGTTCAGCACGGCCGGAATGGTGCCGACGATGCGCTCGGCCACCGCGCGGTTGTTGGCGTCGTCCGCCAGCCAGCGCGCGCAGATGCCGGACAGGTCGACGTCCTTCAGCTCGTTTCGCACCACTTCCGGCGTGATGAAGTTATGTTCGAGGAATTCGGCGATGTTGGCGCCGATCCGGTCCTTGTTGCGGGGGATGATCGCCGTATGGGGGATCGGCAGGCCGAGCGGGTGGCGGAACAAGGCGGTAACGGCGAACCAGTCGGCCAGGCCGCCCACCATCGCCGCTTCGGCAAACGCCGCCACGAAGCCCAGCCACGGATAGTCGGGTTGCAGCAGCCGGGCGGCCACGAATACGCCGGCCATCGCGGCGAGCAGGCAGGTGGCGATGCGGCGGATGCGCCGCAGCCGTGTGAGCGGATCCCTGGACGGCAACACTGTTCTCCCGGCAAAAGACAGGGGTCGATGATACGTCGGCCCCGCGTGGCAATACCGTTCGGTACGTCACGATGCGGCGCCCTGGATTACCATGCACGCATTCCAGGAGGTCATGACGGGAGGGGATCATGGATCGCGAACGACCGAAAGCAGGCGACGCGGTGCGGCCGATAGGCTGGCACCAGCAGATGATCGTCATCGCGGTACGCGGCGACGCGATCGTCTGCCGCTGGAACGATGACGAAGGCGAACACGAGCAGGAATTCCCGTCCGGCCAGCTGGAAACGGTGCGCCGCGGCGCCGAGTTTTCCGCCAACCCACAGCGCAGCCGGATCACCCATCGCCCTTGAGGCCAGGTGCCGCGTCTTGACGTTGCTAAAGTGCAGGTCTATCATTTAATGACCCGAAAGTAAGTAGCACGCAGTAACGCGAGTAGTTACGCAAGCAGTTCAATCACCGCCTCATATGCAATCCGACCCGAAACCGCGCTGGGAGCGCCGCAAGGACGCCCGGCCGCAGGAATTGCTGGCCGCCGCGCTGGACCTGTTCGTGGATCGCGGCTACGCCGCCACCCGCCTGGAAGACGTGGCCCGCCGCGCCGGCGTGTCGAAAGGCACGCTGTATCTCTATTTTGAAAACAAGGAAGAACTGTTCAAGGCGGTGGTCCGCCAGAACATCGTGGAAGTGATCGGCAAGGCGGAAAGCGATTTTGCCGCCGCCGACAGCACTTCCTGCGGCGAACTGCTGCGCGTCATGCTGCGGCGCTGGTGGGCCGATGTCACGTCCACGCGGGCCTCCGGGCTGGCCAAGCTGATGGTCGCCGAAGCCGGCAATTTTCCTGAAATCGCCCGGTTCTATAATGAGGAAGTCATCGAACGCGGTTCGGCGCTGATCACGTCGATCGTCCAGCGCGGCGTGGAGCGGGGCGAATTCGTGCCGGTCGATGCCGCCATCATGACACGCGTGCTGACGGCCCCCGTCACGATGCTGATGCTGTGGGCACACAGCTTCGACCCCTGCTGCAGCCCGGTCGATCCCGAAGCATTCATGGATGCGTACCTTGGCCTGGTCGAGCGCGGCATGGCGCGCCCTGCCTGAAACAGCAATGTTTTCGTAGCTTCAACCCCGCCAAACTGCAGACTGTCGCAATTTCCTGCCTTATACCGTCCCTATCGTTAATATCCCGTCCAGACCAGTTCAACGATAAAATGACGGATTCTTATTCCTTCACCAAAGTCTAAAAGATGAATATCGAACAAGCCCGATTCAATATGATCGAACAGCAGATTCGTCCCTGGGACGTGCTGGACACCGATATCCTCGATCTGTTGATGGTCGTTAAACGCGAGAATTTCGTGCCGGAAGCCTACCGCAAGCTGGCTTTCGTCGACACTTCCATTCCGCTGCCGGGCGGCTCGGCAATGCTGAACCCGAAGATCGAAGCGCGCATCGCCCAGGACGTGCACGTGAAGAAGCATGAGAACGTGCTGCTGGTCGGCGCGGGCAGCGGCTACCTGACCGCGCTGCTGGCGCACCGCGCCCGCCACGTGACGGCCGTGGAGATCGATCCGGAACTGAAAGACATGGCGCAGAAGAACCTGGCTGCCGCCGGCATCACCAACGTGACCGTGGAACTGGGCAACGGCGCCCAGGGCTGGAGCAACGGCGCACCGTTCGACGTGATCGTGTTTGCCGGCGCACTGCCGGTGCTGCCGGAAACCGTGCTGCAGCAGATCAAACCTGAAGGCCGCATCCTGGCCATCATCGGCGAATCGCCGGTCATGTCCGCGCACCTGATCACCCGCACCGGCGAGACCAGCTACGACACGAAGAAGCTGTTTGAAACCGACGTGAAGCCGTTGCAGGCTGCCGTCACGCCGTCGCACTTCACTTTCTGAAAGCCGGCGATGCAACAGATTACCGCTCCGGAGCTGGCCGCCTGGCTGGCCGATGAAAAGCGCGCGCGCCCGTTCCTGCTGGACGTGCGCGAGAACTGGGAATTCGACACCTGCCATATCGAAGGTGCGACCCTGATGCCGATGCAGACCATCCCGGCCCGCATCGACGACCTGGACGAAGAGGCGGAAATCGTCTGCATCTGCCACCACGGCGCGCGCAGCCTGCAGGTGGCCGCGTTCCTGGAGCGGCATGGCTTTGCAAAGGTGACGAATCTGACGGGCGGCGTGCACGCCTGGGCATTGCAGGTGGATGAATCGATGCCGAAGTACTGAGGAGTAGCTGGTACCAGGAGCGGCGGCCGGGAAAAGCAATAAGGCCAAGCGAAGCAGCAAGGCCAATACAAAGACTTGACGACTGGTTTTTTACCACTCGGTGTTTTTTAACTCGACTTTACCAGTCGACTTACCACTCGACTTTACCACGCGACTTTTTTCAAAGCGGAGAATGCAATGCAGAGACCCCTTATCGCCGTGCTGATCGCCAGCGCATTGACGCTTACCGGACAGACACAGGCGGCCGATCTTATCCAAGTCTACCAGCAGGCGCTGGCGAACGACGCCACGTACGCCAGCGCGCGCAATACGCTGACGGCTGGCCAGGAGCGGATCACCCAGGGGCGTTCCATGCTGTTGCCCGGCGTATCGTTCCAGGGCAACCACTCGCGCACTTACGGCTCGGTCACGCCGCCGGGCGGTATCAAGTCCGATGGCGACTCGCACCGCAATTCCTATCAGCTGTCGCTGTCGCAGCCGCTGTTCGACTACGCGGCATGGCAGTCGTACGAACAGAGCAAGCTGTCGCAGGCCCAGGCCGAGGTGCAGTTCGCCCAGGCGCAGCAGGACCTGATCGTGCGGGTGGCGCAGGCCTATTTCGACGTACTGACGGCGCAGGACAACCTGGCCTCGATCCAGGCGCAGAAGTCCGCCACCACCGAGCAGCTGGCATCGGCCAAGCGCAACTTCGAAGTGGGCACGCAGACGATCACCGACACGCACGAAGCGCAGGCCGCCTATGACCTGGTGGTGGCGCAGGAATTCGCCGCCATCAATGCGCTGGAAGTGGCGCGCACGGCATTGCAGCAGATTATCGGCACCGCGCCGGCAACGCTGTCCACGCTGCGCGCCGGCGTGACGATCGCGCCGCCGCAACCGGCCACGATCGAACCGTGGATCTCGGCCGCCGAAGCGGACAATTTCAACGTGGCGGTACAGCGGCTGAACGTGGAAATCGCCAAGCGCGAGATCTCCCGCAACCGCGCTGGCCACCTGCCGACGGTGGACCTGACGGCGAATGCAACCCGCACCAGCCAGCCCAACATCGGTATCGACCGCGGCAACACGATCGGCGTGACGTGGACGGTGCCGATCTTCAACGGCTTTGCCGTCACCAGCAAGGTGCGCGAAACCATCGCGCTGGAAGAGCGTGCCCGCAACGACCTGGAAGCCAACCGGCGCGCCGCCGCGCAAAGCGCCCGGCAGGCATTCCTGGGCGTGAACAGCGGCCTGGCGCAGGTGAGGGCGCTGGAAGCGGCGGAAGTGTCGAGCCAGTCCGCGCTGGAATCGAACAAGCTGGGTTACCAGGTGGGCGTGCGGATCAATATCGACGTGCTGAACGCGCAGCGCCAGCTGTACTCCACGCAGCGCGACCTGTCGAAAGCGCGCTACGACACGATCATGAACGGCCTGCGGCTGAAGGCGGCGGCGGGCACGCTGAAGCCCGATGACCTGGCGCCCATCAATGCGCTGCTGACGAACTGACCGCATCGCCAGCGAAAAAAAACGCCGGCCCGTGCATTGCACGGCCGGCGTTTTTCATTCGGAAGCAAGCGCTTAGCGCAGCCCGCCGCCTTCGGCGTCGAACGAGCGCTCGATCAGCTCGACCTTGTAGCCATCCGGGTCGGTGATGAACGCGATCACGGTCGTGCCGCCCTTGACCGGGCCCGGCTCGCGCGTGACGTTGCCGCCGCTGGCCCTGGCCGCATTGCAGGCCTCGACGATGTTCTCGGTGGAGATCGCGATGTGGCCATAGGCATTGCCCAGGTCGTAGCTGTCGACGCCGTAGTTGTACGTCAGTTCCAGTTCCGCGTGATCCGGATTGTTGCCGTAGCCGACGAAGGCCAGCGTGTACTTGTACTCCGGGTTGTCGCTGGTGCGCAGCAGTTTCATGCCGAGCACCTTGGTGTAGAAGTCGATGGAGCGCTGCAGGTCACCGACCCGCAGCATGGTGTGCAGGATGCGCATTGCCGTTCTTCCTTGTTGCGAAAAACTGCGATTGTAGGGGTTTTCGCCGATGTTCGCCGACGCGCGCCGGCGGGGGATCTGTTATTTCCCGGCGGGTGCCACGCGCCAGATCGTGTTGCCCACGTCGTCCGCGACCAGCAGCGCGCCATCTTTCGCTACCGCCACGCCGACCGGGCGGCCCTTGGCGCGTTCGTCCTTGCTGAGGAAGCCGGTCAGGATGTCCTGGGGCGGGCCGGATGGCTTGCCGTCCGCAAACGGCACGAACACCACCTTGTAGCCGCTGTGCGGTTTCCGGTTCCACGAGCCATGCTGGCCGATGAAGGCGCCGCCCTGGTAGCTGGCCGGGAACAGCTTGCCCGTATAGAACTCCAGGCCCAGCGAGGCCGTATGGCTGCCCAGCGCGTAATCGGGCACGATGGCCTTCGCCACCAGGTCCGGCCGCTGCTCCTCGACGCGGGTATCGACGTGCTGGCCGAACCAGCTGTACGGCCAGCCGTAGAAGCCGCCATCCTGCACCGAGGTCAGGTAATCGGGCACCAGGTCGTTGCCCAGTTCGTCGCGTTCGTTGACGACGGTCCACAGCGTTTTCGTCTTCGGTTCCCACGCCATGCCGTTCGGGTTGCGCAAGCCGGTGGCGAACAGGCGCGATTTGCCGGTGGCGCGCTCGAGCTGCCAGATCGCGGCGCGGCCTACTTCCTTGTCGATGCCGTTTTCCGCCACGTTCGAGTTCGAGCCGACCGTCATGTACAGGAACTTGCCGTCCGGGCTGGCGGTGATGTTCTTGGTCCAGTGGTGGTTCAGCGGGCCGGCCGGCAGGCTCATCACCTTCACGCCGGTGGCCGCGATCGTCGTCTTGCCTTCCTCGTAGGGGAAGCGCATCACGGCATCCGAGTTCGCCACGTAGAAGTCCTTGTTCACCAGTACCATGCCGAACGGCGAGCTCAGGTTCTTCAGGAAGACATGGCGCTGCTGCGCGACGCCGTTCGCATCGACGCCGCGCAGCAGCGTGATGCGGTTGGCCGACGGCGTCACGGCGCCTGCCTTCTTCTGCATGTGCTTCATGATCGCGCCCTTGACGCCCTTGCTGTCCTCGGGCTTCGGCGGCGCATTGGTTTCGGCCACCAGCACGTCGCCATTCGGCAGCACGTACAGCCAGCGCGGATGGTCCAGGTTGCGGGCATAGGCCGTGACCGTGAAGCCGGCCGCGGCCACCGGTTTTTCGTCCCCTTGCCACACGTCCGTGGGTGCCACGTTCACGGTCGGGATCAGCGACTTTTCCGGTGCCGGCAACGCGGGATTCGGGCCCCAGCCGGCCGGATACTGGGCATTCTGGGCCAGCGCGGCACCGCTGGCCAGCAGGGCGCCGAGGACAAGGATCGGTTTCATGGTTGTTCTTTGGGCAGTGAGTCGAAACAGCCGAGCTTGCTCAGTCGCGCTTGATCACCGGCAGCGGGTCCGCTTCCGGCGATTCGCCGGCGGGCGGCGGCTTCTGGATGCCGGCATCGCGCCCGTACTCGTCGGTATCGACCAGGCCTTCGTCGATATCGCGCGCGGCCTGCTCGATGCGCGTGCGCTCCTTCTGGTGCTGCACCCCTTCGGGAGACTGGTCGCGCTCGTGCGGCAGGCGCTTGCCGGCATCGCCCTCGATGTGCACGTTGGTGTTGACCTGGCGGTCCTTTGTATTCGGTTCCCTTGATTCGTTCATGATGCAATTCTCCAATTTCTTAACTGAATCTCATCTTATCGGCTACTTTCAATCACGGTCGCCCGCTTGGATAACCCACCAGGGTGTTGCAATACAACCATTGCTGTAGTGCATATCCAGTGCATTTCCTGCATGGAATCGTTAGCATGGAGGGCTGGAACCGTCACCGAAAGCCATCGCTTGAAACCTGTCCCGAATCGCGAACACGATCATCACGCCATGCCGGCGGATTGCCGCAACTGCGGCACCGCCGTGTCCGGCAATTATTGCGCCCACTGCGGCCAGGAAACCAGGCTGCACATGCCGAGCCTGACCGAGTTCGTCCACGAATTCATCACCCACTACGTGGCGCTGGAAGGCAAGCTGTGGGGTACCTTCAGCCGCCTGCTGTTCCGGCCGGGCGCGCTGACCAATGAATACCTGGCCGGCCGGCGCAAGCGTTACGTGGAGCCGCTGCGGGTCTACCTGACGCTGTCGATCCTGTTCTTTGCGCTGGTCAAGATATCGGGTGTGAACATCTATAACGACGACGATGTCCCGGCCACGGCCGGCCCCGCGGTCGTGCAGGCCCAGGCAGCGGGCGGCGACAAGGACGACGAAAACATACGGCTGGGCGATGTGCTGGGGGCGGACGTGGGTCGCTGGGCGCCCGCCGTGCGGCACACCGCCGACCGGTTCGATGCGCTCAGCTCGAAGGACAAGGCAAGCGTGCTGAAAGAGGGCTTCTTCCGCTACGCGCCGTATGCGATGTTCTGCCTGATGCCCGTGTTTGCCCTCTACCTGAAGGGCCTGTACCTGGGCACCGGCCGGCGCTATGGCGAACACGTGCTGTTCGCGCTGCACGCGAACGCGTTCGCCTATGCGCTGTTCGCCGTCTTCCTGCTGATGCCGGACGGGTTCCTCAAGTTCGTGCTGTTCTGCTGGCTGATCGGCTACCTGCCCTGGGCCATGCAGCGGGTGTACCGGAAGGGCTGGTTCGGCACCGCCTGGCGCTGGGCGGTGCTGATGGTGTTGCACCTGCTGTCGATGGCGGCTGCGATCATGGGCGCGATGTTCCTGGGGGTGGCAATGTCGCACTGATCTTGCACAAGTGATCAGTGCAGCTTATACTGGTTAAATATACAGTAATCGTGAGCGTTTTTGTTTGCGGCTGATAGCGGGAAAATGGCCTTGCAATGGCCTTGCAATGGCCTTGCAAACGGGCTTGCATGGCGAACGGGGATCGAAATAGGGTACCCTTCGCCGTGCGCGCAATGATGTAGAAGCTGCGTGCGCAACCTTGTCCCGTCCGCCTCATCGAAGAGCTCCTTATGCCCGCCACTCCTGCCATGTACAACACGATCGCGCTGGTCGTCCGGCCCAATACGGCCGGCATCGAAGATTCCGTGCGCGACGTTCTCGCCTTCCTGCGCGAGGGCGGCTACAGCGTCGTGTTTGAAACGGACACGGCCGCCCACCTGAACATGCCCGAGATCCCCGCGATGAGCGCGCAGGGCATCGGCGAGAAATGCGATTGCGCGATCGTGATGGGCGGCGACGGCACGATGCTGGGCATTGCCCGCCAGCTCGCGCCGTTCGAGGTGCCGCTGATCGGCATCAACCAGGGCCGGCTGGGCTTCATGACCGATATCCCGCTGGAAGGCATGCTGCCCGTGCTGGCCCGCATCCTGTCCGGCACGCACAAGGCCGAGCGCCGCACCTTGCTGGAAGGGCGCGTGCTGCGCGACGGCCGTGCGATCCACGTGGGCCTGGCCGTCAACGACGTGGTCGTGGCGCGCGGCGCCGGTGCCGGCATGGTGGAACTGCGCGTCGATGTCGACGATCATTTCATGTACAACCAGCGCTCGGACGGCCTGATCGTCTCCACGCCCACCGGGTCCACCGCTTATGCGCTGTCGGCCGGCGGGCCATTGCTGCACCCCACGCTGGGCGGCATCGTACTGGTGCCGATCGCGCCGCATGCGCTGTCGAACCGACCGATCGTGCTGCCCGATTCGAGCGAGATCGTCATCGAGATCAATCGCGGGCGCGACATCACGGTGAACTTCGACATGCAGACGTTCGCCAGCCTGATGCCGCAAGACCGCATCCATATCCGTCGTTCGCCGCACGCGATCACCTTCCTGCACCCGGAAGGCTGGAGCTACTACAACACGCTGCGCGAAAAACTGCACTGGAACGAGTACCCGTCCACGGACGGAATAATCTAACGAGAAGGCCTTCTGCGAGACCTATGCTGCGAACACTGTCCATCCGCGATTTCGTCATTGTCGATTCCATCGAACTGGAATTTTCCGCCGGCTTCACGGTGTTCACGGGCGAAACGGGCGCCGGTAAATCGATCCTGATCGATGCGCTCACGCTGGCGCTGGGCGGGCGGGGCGATGCGAGCGTGGTGCGCGAGGGTGCGGCGAAGGCCGACATCACGGCCGATTTCGCCATCACCGACGCGGCGCGGCAATGGCTGGAAGCGAACGAATGTGCCTCCGAGGATGGCGGCGCGCTGCTGCGCCGCGTGATCGACAATGCCGGCCGCTCGAAGGCCTACATCAACGGCATCGCCGCCACCGCCGGCCAGCTGCGCGAGCTGGGCGACCTGCTGGTGGACATCCATGGCCAGCATGCCCACCAGTCGCTGCTCAAGACCGACGCTCAGCGCGAACTGCTCGACAGCCAGGCCGCGGCCAATGGCAAGGAGGTCGCCATCGCCTACAAGGCCTGGCGCGCGCTGGCGAAGCAGCTGGGGGAATTCGAGACCAACGCCGCCAACGTGCTGCTCGAACGCGAGCGCCTGGAATGGCAGGTCGGCGAGCTGGATAAACTGGCGCCGAAGCCGGGCGAGTGGGCCGAGATCGGCAATGAGCACAGCCGCCTGTCGCACGCCGCCAGCCTGCTGGAAGGCGCCCAGGAAGCGCTTGCCGTCATTTCCGAGTCGGACGAGCAGCCGATCGTGTCGCAGCTGTCGTCGCTGAACCAGAAGCTGGCCAAGCTGGTGTCGGTGGACGCGGAAATGCAGCCGATCGTCGACCTGATCGAATCGGCGCGCATCCAGCTGCAGGAATCGGCGTATGCGCTGAACACCTACCTCGATCGCGTGGAGCTCGATCCGGACCGCCTGCGCGAAGTGGATGCGCGGATGGAAGCGCTGCACTCGTCGGCCCGCAAGTTCCGCGTCGATCCTGACGAGCTGCCGGCCGAGCACGCGCGGCTGGCCGCGCAGTTGAACCAGCTGGCGGATGCGACCGACCTCGAAGGCCTGCGCAAGCAGGAGGCAAGGCTGAAGGACGAGTACCTGGCGGTGGCCCGGCAGCTGTCCGCCAGCCGCGCCGCCGCGGCGAAGGCATTGGGCGACGCGGTCACCAGGGCGATGCAGGACCTGAACATGACGGGCGGGCGCTTCGAAGTGGCGCTGCATTCGTGCGAGCCTTCCGCCAAGGGCCTCGAGCAGGTCGAGTTCATGGTGGCCGGCCATGCCGGCGTGGTGCCGCGGCCGCTGGCCAAGGTGGCCTCCGGCGGCGAACTGGCGCGCATCTCGCTGGCCATTTCCGTCATCACGTCGAACGCCACCACCGTGCCCACGCTGATCTTCGACGAGGTCGACAGCGGCATCGGCGGCGGCGTCGCCGAAGTGGTGGGCCGGCTGTTGAAGCGCCTGGGCCAGGAGCGGCAGGTGCTGTGCGTGACCCACCTTCCGCAGGTGGCCAGCCAGGGCAACAGCCACTTCCAGGTGGCGAAGAGCACGCTGGCCAACGGCAAGACGGCGTCGCGCATCGAAGTGCTCGATGCCAAGGCCCGCGTCGAGGAAGTGGCCCGCATGCTGGGCGGCCTCGAGATCACGGCCACCACCCGCAAGCACGCGCGCGAGTTGCTGGCCTCCTGAGCACCCCGCACGGCGGGCACGCGCCGGGCCATCGGCGCACATGAGCATCGGCACACATGAGCAAAGCGGCGGCGCGGCGGGCCGCATATAATCAGGGTCTACCCTGATTGATATAACGACTCCATGGCTTTCGCGAAAGAACCACCCCACCAGCACGGCGCCGTCAGCGGCAGCGCGGTCGTGCTGGTCAACCTCGGCACGCCCGATGCTCCCACCCGGGGCGCGGTGCGCCGTTACCTGAAGCAGTTTTTGTCCGACCCGCGCGTGGTCGAGATCCCGAAAGCGCTGTGGTGGTTCATCCTGCACGGCGTGATCCTGCCGTTCCGTTCCGGCCAGTCGGCCAAGAAGTACGCGTCGATCTGGACGGAAGACGGCTCGCCGCTGCGCATCCACACGCAAAACCAGGCGATGCTGCTGCACGAGGCACTGCAGGCGCGCGGCCACCAGGACGTGACGGTGGCCATGGCGATGCGCTACGGCACGCCGGCGCTGCCCGACGTGCTGGCCCGCCTGAAAGCCGATGGCTGCGACCGCATCGTCGTGCTGCCCGCCTACCCGCAATACTCCGGCACCACGACCGGTTCGATCTGGGATGCCGTGTTCCGGCACTACCGCAAGATCCGCAACATCCCCGAGCTGCGGCTGGTGAAGAACTACCACGACCACGAAGCCTACATCGAGGCGCTGCGCCAGAACGTGCTGTCGCACTGGGAGCACCACGGCCGCGCGAAGAAGCTCGTGATGAGTTTCCACGGCGTGCCCAAGCGCACTCTGCTGCTGGGCGACCCCTACCACTGCGAGTGCCACAAGACGGCGCGCCTGCTGGCCGCGGCATTGAAGCTGCGCGACGACGATTACATCGTCACATTCCAGTCCCGCTTCGGCAAGGCCGAATGGCTGCAACCGTACACCGCGCCCACGGTGCAGAAGCTGGCGCGCGAGGGCGTGCGCAGCATCGACGTGATCTGCCCCGGCTTTACCAGCGACTGCCTGGAAACGCTGGAGGAAATCGCCATGGAGGTGCGGCACGACTTCCTCTCCGCCGGCGGCAAGGAATTCCACTACATCCCCTGCCTGAACGAAAGCCCGGCATGGATCGCCGCGCTGGCCCAGATCGCCGAGCAGCACATGATCGGCTGGCCGGCGATGGTGTCGCCGTCGCAGCGCGCCATGCGCCAGCATGACGCCGCCATTGGACGCGACCGCGCCATCGCGCTGGGTGCCGCAGAGTAAGCTTCCCGCCGCGCTGCAATCGCGCAACATTGCCCGGCTGTCAGCCCGGGTGCAGGCTGTTAGCACTTGCCGTCGACGAGTGCCAGCCTGTTAAAATAACAGGTCGGCCGGGGGGCTCCCGGCCATGATCTGCCAGTCGTTTGTCAAGCGCTGTCCGAACCGAGCTTCATAAAACCCCTTGAAAAGGTAGGGGATAGCCCCAGATTCGGCCAGTGCAGCAAGAGCAATGTCAAACAAACACGATTTTCAGGAGTCACACGATGCAAGACCAGGAAAACCAGGCCAGTCAGAATCCCGAGGACGCGCAGCAGGCAAACCAGGCGCAGCAGCAAGCGGCTCCGCAGGAGCAGCCGGCCCAGCAGCCAGTCTTCGAGGCCGCAGCCAATCCCAGCCTGGAAGAGCAGCTGTCCGCCACGGAAGCCAAGCTGGCCGAAATGCAGGATGCCTTCATGCGTGCCAAGGCCGAAGGCGACAATATCCGCCGCCGTGCCCAGGATGACGTGGCCAAGGCCCATAAATTCGCCGTCGAGAGCTTCGCCGAGGCCTTGCTGCCGGTGAAGGACAGCCTGGAGATGGCACTGAAGGTGGAGACGCCGTCCGTCGAGTCGCTGAAGGAAGGCGTGGAAATGACGCTGAAGCAGCTGACCTCCGCGTTCGAACGCAACAAGCTGCTCGAAGTGGTGCCCGCTGCCGGCGACAAGCTGGATCCAAACCGCCACCAGGCGGTGGCCATGGTGCCCGCCGAGCAGGAAGCCAATACTGTCGTCGCCGTTCTGCAAAAGGGTTACACGATCGCGGACCGCCTGCTGCGTCCCGCCATCGTCACGGCTGCCCAGCCGAAGTGATCCGTGGAAGCGTTGTTTATTCATCAGCGCTTCCTAAGCACTTGAAAAGCAAGAAGCTTTTCCGCATATAAGACTTATTCAGAAACTAATCCGTTACGAGGAAGAACAAACCATGGGCAAAATGATCGGTATCGACCTGGGCACCACCAACTCCTGCGTCGCCATCATGGAAAATGGCCAGCCGAAGGTCATCGAGAACGCCGAAGGCGCGCGTACCACGCCTTCCATCATCGCTTACCAGGAAGACGGCGAGATCCTGGTTGGTGCGCCGGCCAAGCGCCAGGCGGTCACCAACCCGAAGAACACGCTGTTCGCCGTGAAGCGCCTGATCGGCCGCAAGTTCGACGAGAAAGAAGTGCAGAAGGACATCGGCCTGATGCCTTACTCGATCAACAAGGCCGACAACGGCGATGCCTGGATCAGCGTGCGCGACAAGAAACTGGCGCCGCCGCAGATCTCCGCTGAAGTGCTGCGCAAGATGAAGAAGACCGCCGAGGACTACCTGGGCGAGGAAGTCACCGAAGCCGTGATCACCGTGCCGGCTTACTTCAACGACTCGCAGCGCCAGGCCACCAAGGATGCCGGCCGTATCGCCGGCCTGGACGTGAAGCGCATCATCAACGAGCCGACCGCGGCTGCGCTGGCGTTCGGCCTGGACAAGACCGACAAGGGCGACCGCAAGATCGCCGTGTATGACCTGGGCGGCGGCACGTTCGACGTCTCGATCATCGAGATCGCCGACGTGGATGGCGAGAAGCAGTTCGAAGTGCTGTCGACCAACGGCGACACCTTCCTGGGCGGCGAAGACTTCGACCAGCGCGTGATCGACTACATCATCGAAGAATTCAAGAAGATCAACGGCCTGGACCTGAAGAAGGATCCGATCGCCCTGCAGCGCATCAAGGCTTCGGCCGAGCGCGCGAAGATCGAACTGTCGTCGTCGCAGCAGACCGAGATCAACGAGCCGTACATCGCCATGGCGAATGGCGCGCCGGTCCACCTGAACCTGAAGATCACCCGCGCCAAGCTGGAATCGCTGGTCGAGGAACTGGTCGCCGCGACGATCGAGCCATGCCGTATCGCCATCAAGGATGCCGGCGTGAAGGTTTCCGACATCGACGACATCATCCTGGTCGGCGGCATGACCCGCATGCCGAAGGTGCAGGAAAAAGTGAAGGAATTCTTCGGCAAGGATCCGCGCAAGGACGTCAACCCGGATGAAGCCGTGGCCGTGGGCGCCGCGATCCAGGGTTCCGTGCTGTCGGGCGAGCGCAAGGACCTGCTGCTGCTGGACGTGACCCCGCTGTCGCTGGGTATCGAAACGCTGGGCGGCGTGATGACGAAGATGATCCACAAGAACACCACGATCCCGACCAAGTTCGCGCAGGTGTTCTCGACCGCCGACGACAACCAGCCTGCGGTGACCATCAAGGTCTACCAGGGCGAGCGTGAAATCGCCGCCGGCAACAAGGCGCTGGGCGAGTTCAACCTGGAAGGCATTCCGCCGGCATCGCGCGGCACGCCGCAGATCGAAGTGACCTTCGACATCGACGCCAACGGCATCCTGCACGTGGGCGCCAAGGACAAGGCCACCGGCAAGGAAAACAAGATCACCATCAAGGCCAATTCCGGTCTGTCGGAAGAGGAAATCCAGAAGATGGTGAAGGATGCCGAGCTGAACGCGGAAGAAGACAAGAAAGTGAAGGAACTGGCCGAGTCGCGCAACCAGGCCGACGCGCTGGTGCACTCCACCCGCAAGTCGCTGACCGAATATGGCGACAAGCTGGGTGCCGACGAGAAGGCGAAGATCGAAGCGGCGATCACCGACCTGGAAGGCGAGATCAAGTCCGGCGACAAGGCCACCATCGATTCCAAGGTGGCCGCGCTGACCGAAGCTGCGCAGAAGCTGGGCGAGAAGATGTACGCCGACATGCAGGCGCAGCAGGCAGCGGCCGGCGGCGGTGCGGACGCCGGTGCCGGTGCGGGCCAGCAGGCCGGCGGCGCAGACAACCGCGCGCAGCAGGATGACGTTGTCGATGCCGACTTCAAGGAAGTCAAAGACAACAAGTAACCCGCAGCCGTGGCAACGGCCAGCAGTCAAGTCAGGCTCATGGCGAGCCTGACCTAGCCGAGCGGAGCGGCCGTAGCACGGTGGCCCGCTCGGCTTTTGCATAATCGGCAGGATTTTGAGGTTGTTTCACAACGCCAACCTCGCCCGGTTCACCGGGCTACGGCGGCAAGCGGCGGCGCAGGTGGTCGCAACCCCGGCGTCCTGTTACAGTCTCCCTTCTATTCAGTTCAGTTAGGTGCCTGCATATGGCAAAGCGTGATTTTTACGAGATTCTCGGCCTGGCAAAAAATGCCTCCGAAGAAGAGATCAAGAAGGCTTATCGCAAGCTTGCGATGAAGTACCATCCGGACCGCAACCCGGACAACAAAGAGGCGGAAGAAAAGTTCAAGGAAGTCAAGGAAGCCTACGAGATGCTGACCAATCCGGAGAAGCGCGAGGCGTATGACCGCTATGGTCACGCCGGCGTGGATCCGAACATGGGCGGTGGCGGCTTCGGTGGCGCTGGCGGCTTCGGCGATGCATTCGGCGACATCTTCGGCGATATCTTCGGCGGCGGCGGCGGCCGGCGCGGCGGCGGACCCCAGGTCTACCGCGGTGCCGACCTGCGCTACAACCTCGAGATCACGCTGGAGCAGGCCGCGCATGGCTTCGACACGACGATCCGCGTGCCGGCCTGGGACAAGTGCGATTCTTGCCACGGCTCGGGCGCCAAGCCGGGCACGTCGCCGGTAACCTGTTCCACGTGCGGCGGCCACGGCCAGGTACGCATGCAGCAGGGCTTCTTCAGCATCCAGCAGACCTGCCCGAAGTGCCACGGCACCGGCAAGATCATTCCGGAACCGTGCCCCGCGTGCTCGGGCGCCGGCCGCATCAAGCGCAACAAGACGCTGGAAGTGAAGATCCCGGCGGGCATCGACAACGGCATGCGCATCCGCTCGTCGGGCAACGGCGAACCGGGTACCAATGGCGGGCCGCCGGGCGACCTGTACGTGGAAATCCACATCAAGGCGCACGCGGTGTTCCAGCGCGAAGGCGACGACCTGCACTGCGAAATGCCGATCTCGTTCGCGAAAGCGGCACTGGGCGGCGAAATCGAAGTGCCTACGCTGTCCGGCAAGGTGTCGTTCACCGTGCCTGAGGGAACCCAGTCCGGCAAGACGTTCCGCCTGAAGGGCAAGGGCGTGAAGGGCGTGCGCTCCGGCTATCCGGGCGACCTGTTCTGCCACGTGGCTGTCGAAACGCCGGTCAAGCTGACCGACAAGCAGAAGGAACTGCTGCGTGAGTTCGAACGCGCCACCAGCGAAGGCGGCGCGAAGCACAGCCCGCAGTCGAAGACCTGGATGGACAAGGTCAAGGACTTCTTCGAGTGATTGCCCGGGACGGGCGGCAGCCCGTTCCAGGAGACCGCTACCAAAAAAGTACGTTCGGCCGACCGGACATTAATCGGGTAAACTGGCCATTGTATCTACGGCCGCCGCGTTGTGAGGCCTGCAACCGGCGGCCTTGTCACGTCTGAAAGGAAATCATGAACGATACCAAGCCTTCCGACCTGCGGGAACTGCTGAACAACAACCGCCGCTGGGCCGATTCGATGGTCGAGCGCGACCCGGAATTCTTCCAGCGCCTGGCAAACCAGGCTTCCCCCGAATACCTGTGGATCGGCTGCTCGGACAGCCGGGTGCCCGCCAACGAACTGCTCGGCCTGTTGCCAGGCGACGTGTTCGTGCACCGTAACATCGCCAACGTCGTCGTCCACTCCGACCTGAACTGCCTGTCCGTGCTGCAGTTCGCGATCGAAGTGCTGAAAGTGAAGCACGTGATCATCGTCGGCCACTACGGCTGCAAGGGCGTGCACGCCGCGCTGACCGGCGCCCGCGTCGGCCTGGTCGACAACTGGCTGCGCCACGTGGCCGACGTCAGCCAGAAACACGAACGCTACCTGGGCACCGTGCTCGACGAGCGCGTGCGCAGCGAAAAACTGGTGGAACTGAACGTGGTCGAGCAAGTGGTCAACGTCAGCTCGACCACCATCCTGCGCGACGCCTGGGACCGCGGCCAGCAGGTCACCGTGCATGGCTGGGTGTACGGCATCAACGACGGCCACCTGCACGACCTGGGCATGACGATCACGCAATTCTCCGAACTGCAGGAGAAACTGAAAGACCGCCTCACCAACAACTACAGCGCCGCCTGACCAAAACTGCAAAACTGGGGACGTACCCCTGTTTTGAGGAAAGATCTAGAAACTGGGGACGTACCCCTGTTCTCAGGAAAGATCATGATTGTCGCTGCACGTTCGTGCGACATGTCCTGGCACCCCGCAAGCCGATAGTTGCCTGGAAACAGGGGTATGTCCCCTGTTTTTTTCGAACCGTAACTGACCCGGTTTTCCATGCGCTCCTGCGGTGTCCTGAACAGGACTTCGGTATACTGTATATCTGTACAGTTAGGTGCCGAAAATGGAGCTGAACGACAAACTTGAAATCCTGGCCGATGCGGCGAAGTACGATGCTTCCTGCGCCAGCAGTGGTGCGCCGAAGCGTTCCTCCGAGGGCAAGGACGGCCTGGGTGCCACCAACGGCATGGGCATCTGCCACAGCTATACGCCGGATGGCCGCTGCGTTTCGCTGCTCAAGATCCTGCTGACGAATTTCTGCATCTACGATTGCCAGTATTGCGTGAACCGCCGCACGTCGAACGTGCCGCGCGCCCGTTTCACCGTGCAGGAAGTCGTCAAACTCACCGTCGACTTTTACCTGCGCAACTACATCGACGGCCTGTTCCTCAGCTCCGGCATCATCCAGTCCGCCGACTACACGATGGAACAGCTGGTTGCCGTCGCGCGCGAGTTGCGCGAAGTGCACCAGTTCCGCGGCTATATCCATTTGAAGACGATTCCCGATGCCGACCCGGCGCTGATCGACGCGGCCGGCCGCTATGCCGACGGGCTGTCCGTCAACATCGAACTGCCCACGCAGGACAGCGTGCAGAGACTCGCGCCTGAAAAGAACGTCCACACGATCAAGCTGGCGATGGGCAATATCCGCTTGAAGCTGGACGAGAAGGAAGGCGAGCCGAAGGCACCGAAGTTCGCACCGGCGGGACAGAGTACGCAAATGATCGTGGGCGCCGATGCCAGCGACGATGCGCGCATCCTCACCACCGCGGAAACGCTGTACGGCAGCTACAAGCTGAAGCGCGTGTACTACAGCGCGTTCAGCCCGATCCCGGAAAGCCCGAAGAGCGTGCCGCTGGCGCCGCCGCCGCTGCTGCGCGAGCACCGGCTGTACCAGGCGGACTTCCTGTTGCGCAGCTACGGCTTCCAGGCGAAGGAACTGCTGCCCGCATCGGGCAACCTGTCGCTCGACATCGACCCGAAGCTGGCCTGGGCGCTGACGCACCGCGAGCACTTCCCGATGGACCTGAACCGCGCCGAGCCGCAGATGATCGCGCGCATTCCCGGCATCGGCATCCGCAATGCGCAGCGCATCGTCGAGCTGCGCCGCATGCGCCAGGTGCGCTGGGCCGATCTCACCCGCCTGCGCTGCAGCATGAAGAAGGTGGCACCGTTCATCGTGACCGCCGACTACCGGCCGGCGCGCGACACCACGCCGTCCGACACGCTGCGCCGTGCCATGGCCGACGTACCGCAGCAGATGGCCCTGTTCCCCGAACTGCAGGCTGCATGACAGCCGACGCCGTGGCGCGGGCGCTGTCCGGCCAGCCCGTCGTGGTCGCATCGTTCGGCGAGTGGCGCGCCGCTGCGCGGGATTTGATCGTGCGCCGCATTCGGCCCGAATACGTACAATGGGTTCTGCAGGATGGCGGCGGAGACCTGCTGAGTGCAATGCCTCCCATGGCTGTAGGTGAGCTGGCTCTCGACTCGGGTAGCAAGGCAGTAAATGAAGCAGCAGTTGAAGTAGCCGCAGTTGAAGTACGCAGCAAGGCAGTAGCTGAAGTAGCAAGTGAAGTAGCAAGTGAAGCAGCAAGTGAAGTAGAAGGTGTAGTTCGCAGCAAGGCAGTAACCGAGTCGGCACCAGCAAGCAGTTTGGCAAGCAAGTTGGCCAGTGAGGAAACTCATAACCCCGATGAGCGATCGGACCCGCCGCCCCCGAATCCTTCACCAGGCGTGCAGCCGCGTGTCTCCCGCAAGCTGATGGAGATGCTGCAAGGCGCCGCCTGCTATCGCGCCCACGACCGCTGGGCCTTCCTGTACCGTGTGCTGTGGCGCTGGCATGGTGGCGAACACGAGGTCATATCGATGGCGGATGAAGACGGCGCGCGCCTCCACCACATGGTACGGGCGGTGCGGCACGAAGAACACGACATGCATGCCTACCTGCGTTTTCGCGAGCGTCCCGAAGAAGCGGGCGCGCCGCGTTTCGTCGCGTGGTTCGAGCCGGCGCACGACGTCCTGCCGCAAGTCGCGCAGCACTTCGCAAAACGCATGGGCAAGACCAGCTGGATGATCGCCACACCCGAAGCCACCGTGCTGTGGGATGGCGCCACTTTGCACACCGGCGCGGCCCTGGCGCGCAGCGCGGCGGACTTCGACGATGCCGGCGAAGCGCTGTGGCTCACTTACTACCGCAGCATCTTCAATCCCGCCCGCCTCAATGCGGACATCATGCACGGCCATATCCGGCAGCGGTTCTGGAAGAACCTGCCGGAAGCGGCCGTGGTGCCGCACATGGTCACGCAGGCTGCGGCCGGTGCCCGCAAGGTGGGCCAGCTCGATACCGTCGGCAAGCGCGGCGGCACCACGATCCCCATCGCGCCGGACAAGGCGGCGCCCGAACGCCAGCAACCCAGTTCACTGGACGATTGCCGCCGCTGCGACCTGTGGCAGAACGCCACGCAGGCCGTGGCGGGGCAGGGCGCGCGCCGCGCCAGGATCATGCTGGTAGGCGAGCAGCCGGGCGACCAGGAAGATCTGGCCGGCAAACCCTTCGTCGGCCCGGCCGGCGACCTGCTGGACAAGGCGATGGATGAAGCGGCCCTGGATCGCCGCACCGTCTATGTCACCAACGCGGTCAAGCACTTCAAGTGGGAACCGCGCGGCAAGCGGCGCCTGCACAAGACGCCCGCGCAGAAGGAAGTGATGGCCTGCCACTACTGGCTCGAGGCGGAACTCGAAACGGTCGCACCGCAGGTGCTGGTGGCCCTCGGCAGCACGGCATTGAAATCGATCCTGCAGACCGGCAGCGCAACGATGAAGGACTACATGGGCGCGCCGTTCGAGCATGAAGGGCGCTGGGTTGTCGTCACCTACCACCCCGCCTATGCACTGCGGGTACCCGACCGGGAATCGCGCCAGGCGGCGTTCGCGGCGATCGTCGAAGCGCTGAAGACGGCGCAGCAGCTGGCCGGCGGGCCGGCGACAGGCTGACGCAAACCGCATATCGATAGCAAAAAGCATTCGTTTTCATCATGATGCGGGCGGCATAGACTGGTTTCACTCGACTGGTGCCGTGGCCGTGGAAAGCGCGGCGCCTGGCGAGCTTCCGACCCCGCCAGATGGAGCGCATCACATGTCCGCAGTATTGAGCGAAGCCGTAACGCGTGCCGCAGTTCCCCTCAAAACAGAGCTGCGCATTCGCCCGTTCGAAGGTCCCCTTGGCGCTGAAGTGATTGGCCTCGACCTGGCACGGCCGCTCTCCCGCAAGGCCTTGTTGCAGCTGCATGCCGCCCACCTGGAACACCACGTACTGGTGTTCCGGGACCAGCGCATCACGCCGCAGCAGCAGGTGAATTTTTCGCGCCTGTTCGGTCCCTTGCAAATCCATGTGCTGAGGAATTTCCAGCTGGCGGGGTATCCGGAAGTCCTCGTCGTATCGAACATCGTCGAAGGCGGCAAGCCGATCGGGCTTGGCGACGCCGGCCATTTCTGGCATTCCGACCTGTCGTACAAGGAAAGGCCCAGCCTGGGCTCGCTGCTGCATGCCCAGGAACTGCCGGCCGAAGGGGGCGACACGCTGTTCGCCAACATGCACCTGGCCTACGACACGCTGCCGGAAGCGGTGAAGCGGCAGATCCGCTACGCCAGGGCCGAGCACAGCTACCTGAAACAGTATGCCGAACTGCAGCGCCGCAGTCCGTGGCGCCCCAACCTCACGCAGGCGCAGATCGACGAAGTCAAGCCGGTGGTGCATCCGGTGGTGCGCACGCACCCGGAAACGGGACGGCAGGCGCTGTTCGTCAGCGAGCATTTCACGACCCGCATCGTCGGCCTTCCCGACGACGAGAGTGCCGCGCTGCTGAAGGAACTGTTCGCCCACAGCGTGAAGCCGCGGCACGTCTACCGCCACCGCTGGCAGCCGCACGACATGGTGTTCTGGGATAACCGCTCGCTGATGCACCTGGCCGCCGGCTGTCCGGCCGACCAGCGCCGCAAGCTGTACCGCACCACCATCGAAGGCGACGTGCCTTACTGATTCCACCGGACAGAGACAATGAAACCACTGAAGATCGCCGCCGGCGCCCTCGCGCTCGTACTCGCCACCGGCGTCCATGCCGAAGGCACCATCCGCATCGCCCAGCAGTTCGGCATTCCTTTCCTGCTGTTGAACATCGCGCAGGAGCAAAAGCTCATCGAGAAATACGGCAGGCAGAATGGCGTGGACGTGAAGGTCGAATGGAAGCAGCTGTCCGGCGGTGCCGCCATCAACGACGCGCTGCTGGCCGGAAGCATCGATATCGCCGGCGCCGGCGTCGGCCCGCTGATCACCGTGTGGGACCGCACGAAGGGCCGCCAGAACGTGCGTGGCGTGGCATCGCTGGGCAGCTTTCCGTACTACCTCGTCACCAATAACCCGAAAGTGAAATCGATCGCCGACTTCACCGACCAGGACCGCATCGCGCTGCCCGCGGTCACGGTCTCCGTGCAGTCGCGCATCCTGCAGCTGGCGGCGGCGCAAAAATGGGGCGACAAGGAATTCGCGCGGCTCGACAAGCTCACGCAAACGCTGCCGCATCCGGATGCCACCACCGCCATCATCTCGAACGGCACCGAGATCACGACCCATTTCGCCACGCCGCCGTTCCAGGAGCAGGAGCTGGCGCAGAATCCGAACGCGCGTGTGATCCTGAAGTCGTACGAAGTGCTGGGCGGCCCGGCTTCAGCCACGCTGTTGTACGCCACCGAAAAATATCGCAAGGCCAGCCCGAAAACGCTGCGCGCGTTCGTGCAGGCGCTGGCCCAGGCGGCGGATTATGCGTCGAAGAACCCGGAAGGCGCGGCCGACATCTACCTGAAGGTCAACAAGAGCAAGGTCGACCGCGCGCTGCTGGTGAAGATCTTCCGGAATCCCGAAGTGCAGTTCAATATCGCGCCGCAGAATACGCTGAAGCTGGCGCAGTTCATGCACCGCGTGGGTGCCGTGAAAAACCGGCCGGCCACCTGGCGCGATTACTTCTTTGACGAGCCGCTGGTGGCGAAGGGGAGCTGACATGGCACCGCTGCAGGTTGTCCGCCCGTCGTCGCCCGCCGGAGCACTGTTGAGCGCCCGCGGCGTCACGCTCGAATACCGCAGCGGCGGCAATGCCGTGCGCGCCACGCAGGACGTCGATTTCGACGTCTTCGGCGGCGACCGCTTCGTGCTGCTGGGCCCTTCCGGTTGCGGCAAGTCGTCGCTGCTCAAGGCTGTCGGCGGATTCATCGCGCCGGCCGCCGGTACGATCACGCTGGGCGGCAAGCCGGTCACGCAGCCCGGCCCGGACCGCATCTGCGTGTTCCAGGAATTCGACCAGCTGCCGCCATGGAAGACCGTGCTGGAAAACGTGGCCTTTCCCTTGCTGGCCTCGAAAAGCTGCGGGCGCGCCGAAGCCAGGGAACGGGCGCGGCACTGGATCGCCCGCGTGGGACTGGACCGCTTCGAGAACGCCTATCCGCACACGCTGTCCGGCGGCATGAAGCAGCGCGTGGCGATCGCCCGCGCACTGGCGATGCAGCCGGCCGTGCTGCTGATGGACGAGCCGTTCGCCGCGCTCGACGCCCTCACGCGGCGCACCATGCAGGAAGAACTGACGACACTATGGGAGGATGCGCCGTTCACGTTGCTGTTCGTCACCCACTCGATCGAGGAAGCGCTGGTGGTCGGCAACCGCATCCTGCTGCTGTCGCCCCATCCGGGCCGCGTGCGCGCGGAACTGAACAGCCACCAGTTCGGCCTGCACAGCGCCGGCAGTGCCGATTTCCAGCAGGCCGCGCAGCGCATCCACCACCTGCTGTTCGGCGCGCCATCGCTGGCCGGGACTGCCGATGAACACGAAAGGATCGCACTGTGAACCCTGCGAGTCCATCGATCCCGCCGATCCGCCAGGAATTCCAGTACGAGCTGGCGCCCGCCGCGCCGGCGTCGCTGCAACGGCGGCTGCCGGCCACGCAACGCCTGTGGCAGCAGGGCTGGCTGCGCAAGACGGTACTGCTGGCCGTGCTGGCGCTGCTGTGGGAGCTGGCCGCGCGCTGGCAGGACAACGACCTGCTGCTGCCGACGTTCCTGCAGACGGCGCGCGCCTTTGCCGAAGGCATCGCCAGCGGCGAGCTGGCCGAGAAAATCCAGGT
Organism: Pseudoduganella sp. jia 9; assembly: GCF_055502615.1. Taxonomy (NCBI): domain Bacteria; kingdom Pseudomonadati; phylum Pseudomonadota; class Betaproteobacteria; order Burkholderiales; family Oxalobacteraceae; genus Pseudoduganella; species Pseudoduganella sp. jia 9. The sequence continues at coordinate 281,817 of NZ_JBUPWE010000005.1, read as the reverse complement.
ATCGCTGGCCGTGCTGGTGCAGGGCTATGTCGCCGGCATTGCGCTGGCCTTCGTGCTGACGGCGCTGGCCGTCTCCACGCGCCTGGGCCGCGACCTGCTGGAAACGCTGGTCGCCATGTTCAATCCCCTGCCGGCCATCGCGCTGCTGCCGCTGGCCATGCTGTGGCTGGGACTCGGCAATGCCAGCCTGGTGTTCGTCATCGTCCATGCGGTGCTGTGGCCGCTGGCACTGGGGACCTATGCCGGCTTCCAGTCGGTACCGGCCACGCTGCGGATGGCCGGGCGCAACTACGGGCTGGCCGGGCTGCCGTTCGTCGTCCAGATCCTGGTGCCCGCCGCGTTGCCGGCGATCGTTTCCGGCCTGAAGATCGGCTGGGCCTTTGCGTGGCGCACGCTGATCGCCGCCGAGCTGGTGTTCGGCGCATCGTCCGGCAAGGGCGGTTTGGGCTGGTACATCTTCCAGAACCGCAACGAACTGTATACCGACAAGGTCTTTGCAGGCCTCGCCGCCGTGATCCTGATCGGGCTGGCCGTCGAACACCTGCTGTTTGCCGCGCTGGAGCGCAGCACCGTGCAACGCTGGGGAATGCGATCCAACGGCTGAGTTGCTCACCAATCTGGCACAATTATTGCTCTGCAATAGGGCATGAGCCGCCATCTCCGCATCGTTTTAGTTCACCCTCCCCACGAAAGTGACGCGTCGCTGCGCGCCACCGCGCTGCACGCGGGCCTGATCGAGGCCGGTTACGAGCTGGTGGCGTCGCTGCCGGCCGATTTTCATTTGCCGGAAGAGATCGCCCGCCTGCAGCCGGACATGATCATCGTCGATGCGGAATCGGACGCGCGCGACGTGCTGGAGTACATCGTCGTGGCCACCCGCGACGAGCGCCGCCCGATCGTCATGTTTACCGAGGACGACAACCAGTCCTCGATGGATGCGGCGATCGACGCGGGCGTGTCGGCCTACATCGTGGCCGGTCTGAAGCCGGAACGCATCAAGCCGGTGCTCTCCGTGGCGCTGGCGCGCTTCCGCAAGGAGCAGAAGCTGCTGGACGAGCTGCAGGACACGAAACTGAGGCTGGCCGAGCGCAAGGTGGTCGACCGCGCCAAGGGCTTGCTGATGAGCCGCCATGGCATGACCGAGGACCAGGCCTACCAGCGGCTGCGGACGATGGCAATGAACAAGAACCTGAAGCTGGCCGACATCGCCCAGCGGATACTGGACGTGGAGGACTTGCTGGGTTGATGCACTTATCGTGCGGCCCGGCCGGAGCAGTCATGCATATCGAAAAAACAACTGTCAACATAGGATTCAACCCGCTGACCGACTGCGCCTCGGTCGTCATGGCGGCCATGCTGGGCTTCGACGAGAAGCACGGCATCCGCATCGTGCTGTCGCGCGAAACCTCGTGGGCCGGCGTGCGCGACAAGCTGATGACCGGCGAGCTCGATGCCGCTCACGCGCTGTATGGCCTGGTCTACGGCACCCAGCTGGGCATCGGCGCGCAGCCGCGCGACATGGCCGTGCTGATGAACCTGAACCGCAATGGCCAGGCCATCACGCTGTCGCGCCGGCTGGCGGAGCAGGGCGCCACGGACGGTGCCTCGCTGGCCGCCCTGATGGCCCGCGAGCCAAGGCAGTATGTCTTCGCCCAGACCTTCCCGACCGGCACCCATGCGATGTGGCTGTATTACTGGCTGGCTGCCCACGGCATCCACCCGCTGAAGGACGTGCGGGCGATCACCGTGCCGCCGTCACAGATGGTCTACAACCTGGTCGAGGGCTACATGGATGGCTTCTGCGCCGGAGAACCGTGGGGCAGCCAGGCAGTGATCGACGGCGTCGGCGTCACCGTCGCGACCAGCCAGCGCATCTGGCCCGACCATCCAGAAAAAGTGCTGGGCGCCTCCCTGGAATTCGTGCACGCCCATCCGAACACATGCCGGGCACTGATCGCGGCCGTGCTGGAGGCCGGCCGGTGGATCGATGCCAGTGAAGAAAATCGCCGCGCCACCGCTGAAATCATCGCCGCCGTACCCTACGTGAACACCGACAAGGCGGCGATCCTGCCGCGCATGCTGGGCCGCTACGACGATGGCACCGGACACGCATGGCAGGACGGCCACCCGATGCGCTTCCACCAGGACGGGCAGGCGAGCTACCCGTGGCTGTCGGACGGCATGTGGTTCATGACCCAGTTCCGCCGCTGGGGCCTGCTGAAAACCGACCCCGATTACCTGGCGGTGGCGCAGTCGGTCACCCAGTTGCGCCTGTACCGCGAGGCGGCCGAAATGGCCGGCGTGCCGGTACCCGCGGACCTGCTGCGCAGCTCGACACTGGTCGACGGCCGCATGTGGGATGGCGCCGACCCGGCCCGCTACGCAGCCTCGTTCCCGATCCACCAGCGCTGAACGCTGCATTGCACCATAAGCGGGCGGCACTGCACCGCCAACTTGCATGCCGCCCTGCTTTTTCCGCTCCAGCGCACGGCGCGGCACCTGCTCTCCCCCTGACGAAGCCCAAACAAAGCTGGCACGCCTCTTGCAAAGTACAGGGCAAGAGGTCAATGGCGATCTCCTGAACATTGCATAGCCGTCCCAATGGCGGGGCGGCATCAGGACAACGGCGTCCGGGCAGACTCACGAAACTTGTTTCACGAAACACGTTTCCGCGATTCTGCCCGGGCGCCTTTTTTTTGCTTGTAGCTTCCGATAACAGGGATGAAAAAATGACCAGCAACGTGACCCGCAAAGCTGACAGCATCAAGCTCTTCTCGCTAGCCACGCCGCAGATGCGCGCATTCCACCTGGCGTGGCTGGCATTCTTCGCCTGCTTCTTCGCCTGGTTCGCCTGCGCACCGCTGATGCCCGTGATCAAGGGCGAATTCAACCTGACGGCAGGGCAGATCGCCAACATCAACATCGCCGCGGTGGCGATCACGATCCTGGTGCGCATGATCATCGGTCCGATGTGCGACCGCTACGGCCCGCGCAAGGCGCACACCGCGCTGCTGGTGTTCGGCTCGATTCCCGTGTTCGGCGTGGCCGCTTCGCAAAGCTATGAGAGCTTCCTGTTCTTCCGCATGCTGATCGGCGCGATCGGCGCCAGCTTCGTCATCACGCAGTACCACACGTCGGTGATGTTCGGCCCGCGCGTGGTCGGTACCGCCAACGCGGCCACGGCCGGCTGGGGCAATGCCGGCGGCGGCGTCACGCAGGCAACCATGCCGCTGATCATGGCCGCGATCCTGATGCTGGGCGTGTCGGAAACCATGGGCTGGCGCCTGGCCTTGATCGTGCCGGGCGTGCTGATGATCATCGTCGGCGCGCTGTACTGGAAATTCACGCAGGACTGCCCGCAAGGCAACTACGCCGAGCTGCGCAAGGCCGGCATCGAGATCGAAGGCGGCAAGAAAGGCGGCTGGGACAGCTTCAAGCTGGCCGCCGCGAACTACCGCGTATGGCTGCTGTTCATCACCTACGGCGCCTGCTTCGGCGTGGAACTGTTCATCCATAACGTGGCCGCCACCTACTACGTCGACCAGTTCGACATGTCGCTGAAACAGGCTGGCCTGGCCGCCGGCAGCTTCGGCCTGCTGGCGCTGTTTGCCCGTGCCCTGGGCGGCTTCGTGTCCGACAAGATGGCCCTGCGCGGCAGCCTGAATGCCCGCGTCACGCTGCTGTTCATCCTGATGCTGGGCGAAGGCGCTGGCCTGATCTGGTTCGCCAAGGCCGATACCGCCACGGTTGCCATCTTCGCCATGCTGTCGTTCGGCATGTGCGTGCACATGGCTTGCGGCGCTACCTACGCGCTGGTGCCGTTCATCGACAAGCGCGCACTGGGCGGCGTCACCGGCATCATCGGCGCCGGCGGCAACGTCGGTGCGGTCGCCGCCGGTTTCCTGATGAAGGGCGTGGGCAGCACGCAGCAGACGCTGTCGATCCTGGGCTTCCTGGTGCTGATTTCCGCGGCCTGCGCGATCGCGCTGCGGTTCTCGGCCGCCACCAACGAAGAACATGCGCTGGCCCGCGCCGCCGCCTGATTTGCATCGCAAGTTTTGAATACTGATTACTGAGTCACGGAGCAGAACATGAAAATCGTCGTCATCGGTCATGGCATGGTTGGCCACAAATTCCTCGAAAGCCTGGCGGACAACCCCGTCGCCGGCATGCAGGTCACGGTGCTGTGCGAAGAACCACGCCCGGCCTACGACCGCGTGCACCTGTCGGAATTCTTCAGCGGCAAGAGCGCGGACGACCTGTCGCTGGTGAAGCCGGGCTTCTTCGACCGCTCCGACATGGTGCTGCGCCTGAATGCGCGTGCCGAGTCGATCGACCTGGCGGCGAAGACGGTCACCGCCAGCACCGGTGACATTCTGTCTTACGACAAGCTGGTGCTCGCGACTGGTTCTTATCCATTTGTGCCGCCGATCGATGGCCGCGACCGCAAGGACTGCTTCGTCTACCGCACCATCGAAGACCTGGAAGGCATGGCCGAAGCGGGCGCCCGCCTGAAGACCGGCGTCGTCATCGGCGGCGGCCTGCTGGGCCTGGAATGCGCGAAGGCGCTGCGCGACATGGGCCTGATCACCCACGTGGTCGAATTCGCGCCTCGCCTGATGGCGGTGCAGGTCGATGATGGCGGCGGCCGCATCCTGCGCAACAAGATCGCCGAGCTGGGCGTGACGGTCCATACCGGCAAGAACACCACCGCCATCGTCGACGGCGAAGAAGGTGCGCACCGCATGCAGTTTGCCGACGGCACGCACCTCGACGTGGACATGATCGTCTTTAGTGCCGGGATCCGCCCGCGCGACCAGCTGGCGAAGGAAGCCGGCCTGGCCATCGGCCCGCGCGGCGGCATCACGATCGACAACCAGTGCCGCACCTCCGATCCGCACGTGTTCGCGATCGGCGAATGCGCGCTGTGGAACGGCATGATCTACGGCCTCGTCGCACCGGGCTACGACATGGCCCGCGTGGTGGCGAAACAGCTGGGCGGTCAGTCCGCCGACTTCAACGGCGCCGACATGAGCACCAAGCTGAAACTGATGGGCGTGGACGTGGCGTCCATCGGCGACCCGCACGGCAAGGTGGAAGGCGCGCGCAGCTACCAGTTCACCGACGAGCGCAAACAGGTCTACAAGAAGATCGTCGTCTCCGACTGCGGCAAGTACCTGCTGGGCGGCGTGATGGTCGGCGATGCCGGCGAATACGGCACGCTGCTGCAGATGATGCTGAACCGCATCGAGCTGCCGGAATCGCCGGAATTCCTGATCCTGCCGCAATCCGACGGCAAGGCCAGGCCTGGCCTGGGCGTGGATTCGCTGCCGGACGCCGCGCAGATCTGCTCGTGCAACAACGTGACTAAGGGCGCGATCTGCGCCGCGGTGGCCGATGGCGCCACGTCGATCGGCGCGCTGAAGAGCTGCACCAATGCCGGCACCTCGTGCGGCGGCTGCGTGCCGCTGGTCACGCAGGTGATGAAGGCCGAGATGAAGAAGCAGGGCATGGACGTCAACAACCATGTCTGCGAACACTTCCCGCACTCGCGCCAGGAACTGTTCCACATCATCCGCGCCGGCAATATCAAGACCTTCGACGAACTGCTGGCCCAGCACGGCAAGGGCCTGGGCTGCGACGTTTGCAAGCCGCTGGCCGGCTCGATCCTGGCCACGTGCTGGAACGATTTCGTGCTGAAGAAGGAACACGCCAGCCTGCAGGACACCAACGACTACTACCTGGGCAACATCCAGAAGGACGGCACGTATTCGGTGGTGCCGCGCATGCCGGGCGGCGAAGTGACGCCGGACGGCCTGATCGCAGTCGGCCAGGTCGCCAAGAAATACGGCCTGTACACCAAGATCACCGGCGGCCAGCGCGTCGACCTGTTCGGTGCCCGTGTCGACGAACTGCCGTCGATCTGGGAGGAACTGATCGCCGCCGGTTTCGAGACCGGCCATGCGTACGGCAAGTCGCTGCGTACCGTGAAGTCGTGCGTGGGCTCGACCTGGTGCCGTTACGGCGTGGACGACAGCGTGGGCCTGGCCATCGAGCTGGAGAACCGCTACAAGGGCCTGCGCACGCCGCACAAGATCAAGTTCGGCGTGTCCGGCTGCACCCGCGAGTGCGCCGAAGCGCAGGGCAAGGACGTCGGCATCATCGCCACCGAGAAGGGCTGGAACCTGTACGTGTGCGGCAACGGCGGCATGAAGCCGCGCCACGCCGAACTGTTCGCCTCCGATCTCGACAAGGCAACGCTGATCAAGTACGTCGACCGCTTCCTGATGTTCTACAGCCGCACGGCCGACCGCCTGCAGCGCACCAGCACCTGGCGCGACAACCTGGAAGGCGGCCTGGAGTACCTGCAGGACGTGGTCATCAACGACAAGCTCGAACTGGCCGCCGAACTGGAAGCGGACATGCAGCGCGTCGTCGATACCTACATTTGCGAGTGGAAGGAAGCCGTGAACAACCCGGAAACGCGCGCCCGCTTCCGCCACTTCGTCAACAGCGAGAAGAAGGACGAGAACGTGGTGTTCATCGAAGAGCGTGGCCAGATCCGGCCGGCCACCGTGCAGGAAAAGAAACGCGTCATCCCCATCAAAGCCGCCTGAACAATCTCTTGAACAGCTGACTAGGAGCCAACATGAAACGTGAGAACGAAGCCGCCAACTGGACCGCGATCTGCGGTGTGGAAGACATCGTGCCGAACACCGGCGTGTGCGCCCTGCTGAACAACGAGCAGGTTGCCGTATTCCGCCTGAACGACGGCACCGATACGCGCGTGTTCGCGATCGGCAACTACGATCCGAATTCGGAAGCCTCGGTGCTGTCGCGTGGCCTGGTGGGCAGCCTGGGCGAGCGCCTCGTCGTCGCCTCGCCGATCTACAAGCACCATTTCGACCTGCAGACGGGTGAATGCCTGGAAGCCCCGGAAAACTCGGTGCCGACCTGGCCGGCACGGATCGAAGCCGGCAAGGTGTGGGTCGGGGCTTGAGGAAACAACCATGAAACCCGCCCTGGTCGTCATCGGCAACGGCATGGCCGGCATGCGCACGGTCGAGGAGCTGCTCGCGCTGGCGCCCGGCCTGTACGACATCACCGTGTTCGGTGCCGAACCGCACGGTAACTACAACCGCATCCTGCTGTCGCCCGTGCTGGCCGGCGAAAAGTCGGTCGACGACATCATGCTCAACACGCGCGAATGGTACGAGGCGAACGGCATCACGCTGCACGCCGGCGACCCGGTGGTGCACATCGACCGCCGCCGCCGCATCGTGCGCGCCCAGTCCGGCCATGAAGTGCGCTACGACCGCCTGCTGATCGCCACCGGTTCGAAACCGTTCATCATTCCCGTGCCGGGCCACGAGCTGCCCGGCGTGCTGGCGTTCCGCGACATTGCCGACGTCGAAAGCATGCTCTCAGCTTCCCGCGACCACAAGCATGCGGTCGTGATCGGCGGTGGCCTGCTGGGGCTGGAGGCGGCCAACGGCCTGCTGAAGCAGGGCATGGAAGTCACGGTGGTGCACGTGACCGATGCGCTGATGAACCAGCAACTCGACAAACCGGCCGCGCAGCTGCTGCAGCGCGCACTGGAAGCGCGCGGCCTGAAGTTCATGCTGGAAGCGCAGACCGCCGGGATCGTCGGCCCGGACCGCGTGACGGCCGTGCGGTTCAAGGATGGCACGGAAATTCCGGCCGACCTCGTCGTGATGACCGCCGGCGTGCGCCCGAACATCGAACTGGCGAAAGCGGCCGGCCTGCATTGCGAGCGCGCCATCGTGGTCGACGACACGCTGCAATCGTACGACCCTCGGGTGTACGCCGTCGGCGAATGCGTGCAGCACCGCCGCGCCACGTTCGGCCTGGTCGCGCCGATCTGGGAGCAGGCCAAGGTGTGCGCCGCCCACCTGGCCGGCGCCGGCCACCGCCGCTATGTGCAGCAGGCTTCGCCCACGCGGCTGAAGGTGACCGGCATCGAGCTGTACTCGGTCGGCGACTTCATCGGCGCCGAAGGCAGCGAAGACCTGGTGCTGCGCGATGCGCGCCGCGGCGTCTACAAGCGGCTGGTGCTGGACGGGCCATGCCTGGTCGGCGCCGTGCTGTATGGCGACGTGCAGGATGGGCCGTGGTACTTCGACCTGATCCAGCGCGGCGCCGACATCAGCGCCATGCGCCACCACCTGCTGTTCGGTCCCGCGCTCGCCGCATAAACCCCAGTTACTGTCCAGCATTGGAACCATCGTGAACCTGTCCCAGCAACATCTGTCCATCGCCACCACCTGTCCTTATTGCGGCGTCGGCTGCGGCGTCAAGGCCGTGCCGCAGGGGCCGCAATCCGCCACCGTGTCCGGCGATGCGGATCACCCGTCGAACTTCGGCCGGCTGTGTGTGAAGGGCGCGGCGCTGGGCGAAACACTGGGCCTGGAAGGGCGGCTGCTGCATCCGCAGGTTCGCGAGGATGGAAACCTGCGGCAGGTATCCTGGGACGAAGCGCTGGACCGCGCCGCCGGCCAATGGCGCGCGATCGTCGACGAGCATGGGCCGGATTCGGTGGCGCTGTACGTGTCCGGCCAGTTGCTGACGGAAGATTATTACGTTGCCAATAAACTGATGAAGGGCTACGTCGGCAGCGCCAACATCGATACCAATTCGCGGCTGTGCATGTCGTCCGCCGTGGCCGGCCACAAGCGCGCATTCGGCGAAGACCTGGTGCCGGTCAACTACGACGACCTGGAAAACGCCGACATGATCGTGCTGGTCGGTTCGAACCTGGCCTGGTGCCACCCGATCCTGTTCCAGCGCATCACGCGCGCGAAGGAAGCCCGGCCGGAGCTGAAGCTCGTCGTCATCGACCCGCGCCGTACCGCCACCTGCGAACTGGCCGACCTGCACCTGCCGGTCAAGCCGGGCACCGATGTGTGGCTGTTCAACGGCCTGCTGGCTTACCTGTCGCGCGGCGAAGCGGTGGATGCGGCGTTCATCGCCAACCACACGCGCGGCCTGAACGAAGCGCTGGAAGCGGCCGACCTCACGCCCGAAGCAGTGGCGCAGGCATGCCGGCTGCCCCTGGAAGACGTGCTGGCGTTCTACCAGTCGTTTGCCGCCACGGCGAAGGTGATCACCGGCTTCTCGATGGGCGTGAACCAGTCGTCCGCCGGCACCGACAAGGTCAACGCGATCATCAACTGCCATCTCGTCACGGGCCGCATCGGCAAGCCGGGCATGGGCCCGTTCTCGATCACCGGCCAGCCGAACGCGATGGGCGGGCGCGAAGTGGGCGGCCTGGCCAACATGCTGGCCGCGCACCTGGATCTCGACAAGCCGGAGCACCGCGCCGCCGTGCGCGAATTCTGGGATTCGCCGCGCATCGCCGACAAGCCCGGCCTGAAGGCGGTGGACCTGTTCCAGGCCATCGAGTCCGGCAAGGTGAAAGCGGTGTGGATCATCGCCACGAATCCGATGGTCAGCCTGCCGGATGCCGACCAGGTGCGCCGCGCGCTGTCGAAAGCCGAGCTGGTGATCGCATCGGACGTGGTGCAGGACACCGACACCAACGCCTTTGCGCACGTGCTGCTGCCCGCGCTGGCGTGGGCCGAGAAGGATGGCACGGTGACCAATTCCGAACGCCGCATCTCGCGCCAGCGGGCGTTCCTGCCGGCACCCGGCGACGCAAAGGGCGACTGGCAGATCCTGTGCGAGTTCGCCCGGCGGCTCGGCTACGCCGGCTTCGACTTCACGCACCAGTCCGAAATCTTCGCCGAACATGCGCGCCTCTCGGCATGGCGCAATGCACCCGATGCGCTGCCGCGCCTGTTCGACATCAGCGCATTGGCATCGCTCGACCGTGCCGGCTACGACGGCTTGCAGCCGGTGCAGTGGCCGATCGGACGCCGCGTGTTCGCCGATCGCCGTTTCTCCTTCCCGGACGGGCGCGCGCGCTTCGTGCCGACCGTGCCGCGCCTGCCGGTCAACACCGCCGGCGGCGAGTATCCGCTGGTGCTGAACACCGGCCGCGTGCGCGACCAGTGGCACACCATGACGCGCACCGGCCGCGCACCGAAGCTGGCCGAGCACACGCCGGAATCGTTCGTCGACCTGCACCCGCAGGACGCGCTGCTGTGCGGCGTGCGCGACGGCGAGCTGGCGCGCATTTCGTCGCAATGGGGCAGCATGGTGGCGCGCGTGCGGCACGGCGGCGGCATTGCCCGCGGCAGCGTGTTCGTGCCGATCCACTGGAACGCCCAGACCGCTTCCGACGCCCGCGTCGGCGCGGTCGTGAACCCGGTCGTCGATCCCGTCTCCGGCGAACCGGAATTCAAGCATACGCCGGTCATGGTCGACCGCTTCCCCGTGCAGTGGCACGGCTTCGTGCTGTCGCGCACGGCGCTGGACCTGGACAAGGTGGCGTACTGGACCCGTGCGCAGGGCGCCGGTTTCACCCGTTATGAAATGGCCGGGCGCAACCGCATCACGGACTTCGGCGCCTGGGCACGGGAACTGCTGGGCATCGCCGACGAGGATGCCGACTGGCTCGAGTACGCGGACCGCAGCGCCGGCGTGTACCGCGCCGTGCACATCGAAGACGACCGCATCGCCCAGTGCATCTTCGTGTCGCCGCGGCCCGACCTGCCCGAGCGGGCCTGGCTGGCCGGGCTGTTCTCGACCGAAGCGCTGGCCGATGCCGAGCGCGCCGGCGTGCTGGCCGGCCGTCCGCTGAAGCAGGGCGCCGACACCGGCCCGACCGTATGCTCGTGCTTCGGCGTGGGCCGCAACACGATCTGCAACGCCATCCGCGACAAGGACCTGAAGACCACGGCCGAGGTCACCGCCTGCGTGAAGGCGGGCGGCAACTGCGGCTCGTGCGTGCCTGAGATCCGCCAGTTGCTGGCGCAGATGCGCGTGCCGGCCTGAAGCCGTGGGTTCTCCGGTGCCAGCCCTTCGGGGCTGGCGGCGCTAGAATCGCCTGGACTGACAAGCTTTCCAGGAAATGGCGATCATGGAGAAATGCCCCGAATGCGGTGCACCGGACCCGGTGCACGATACGCACAGCGTGTCCTACACCTACAAGGACCGCCACACCACGATTCCCTCGGTCAGCGGCTACCACTGCATCCAGTGCGGCGGCGTGGCGCTCGATCGCGCGGCGGTGGAACGTTTCGACGAGCTGGTAGGCCGCTTCCAGCGCCGCGTCGATGGCGAACTGGTCGATCCCGGCACCATCGCGGCCGTGCGCCGCAGGCTGCGGCTCGATCCGCCCGAAGCCGACGAGCTGTTCGGCACCGAGGCCGGTGCCTTCGCCAGCTACGAAGCGGGCAAGGCCACCCCGCATCCCTCGACGATCAAGCTGCTGCAACTGCTGGACCGGCATCCCGAACTGCTGGACGAGCTGCACGGTTGAGCGGCCCGGCAGCGGTCTGGCCGGGCATGTCACCCGGATTTGACATCGGACTTGCCGCGGGTTTGCCAATGAAAGTGCCACGATTGTGTACGCGACCGAACAATCGAATATTTCACTTTGTGTTACATTAAAAACATCGGTCGTCAACGTTTGCGGAGTCGCATATGCGCCGTCCTATCGTCCTCGTTCCAGCATGTACCCGGCAGATCGGGCATTTCCCGAATCATGCCGCCCAGAACAAGTATGTGAATGCCGTCGTGCTCGGCGCGCGTTGCATGCCGCTGGTCCTGCCTGCGCTGGCCGAGCTGACGGACATGGAAGCGGTGCTGCACGTGGCGGACGGGATCATGCTGACCGGTTCGGCGTCGAACGTGCATTCCGACCTGTATGGCCAGCCGATCCGCAATCCCGACCTGCCGCTCGACGCGGCACGCGATGCCACCACGCTGCCGCTGATCCGCGCGGCCGTCAAGCGCGGCATTCCGTTGCTGGGCATCTGCCGCGGCTTCCAGGAGATCAACGTGGCGCTGGGCGGCACGCTGCACCAGGCGGTGCAGGAATTGCCGGGCATGATGGACCACCGCGACCGGGAAGACGATTCACTGGAAGTGCAGTACGGCCCCGCTCACCCGATCTACCTGACCAAGGGGGGCAAGTTTGCCGAAATGCTGGGCAATCCCGAGGAGATCACCGTCAATTCCCTGCATGGCCAGGGTATCGACCGGCTGGCTCCCGGCGTCACCGTGGAAGCGGTGGCGCACGACGGGCTGGTGGAAGCATATACCGTGGATGCCGCGCATGGCTTCACGCTGGCGGTGCAATGGCACCCCGAATGGCGCATCACGGAAAACCCCGATTCCATGAAGATGTTCCTGGCGTTCGGCAATGCGTGCCGAGAATACCAGGCGAACCGGCAGGATCGGGGCTGATGACTACTTACGAGGCCTGGGCGGGCAGGATCCCATAGCTGTGCTTCCAAGTGAAGTTCGAGGGACGCGGCCCGCAGCGGGCCGCGCACATTGACTTACTGGAGCGAGAAAGGGAACAGACCCATGGCAATCCGCGAGAATTTCAGTTATACCGACATGGACGAGTGGCTCAATGAAAAACGGGTCACCGAAATCGAATGCCTGGTGCCGGACCTGACCGGCGTCGCCCGCGGCAAAATCCTGCCGCGCGGGAAGTTCACCCAGGAGCGCGGCATGCGCATTCCGGAGGCCGTGCTGGGCATGACGGTTACCGGCAATTCCCCCACCGACGACCCGGCCTACGACCGGGCGATCTCGCAGACCGACCGGGACATGATCCTGAAGGCCGATCCCGGCACGATCACGATGGTGCCGTGGGCCACCGACCCCACCGCGCAGGTGATCCACGACTGCTATTTCGCCGACGGGCGCCTGGTCGATTTCGCGCCGCGCTCGGTGCTGCGCCGCGTGCTGAAACTGTACGAGGACAAGGGCTGGAAGCCGGTGGTGGCGCCCGAACTGGAGTTCTACCTGACCGCCAAGATTTCGGATCCCGACCTGCCGCTGAAGGCGCCGGTGGGCCGCAGCGGCCGCGCCGAAACGTCGCGCCAGGTCTACAGCATCGATGCCGTGAATGAGTTCGACCCCCTGTTCGAGGACATCTACGATTACTGCGACCTGATGGGGCTGGACGTGGACACGCTGATCCACGAGATCGGCGCCGGCCAGATGGAGATCAACTTCCTGCACGGCGAGCCGCTCGGCCTGGCCGACAAGGTGTTCTTCTTCAAGCGCACATTGCGCGAAGCGGCGCTGAAACACAATATGTACGCCACCTTCATGGCCAAGCCGATGGCCGGCGAGCCCGGTTCGGCAATGCACATCCACCAGAGCATCGTCGATGCGAAATCGGGCTGGAACATCTTCTCGAACGAGGACGGCTCGCCGTCGCAGCTGTTCAAGCACTACATCGGCGGCCTGCAGCGCTACATGCCTTGCGCGCTGGCGATCGTGGCGCCGTACGTGAATTCGTATCGCCGGCTGGTGCGCCATACGGCGGCACCGATCAACATCCAGTGGGGCGTGGACAACCGCACCGTGGGCTTCCGGGTGCCCGAATCGGGCATCCAGGACCGCCGCGTGGAAAACCGCATCATCGGCTCGGACGCCAATCCCTACCTGGCACTGGCCGTCACGCTCGCCGCCGGCTACCTCGGCATGACCGAGGGGCTCGACCCCACCGAGATCACCCATGGCAGTGCCTACGAGATGAAGTACGAGCTGCCGCAAGGGCTGCCGGAAGCACTGGGCCTGCTGCGCAAGGAAGAGAAGCTGCGCGGGGTGCTGGGCGAGCGCTTCATCGACGTGTATGCTGCCATCAAGGATCTCGAACACCAGGAGTTCATGACCGTCATCAGCCCGTGGGAACGGGAACACCTGCTGCTTCACGTCTGACGATCCTCGCATCGGCCGGGCCGGGGCAGGCCCGGCAGGCCCGAACCCGTCCTGTGTAAACGGTTTATACTGTATTTGCGAGATGAATTTTTTGCCGGCCGCCTGGCCGGCTGTCGCGTGGCCCGCGTGACCGCGCCTTCCCCTGGAGGCAAACATGACTACCACCCCGATCGTGCCGGAACTGCCGGACACCGAGGGCTTGCAGCGGCTCGACGCCGCACACTACCTGCACCCGTTTACAGACCACGCGGCGCTGGCGGAGAAGGGCGCGCGCGTGATGGTGCGCGGCGATGGCATCTATTTGTGGGATTCGGACGGGCGCAAGGTGCTCGACGCGATGTCCGGCCTGTGGTGCGTCAACGTCGGGTATGGCCGCCGCAGCATCACCGAGGCAGTGGCGCGGCAGATGGATACGCTGCCGTTCTACAACAGCTTCTTCAACACCACCACGATTCCCGCCGTGCAGCTGGCCGCCAAGCTGGCGCAGATCGCGCCCGCCGGCTTCAACCACGTGTTCTTCACGGGTTCCGGTTCGGAGGCGAACGACACCAATGTGCGCATGGTGCGCCGCTACTGGGACCTGGCCGGGCAGCCCGAACGCACGGTGATCATCAGCCGCCACAATGCCTACCACGGCAGCACGATGGCCGGGGCGTCGCTGGGCGGCATGAGCGGCATGCACGTGCAGGGCGGGCTGCCGATTCCCGGCATCGTGCACATCGAACAACCCTACTATGCGGACCACGGCGCCGGCATGACGCCGGAGGAATTCGGCATCCATGCGGCGGGCTGGCTGGAAGAGCGGATCAGGGAACTGGGGCCGGACAAGGTGGCCGCGTTCATCGGTGAGCCGATCCAGGGTGCCGGCGGCGTCATCATTCCACCGTCCACTTACTGGCCCGAGATCCGCCGCATCTGCGACAAGTACGATGTGCTGCTGATCGCGGACGAAGTGATCACCGGCTTCGGCCGGCTGGGCACCTGGTTCGCATCGGACCTGTACGGCATGCGGCCCGACCTGATCACGTTCGCGAAAGGCGTCACCTCGGGCTATGTGCCGCTGGGCGGCGTGCTGGTGGGAGACCGGGTGGCGCAGGTGCTGGTGGCCGGCGGCGACTTCAACCACGGCTTCACGTATTCGGGGCACCCGGTAGCCTGCGCGGCCGCGCTGGAAAACATCCGCATCCTCGAGGAAGAAGGCCTGGTGGAACGGGTGGCGCGCGATACCGGCCCATACCTGCAGCAGCGTTTCGCCAGCCTGGCGGCGCACCCGCTGGTCGGCACGGCCGAGAGCTTCGGCTTCGTGGCCGGGCTGTCGCTGGTGCGGCGCAAGGCCGCCAACGTGCATCACCAGGTGAAGTTCGATCCGGCGCTGGGCGTGGGCATGCTGTGCCGCGCGCACATGTTCGAGAACGGCGTCATCATGCGCGCGGTAGGCGACCGGATGATCATCGCGCCGCCGCTGGTCATGACGCGCGACCAGGTAGACGAGATGATCCAGAAGATCCGCTTCTGCCTCGACCTGGCGCTGGCGGACGTGATGGAGCGTGGCTGGCTGAGCTGAAGGCGGGCCGGGCGGTCCCCGCGCTGGCCCTGGCGCCCGGGTTCCGCGGCGCGGAAACCGGAGCGCAGCCGCCTTATGCCTTGGCGCCGGCGATGTGCTGCGGCTGTTCCTGCCGGTTCTTCAGCACCTGCGGTGCCAGCGAGCCTGCGATCATGCCAACCAGTGCGGCCAGCAGGCCGGCCAGCTGGCCGGGGAATGCTTCACCCAGATCGGAGATCTGCGGGAAGAACAGCACCCACACGAAGATGCCGGCGCCGATCGACAGGATCGCGCCCTGCGTGGTGGCGCGCCGCCAGTACAGGCCCATCACCAGCGGAATGAAGGCGCCCACCAGCGTCACCTGGTAGGCGGACGACACCAGCTCGTAGATCGACGTGCCCTGCATCGCGATCGCGTACGCCAGCACCAGCGCGGCGAAGATCACGATCGTCACGCGCATCGCCAGCAGTTGCTGCTTGTCGCTCATGCCCGGGCGCAGGTTCTTCAGGATGTTCTCGACGAAGCTGGTGGACGGCGCCAGCAGCGTGGCCGACGAGGTGCTCTTGATCGCCGAGAGCAGCGCGCCGAAGAACAGGATCTGCATGATCAGCGGCATCTTCGTCATCACGAACGTGGGCAGCAGGCGCTGGTAGTCGTTCTTGGCCAGTTCCATCGCGCTGTCGCCCATCACGACCACGGCCGCGGCCACGATGAACATCGGCACGAAACCGAAGATGATGTAGCTGGCGCCGCCGATCACCGCGCCGGTGCGCGCGGTGGGAGCATCCTTGGCCGACATCACGCGCTGGAACACGTCCTGCTGCGGAATGCTGCCGAACATCATGGTGATGGCCGCGGCAAAAAAGAACATGATGTCGGTGAACGTGGGTTCCGGCAGCAGGCGCCACAGGTCGGCACGCTGCGCCATGTCCAGCACGTTGCCGGCGCCGCCGGCCAGGTCGGCCGCGAAAAACGCGATGACCGTCATGCCCACCACCAGCACGATCATCTGGATGAAATCGGTAATCGCCACGGCCAGGAAGCCGCCGACGACGACGTAGATCAGCACGGCCAGCGTGCCGATCACCATGCCGGCCGCCGGCGCCAGCGCGCCGTTCGTCAGCACCGTGAACACCAGGCCCAGCGCGGTGATCTGCGCCGCCACCCAGCCCAGGTAGCTGAGGATGATCGCCACCGAGCAGAATACTTCGATGCCCTTGCCGTAGCGCTGGCGGTAGTAGTCGCCAATCGTCAGCAGGTTCAATTTATACAGTTTGGTGGCGAAGAAAAGACCGACGAGGATCAGGCAGGTGCCAGCCCCGAACGGGTCCTCGATCACGGCATTCAGGCCGCCCTGCACGAATTTCGCCGGCACCCCCATCACGGTCTCGGCACCGAACCAGGTGGCGAACGTTGTCGTGATGACCATGATCAACGGCAGGCTGCGGCCGGCGACGGCGAAGTCGCTCGTGTTCTTGATCCGCGTGCCCGCCCACATGCCGAGGCCCAGCGTCCCCAGGAGATACAGCACGACGAAGATGATCAGGGTGGTGTTCATGCAAGCTTTCGGGAGCGGAAATTAGCGGGCGGAAAATTCCGGATTATAAAGGCAGGATGCGGCCGCTGGAGCAACTTTACAGGCGATTTATCGCCGGATGTTGCAAGCCCGGACAACCGGCTGTGGCCGCTCGTCGGCAAACTTGACGTGCTGCGGAGGGGGCGCGCGCTGCGCGGGGCGTGGTGGGCTTGGCATGGCTTATGCGAGATCGATGTAACGAACGAAAGCACGCATGCCAGCTGCGCAGCCGACGCGCCGCCGGTGCAAGTTGCCAAAGGAGCGCATCATGAAAAAGTTCTGGCTGAAACAGTTCTGGCTAAAGAGGTTCTGGCTAAAAAAGTTCTGGCTGAAGGAGTTCTGGCTGAAGGAGTTCTGGACAAGGCAGTGCCGGCGATCGATCAGGGCCACGATGCTGTCCGCCGCCATTGCCGGCAGCGCCCAGGCGATACCGCTGTCCAGTTTGCTTGCCGGCGGTACGCTGAACGCGGGCGGCCTGGCATTCACCGACTTCAGTGCCAGCCATGTCGCCTCGGATCCCCTGCGGGCCTTCAATGCCGCCAATATCGACGTGACCGCGCTCACCGGCGAGGCGCCGGCCGGCGCGAGGCTGAGGTTCGATGTGCGCGGCAATGAGTTGTCGGTACAGGGCGACGGCGTTTTCGCCTTTGTCGGCCTGCAAATGCGCTTCCGCGTCTCCACGCTCGACCCGGCGCACCCTGCCATGGGCGCAGCGGTGACGATGGATGCCGGCACGCTCGACCTGCGGCAGCCGGGCCATGGCGTCCACATTGCCGATTATCTGGCGAGGGACCCCGGCAGCGATCGCGGGGGCAATGAAGCGGGGGAACTGCTGTGGAATTTCCCCATCCAGCCATTCCGGGTGGTGGACCTGGCCGGTTTTGCGCCGCAGGCCGGGATATGGGCCGGCAAGAACGTGCTGGTATGGGCGGTCGACCGTGCGGATACGGCTGCGCTGGTGGTTTTCTCGCAGCGTTTCAACCTGGAGCTGCCGGAGCCCGGCAGCCTGCCGTTGCTGGCAATCGCCGGGCTCGCCGTGGCGGCCGTACTGCGGACGAGACGGCCGGCGATGTGATGCCGCGGCATCGACGGGGCGGCGCCGGGCAATCGACGGTGTTTAGCGTGTCGGTTGCCCGGCGTGGCCCGTTTCAGGCGATCGGCGCGATTTACTCCTTCAGCGCGGCCGCCAGTTCGGCCACCCTGGCGCCATCGGCGCCCACCGCCTTCACCAGCCGCTTGCCATAGTCGGCATCGGCTTTATGGAAGTGCGACAGCATCGTGTACAGATTGACCTGGTTCTTTACGCGCTTCAGGTCGCCGGAGAGATTGGCGATCAGGTCGTCCTTGTCCTGTGCCGACAGGGCACGGTAGTAGTCGCCGGCCTGCTGGAAGTTCAGCGTCCTGGCGATGCGCTGCTGCTGCGTGGTGCCGGCCAGCGGAAGCTTGCTGCCGCGGGCATTCGGGTCTTCGGCCAGGTTGGCGATGCGGCTTGGCTGGTAGTTCACGGTGCCCTTGCGGCCATCGATGTTCATCGCGCCATCCTGCTGGTGGTTGCGCACCGGGACCAGCGGCTTGTTGATCGGCAGCGACTGGAAGTTCGCGCCCAGGCGGTGGAATTGCGTGTCGACGTACGAGAACAGGCGTCCCTGCAGCATGCGGTCTTCGGAAGCTTCGATGCCCGGCACCAGGTTACCCGGCGCCATCGCGACCTGCTCGGTGGCCTCGAAGAAGTTGTCCGGTACCTTGTTCAGCACCATCGTGCCCACTTTGCGCTCGGCGATGCCAGGCCAGGTCTTGGTGGCATCGAGCGGATCGAAATCGAACTTGTCGAGGTCTTGCGGTTTCAGGATCTGCACCGTCAGGTCCCAGGTCGGGAACTTGCCGGCGTTGATCGACTCATACAGGTCCACCGTGGCGTGGCTGGTGCTCTTGCCCTGGATGGCGGGAATCTCCTGCGGGCGCAGGTTGCGTTCGCCCTGGCGCGACTTCCAGGCGAACTTCGCGTACACGTAGTCGCCCTTGGCATTGACCAGCTTCAGCGCGTGCACGCTGCTGCCGTTCATCTGGCGGTAGTTGGCCGGCGTGCCCCAGTTCGAGTACACGCGGGTCAGCATCGCGGTTGCTTCCGGAACGTGCGAGAAAAAGTCGAACACGCGTTCCGGTTCCTGCACATTGGTCACGGGGTCCGGTTTCAGCGCATGGATCATGTCCGGGAACTTGATCGCGTCGCGGATGAAGAAGATCGGCAGGTTGTTGCCGATCAGGTCCCAGTTGCCTTCCTGCGTATAGAACTTGGTGGCGAAGCCGCGCGGATCGCGCGTGGTCTCGGCGCCCGAACGGCCCGGGATCACGGTGGAGAAGCGCACGAACACGGGCGTGACGGCGCCCTTGGCGAACAGCTTTGCCTTGGTGACATCGGACAGGTCGTCGGTCGTCGTGAACGTGCCATGGGCGCCGGTGCCGGTCGCGTGCACCACGCGCTCCGGGATGCGCTCGCGGTCAAAGCGCTGCAGCTTTTGCACCAGGTGCACGTCCTGCAGCAGCGTGGGGCCGCCGGGACCGGCGGTCTGGCTGTTCTGGTTGTCGCCGACGGGGGCGCCGTTATCCTTGGTCAGGGTCTGCGCATGGGCGCCGGTCGACATCGACGTCAGCGCGGATACGATGGCCATGGCGCACAGCAGTGCGCGGCCCGGCTTGGAAGCCATGAACTCCATATATTCTACCTATCGAAAACAATGTTTAAGGAAGGCTTATACTATTTCTGGAGCTTCCATTATGGAAATTCATTGTAACTATCGATTTGATAGTAATAACTGATCGACAAGCCGGCGGTAGAATCGGCGGACATCCACAGGAGACCGCCATGAACGATTTCGCCAGCTGGCACGAGCGCGCCCATGCGCTGAACATCGACGGCCGCGCCTTCATCGGCGGCCAGCGCACCTGGTCGTGCACCGGGCAGCAGTTCGACAACCGCTCGCCGATCGACGGCCGCGCGCTTGGCCCGGTGGCCCGCTGCGGCGCCGAGGATGTGGAACTGGCCGTGGCGGCAGCGCGTGCCGCGTTCGAGGACGGCCGCTGGGCCAGCCTGGCGCCGGCGAAGCGCAAGCGCATCCTCGTGGCATTCGCCGACCTGATGCAGCAGCACCGCGACGAACTGGCGCTGCTGGAGACGCTCGACATGGGCAAGCCGGTCAAGTACAGCCTGGCCGTCGACCTGGCCGGCGCGGCGAACTGCATCCGCTGGTATGGCGAAGCAATCGACAAGGTGTATGGCGAGATCGCGCCGACGGCTGGCGACAGCCTGGCGCTGATCACGCGCGAGCCGGTCGGCGTGGTGGGCGCGATCGTGCCGTGGAACTACCCGATGCTGATGGCCTCATGGAAGATCGCTCCGGCACTCGCGGCGGGCAACAGCGTGGTGCTGAAACCGTCGGAAAAGTCGCCATTGACGGCATTGCGGCTGGCCGAGCTGGCGCTGGAAGCGGGCATTCCACCCGGCGTGTTCAATGTGCTGCCCGGCTATGGCAACGAGGCGGGAAGCGCGCTGGCGCTGCACATGGATGTCGACTGCATCGCCTTCACCGGTTCCACGCGCGTGGGCAAGCAGATCGTGCAGATGGCGGGGCAGTCGAACCTGAAGCGGGCGTGGACAGAACTGGGCGGCAAGTCGGCCAACATCGTCTGCGCCGATTGCCCGGACCTCGATGCGGCGGTGGCGGCATCGATCGGATCGATCTTCTTCAACCAGGGAGAAAGCTGCAATGCGCCATCGCGGCTGTTCGTGGAAGAATCGATACGCGGGCGTTTCATCGAGAAGGCGCTGGCCATGGTGCCGGGCTTCGCACCGGGCGATCCGCTCGATGCGAACACGGTGATGGGCGCGATCGTCGACGAAACCCAGCTGGCCACGGTGATGAAATACATCGGCGAAGGCAAGGCCGCGGGCGCGCGGCTGCTGGCCGGCGGCGAGCGCGTACGCCTCGATAGCGGCGGCTACTACGTGGCGCCGACGATCTTCGACAACGTCGATGCCGGCATGAGCATCGCCCGAGAGGAAATCTTCGGACCGGTACTGTCCGTGCTGGGCTTCACGTCGCTCGATGAAGCCGTACGGCAGGCCAATGCCACGCCGTACGGTCTGCACGCTGCCGTGTGGACGGCGGATCTGTCGAAAGCCATCAGGACCTCGCGCGCGCTGCGCGCCGGCACCGTGCACGTGAACCAGTACGATAACGACGACATCACGGTGCCGTTCGGCGGCTACAAGCAATCCGGCAACGGCCGCGACAAATCGCTGCACGCGTTCGACAAGTACACGGAGCTGAAGACGACCTGGATCCAGGTGTAAGCCTGGCCCGCCGCGGCGCAGGCCGGACGGCGCGGCGCCCGGCTGGTGCGACGCCAGCGATCAACCCACGCCGGCGCAGCGCCGGCCTTCAACGCCGCCGGGATGCGAGCATGCGCTCGAGCAGGTCCTGCAGCAGTTTCTGGTCCGTTGCGCCCAGCCCTTCGGTGAGCGGCGCCAGCGCCTGCCGCATCTGCCCGTGCAGCTGGTCGAACAGCCTGACGCCTTCGCCGGTCAGGAAAACGTCGGTCGCCCTGCCATCTTCCACGTTCGGCGCGCGCGCCACCAGGCCGCGCTTTTCGGCCCGCGCGATCAGCCCCGACATCGTCTGCTTTTCCAATCCCAGGTAATCGGCCAGCTCGACCATTCGCGGGCGCCGGTCCCGCAGGATCCCCAGCACGCGCATCAGCGTAAGGGACAGGTCGTTTTCGGCACCGATCTTGTTGAGCACGGCCATGGTGGCGAAGGCGGCGGGCACCAGCGCATCGGCCAGGCCTTCGCCGGCCATTGGGACAGGAGTCGCGGGTTCTTGTTTTTTCATCGTGATCGCATCTTGACATAGTTCGCACTACGTATCAATAATGGATCGTAGTACGAACTTTCTCGTGCCGCATCGTCCATTGAGGAGAACACCATGAAAGCTGCCGTCATCACATCGTTCGAGAAACCGCCGCGCTATACCGACATCGGCGAGCCCGTGCCCGAAATGCACGGGGAAATGCTGGTGGACGTGCTGGCCGCCGGCCTGCACCACATCACCCGCGGGCGTGCCTCGGGGGCCCATTATTCGAGCACGGGCCGGCCCCCGCTCGTCGCCGGCGTCGACGGGGTGGGGCGCGGTGCGGATGGCAAGCTGCGCTACTTCGTCCAGGCCCCGGACCAGCTCGGCACGATGGCCGACAGGACCGTCATCGAACTGCGGCGCAGTATCGAATTGCCGGGAGACAGTGACCCGGTCACGCTTGCCGCGGCGATGAATCCGGCGATGGCGTCCTGGCTGGCGCTGCGTTGCCGCGTACCGTTTCAGACGGTGCAGAACGTGCTCGTGCTCGGGGCCACGGGCAGTTCGGGACGCATGGCGGTGCAGGTCGCGCGGCACCTCGGCGCCGTGCAGGTGATCGCAGCGGGGCGCGACGAGCGCAAGCTCGCCAGGTTGCGCGAACTCGGCGCCACCGAGACGGTGACCCTGGGCGATGCCAGGCTGGGAGCCCTCGCGTGCGAAGTGGATGTCGTGCTTGATTTCCTCTGGGGCGAGGCTGCCGTGCGCATCATGGAGACGGTCATCCGCCAGCGCAGCGACCGCAGCGCGCCCTTCACGTGGATACATGTCGGCTCGATGGCCGGCGATGTGGCGCCGATCCCGGGGGCGCTGCTGCGTGGCGCCAATGTCGAGATCGTGGGGAGCGGGCTGGGCTCGGTATCGGACCGCGCGATCCTCGGCGAACTGCCCGCGCTCGCAAGGGAGATCGCCAGCGGCACGTTCCGCATCGACGCGCACGCCAGGCCGCTCAGCGACGTGGAGCAGGCCTGGTCAGCGCCCGCTCCGGACGGCGCCCGCGTCGTGTTCACCCCATAAGACAAAAACCGGGTTAAAAAAATGGGGACGGACCCTGTTTTTAAAGAAATTTCCTGAAAAACAGGGTCCGTCCCGGATTTTTTAGAAGCAGTGTTCGGCGGCGGGGAAGCTGCCGTCCTTGACGGCGGCGACATAGGCGCCGAAGGCTGCTTCGATGGTCGGCTGGCCATCCATGAAGTTCTTCACGAAGCGCGCCTTGCGGCCGGGGAAGACGCCCAGCAGGTCGTGCATCACCAGTACCTGGCCGGAGCAGTCGGGGCCGGCGCCGATGCCGATGGTGGGGATCGACAGGGCCTCGGTGACCGCCTTGCCGACGGTGGACGGCACGGCTTCCAGCAGCACGATCGAGGCGCCGGCGGCCTGCAGCTTCAGCGCGTCGGCCTTCAGCGCATCGGCGCTTTCCACGGTCTTGCCCTGCACCTTGTAGCCGCCCAGCTGGTGGACGAATTGCGGCGTCAGGCCGATGTGGGCGCAGACGGGCACGCCGCGCTCGACGAGGAAGCGCACCGTGTCGGCCAGCCAGCCGGCGCCTTCGATCTTGACGATGTGGGCGCCGGCCTGCATCAGCTGCACGCAGCTGGCCAGCGCCTGCTCGGGCGTGCCGTAGCTGCCGAAAGGCAGGTCGGCCATGATCATCGCCGATTTCGCGCCGCGCGCGACGGCGGCCGTGTGGTACGCCACTTCCTGTACGGTGACGGGCAGCGTGGACGAGTGGCCGTTGCACACCATGCCCAGCGAATCGCCGATCAGCAGGATTTCAACGCCGCTCTTGTCCATCAGCGCGGCAAAACTGGCGTCATAGCACGTCAGCATGGAGATCTTTTCGCCGGCCGCGCGCAGCGCGGTCAGCGACGGAAGCGTGACGGCCTTGTTCGCCACCGCTTTTGCCGGTGCCGGCGTGCCGCTCGTCGTGGGAGTAGCCGCGGACATCTCTTTACCCTGCAGATAACCAGACATGGAAGTCCTCTAATAAAATCGTTACGGCGCGTATTCTAAACCCCGGCGAACGACCGTGCAGAAGTCAGTCCGGGATCAGGACCGGAAGATGAAGTAGACCGCGCCGATGAGGCACAACCCTGCCCAGATGTAATCGGTCTTGAACGGCTCGTTCATGTAGATCATCGCGAACGGCACGAATACGGAAAGCGTGATCACTTCCTGCATGATCTTCAGTTGCGCCAGGCTGTATTGCGTGTAGCCGATCCGGTTGGCGGGTACCTGCAGCAGGTATTCGAACAGCGCGATGCCCCAGCTGGCGAATGCCGCGACATACCAGGCCTTGGTGGAGAAGTTCTTCAGGTGGCCGTACCAGGCCACCGTCATGAAGACGTTCGACAGGGTCAGCAGGCCAACGGTCTGCACGATGACGGGAATCTGCATGGGTCAGGCGATGGGTTCGATGCGTTGATCGGCCACATCCGGGGCGAACGATGCGGCAGCGCCGAGGCCGGGCACGGCAATGTCCGGCGCGATTTCCAGAAGTGGTACCAGTACGAACGCGCGCTGCGTCAGGCGCGGGTGCGGCACCGCCAGCGTGGCGGTATCGATGACCTCATCGCCGTACAGAAGCAAATCGAGGTCCAGCGTGCGAGGCGCGTTGCGGTAAGGGCGTTCGCGGCCGTGTTCCCGCTCGATCGCGAACAGCGCCTCCAGCAGCGCATGCGGCGCCAGCGTGGTATCGATGCGGGCCACGGCGTTGATGTAATCGTCGCCGGAAGAGTCGATCGGCGCCGTGCGGTACAGGCTGGAAACGGCGGTGACGGCGATGCCGGGCACGCGCCGCAGCCGCGCGACCGCATCGAGCGCGTTGGCGCGCGCGTCGCCGAGATTGGCGCCGATGCCGACGAAGGCTTCCATCAGTCGATGGTCGGTGTCGTCGTCGTTTCCGGCGCGTCGCCCTCGCCGCTGCGCTTGCGGCGCGGTCCGCGGCGGCGGCGTTTCGGTGCCGCCGGGGTGCCGTATTCGCCTTCGCCCTCGGCGTGCAGTTCATCGCCTTCGAAGTCGTCGTCGCCTGCCTGTTCCGCAGCATGTTCGGCGGCTTCGCCGCCTTCCTCAAGGCGCGTGCCGCGGCGCGGCGGACGTTTGCGCTTGCCGGCGGCGGCGCCGCTCGAGATGGCCGACACCATCTCAGCGCGGATCGTTTCGTCGGCTTCGTAGAAGGCGCTCCACCAGTCGCCCAGTTCCTGCTCGATTTCGCCGGAAGAGCAGCGCAGCAGCAGGAAATCGTAGCCGGCGCGGAAGCGCACGTGTTCCAGCAGCTTGTACGGATTCTTGCCGTTGCGGCGCTCGAAGCGCGGTTGCATGGCCCAGATGTCGCGCATGTCGGAGCCGATCTTGCGCTGCAGCGCCAGCTTTTCGGTCTGCGATTCGAGCACTTCGTCCGCCGCCAGGTGCAGCGCCGGGATCGGGAATTCACCGGAGGCCTGGTAGGCGTTCCACTTTTCCAGCACCTGGTGCCACAGCAGCGATGCAAACAGGAAGCCCGGCGACACGGTCTTGCCGGAGGCGATGCGCTTGTCCGTCGATTCGAGCGCCAGCGTCACGAACTTGAAGCCCAGCGGCTGCTCGAGCACCACGTCCAGCAGCGGCAGCAGGCCATGGTGCAGGCCGGCCTTGCGCAGCTGCAGCAGGCAGGCGAGGGCGCTGCCGCTCATCAGCAGCTTGAGCATCTCGTCGAACACGCGGGCGGCCGGCACGTTGTTGATCAGCGGCGCCATCACGGCGATCGGCGCTGCGGTGGTCGGCTCGATGTCGAACCTCAGCTTGGCGGCGAAGCGCACCACGCGCAGCATGCGCACCGGGTCTTCGCGGTAGCGTGTTTCTGGCTGGCCGATGATGCGCAGCAGCTTCGCGCGCATGTCGCGCATGCCGCCGTGGTAATCGAGCACCTGCTGGTTGGCCGGGTTGTAGTACATCGCGTTGATGGTGAAGTCGCGGCGTTCCGCATCCTCGGCCTGGCTGCCGAAGGTGTTATCGCGCAGCACGCGGCCGTGTTCGTCCTTCGGGGCGTTGTCGGTGGTGGTGCCGCGGAAGGTGGTCACTTCCAGCAGGTCCTGGCCGAACATCACGTGCACGATCTGGAAGCGGCGGCCGATGATGAACGCGCGGCGGAACAGCTTCTTGACCTGCTCGGGCGTGGCGTTGGTGGCGATGTCGAAATCCTTCGGCTTCACGCCGAGCAGCAGGTCGCGCACGGCGCCGCCGACGACGAACGCTTCGAAGCCCGCTTCCTGCAGCGTGGAAGTCACGCGGACCGCGTTCGATGACACCATCTTCGGATCGATGCCGTGCTGCTCCGGGCTGAGGATTTCGGGTTCGCTGTTGCTGCGGGCATCCTTGACGCCCAGGATCTTGCGGATGAATTTCTTAATCATTGAATAGTTGGAGTAAAGCCCAGCCGCGCTCGTTGGCGTGGCGGGTCAGGACGGCATTCGGGTTGGTGGCGACCGGATGCGAGACGATCGACAGCAGCGGCAGGTCGTTGTGCGAGTCGCTGTAGAAGTACACGCTGTCGAAGTGCTCGAGCGTTTTCCCCATCTGTTCCAGCCACGCCCTGGTATGCAGGATCTTGCCTTCGCCCTGGGTCGGCTTGCCGGAAAGGCGGCCGGTGATGCGGCCATCGACGATTTCCGGCATGGCCGCGATCAGGTGATCCACGCCGAACGCTTTGGCGATCGGCGCGGTGACGAAATGATTGGTCGCCGTGACGATGGCCACCATGTCGCCGGCATCGAGATGCCGCTGCAGCAGCGCGCGTGCCGCCGGCAGGATGTTCGGTTCGATGACGTCGGCCATGAACTGCTGCTGCAGGGCGGCCAGCCGCTCTGGGTCGAACGTGGCCAGCGTGCCGAGCGCGAACTCCAGGTATTCGACCGGGTCCAGCGTGCCGGCCTGGTACTGGGCAAAGAATTCGTCGTTGCGGCGGGCAAAGGCGGCGGCATCGACGGCGCCCTGGCGGCACAGGAACTGGCCCCATTCGTAATCGGAGTCGATGGGCAGCAGGGTGTGGTCGAGGTCGAACAGGGCCAGGTTCATGGGGCTATCAATCTTTTTCCGCCTGCAGCCACTCGCGCAGCAGCGGCAGGGTGATCGGACGTTGGGTTTCCAGGGAATATTGGTCGAGCGAGTCCAGCATCGAGGACAGCGAGCGCATGTCGCGCCTGAAATGGGACAGCAAATAGGGTAACACGCCCGGCGACAGCGTCAAGCCGCGGCTCGCCGCCGCCTGGGACAGCGCGGCCACCTTCTCGTCGTCGGTCAGGCCGTGCAACTGGTAGATCAGGCCCCAACCCATCCGCGTGCGCAAGTCTTCGCGCACCGGCAGCACGGCCGGCGGCACGGCGCCGCTGCACACCATGTAAGCATCGTTGGCACGGATCTCGTTGAACAGCGCGAACGCATCGATCTGCGCCACCGGCGACAGCTTTTCGCAATCGTCCAGCAGGTACAGGTCGACGTCGGGGGAGTACAGGAATTCGGATTCGATGGAGAACGGCGAAATATAGCGCGCCCGCTCGGTGGCGGCCAGGGCCCTCAGCAGGTGGGTCTTGCCGGCCCCCATTTCGCCCCACAGGTAAGCGAAATGCTCGCGCGAGCTGCGGCCGGCGAACTGGCGCATCAGCGCGGCCACCTCGGCATTGCGGCCCACCTCGAACGATTCGAGCGTGTGGACCGGCTCGGCCCCGAG
This sequence comes from Pseudoduganella sp. jia 9, assembly GCF_055502615.1. Lineage (NCBI taxonomy): Bacteria > Pseudomonadati > Pseudomonadota > Betaproteobacteria > Burkholderiales > Oxalobacteraceae > Pseudoduganella > Pseudoduganella sp. jia 9. The sequence continues at coordinate 254,260 of NZ_JBUPWE010000005.1, read as the reverse complement.
GTCCAGCACCAGCTGTTTCATGGCTGCCGCCCCGGATTCCTGATCATTTCCATAACGTTTTCGCTTATCACACCCGGCATTATATAAAAGTGCGAAAAGTGCGCGGTAAAGCCGGAGGGGGCAATCGCTTCCTGCCATGCCGCCGCCCGGGATACCGGTTGTTCTCGTTGTGCGGTCGGGGCGAGGGGCATGGAGGCGAAATATGGGATTGGGCGGGAACGTTTTGCTAAAATAGCGGACTTGATGGCAAATTCGCGGACTTGATGGCGAAAATGCCGCATCGTCTTGTACGCAGCTTTCTACGCATCCTATCTATTCTACCGCCTCCGCCGCGAATTACACCATGAGCCAACCTTCCAATGTATCCCTGTCCTACCGTGACGCCGGCGTCGATATCGATGCCGGTGATGCCTTAGTCGAAGCCATCAAGCCGTTCGCCAAGCGTACCCTGCGCGAAGGCGTGATGGGCGGCATCGGCGGTTTCGGCGCGCTGTTCGAGATCAGCAAGAAGTACAAGGAACCGGTGCTGGTGTCCGGCACGGATGGCGTGGGCACCAAGCTGAAGCTGGCTTTCGAGCTGAACCGCCATGACACGGTGGGCATCGACCTGGTCGCCATGAGCGTCAACGACATCCTGGTGCAGGGTGCCGAGCCGCTGTTCTTCCTCGACTACTTCGCCTGCGGCAAGCTGGACGTGCCGATCGCGACCGACGTCATCAAGGGCATCGCGCAAGGCTGCGAGCAGGCCGGCTGCGCGCTGATCGGCGGTGAAACGGCCGAGATGCCGAGCATGTACCCGGCCGGCGAATACGACCTGGCCGGCTTTGCCGTCGGCGCGGTGGAAAAATCGAAGCTGATCGACGGCACCAGGATCGCCGCGGGCGACGTGGTGCTGGGCCTGGCCTCGTCGGGCGCGCACTCGAATGGTTACTCGCTGGTGCGCAAGATCATCGAAGTGGCCAAGCCGGACCTGGAAGCCGACTTCCACGGCCGCAAGCTGGCCGACGTGCTGATGGCGCCGACCCGCATCTACGTCAAGCCGCTGCTGGCGCTGATGGAATCGATGGAAGTGAAGGGCCTGGTGCACATCACCGGCGGCGGCCTGGTGGAAAACATCCCGCGCGTGCTGCAGGATCACCTCACGGCCGAATTGCAGGCTTCCTCGTGGACGATGCCGCCGCTGTTCCAGTGGCTGCAGCAGCACGGCGGCGTGGCCGACGCCGAGATGCACCGCGTGTTCAACTGCGGGATCGGCATGACCGTAATCGTCTCCGCCGAGAATGCCGACGCGGCGATCGCCCAGCTGACTGCCGCCGGCGAAACCGTGTCGCGCATCGGCACGATCCGCGCCCGCAACAAGGGCGAGCACCAGACGATCGTGGTGTAACACGATGAATGCCCGCCTGCAGGAAGAGCGCATCGTCGCCTTGTTGCAGGCGGAACTGCCCGGGCTGCTCGGCGTGTGGCTGTTCGGCAGCCAGGCCAATGGCCATGCAAATGTGCACAGTGATGTCGATCTCGCCGTGCTCGTTGCAGGCCGTGCCGACCCTTTGCAGCTGTGGAATATCGGCCAGAAACTGGCAGCGGTAACGGACAGGGACGTGGATCTGCTGGATCTGCGCGTTGCATCGACGGTCATGCAGTACCAGGTGATCACGGAAGGCCGCTTGCTGTGGCAGAAGGATGCGCAAGGCATCCTGTACGAAAGCGCGATCCTCAGCGACAAGACGGAACTCGATACGGCGCGCGCCGGGCTGCTGGCGGATATCCGTCGCGAAGGAAGGGTTTATGGCAAGTCCAGATGACGTCATCCTGAACAAGGCTGCAACGATCGAGCGCTGCGTGGCACGTGCTCGGGACGAGTATGCAAAGGATCCGACAACGTTCTCCACGGACTTCACTCGCCAGGATGCGGCGATCCTGAACATCCAGCGCGCGTGCGAAGCCGCGCTGGATTGTGGCCAGCATGTGATCAGGCGCGAGCGGCTCGGCATTCCGCAGAGCTCGCGCGATGTGTTTCGTCTGCTCGCGGACGGTGGCTGGATCGATCCAGCCTTGTCCGGCACGATGCAGAAGATGGTCGGCTTTCGCAATATCGTGGTACATGACTACCAGGCTCTGCAATTGCCGATCACGGTAGCTGTCATCCGCGATCATCTCGACGATTTCCTCACCTTTACCAGCCGGATGCTGGGCCATTCATCCGCTGGCTGACCGGTACTTTACTGCGCCCCCGCGCGCTATCCCGGTCCACTATTCCGGTCCGCTATCCCAGTCTTCTGTTACCGGCTTTCTAAGGTTTCAGGATCTTTTCCACCCTTGCGCAGCGCAGCCGGAACGCATCCGGCATCCCCGATCCCAGCAAAGGCCGCAGGTACAGCCGGAACGCATCGGTGACATCGGTGCCGGACGGGGCGATGAATTCGTCTTCCATCGTGCGCGTCTTGCCGGCCACGTCGGAAAGCGGCAGCAGCGCGTAGTCGGCAGAATAGAAGCCGGTGCGGCGGATCGCCACCGAGCCGTCGCGCTCACCCCAGAACGCGTACTGCACCGCCTTTTCGCCCACCTCGCGGGCTTCGCGCTGGTCCACGTCGGACACGCAGCCGATGAACGAGCGTTGCAGGTAGCCGAACGTGTCGCCGCGCACGCGTTTTATCCCCAGCTTCGCGCGGATCTCGTCGCACAGCAGGTCGGCCAGCGCGCCGGTGCCGGACAGCTGGACGTTGCCGTGCGCATCCTTCTCCACTTCCTTGGCCAGCAGCGTGGCGATCGGCTCGCCGCTGGCATCGTGGATGCCTTCGGAGACGGCAATCACGCAGCGGCCATGCCGCTCGTACGTGGCCTTCACGTCCGCCAGGAAGGATTCGATGGAGAAGGTGCGCTCGGGCAGGTAGATCAGGTGCGGCCCGTCGTCGGGGAACTTCTTGCCCAGTGCCGATGCGGCGGTGAGAAAGCCCGCATGGCGGCCCATCACCACGCCCACGTACACGCCGGGCAGCGAGGCGTTGTCCAGGTTCGCACCGGCGAATGCCTGCGCCACGAAGCGTGCGGCGGAAGGGAAGCCGGGCGTGTGATCGCTGCCCACCAGGTCGTTGTCGATGGTCTTCGGGATGTGGATCGCGCGCAGCGGGTAGCCGGCGGCGCGCGCCTGCTCGCTGACGATGCGCACCGTGTCCGACGAATCGTTGCCGCCGATGTAGAAGAAATGTTCGATCTCGTGCGCGCGCAGCACGTTGAAGATTTCGGCGCAGTACTTCGCGTCCGGCTTGTCGCGCGTGGAGCCGAGCGCCGACGATGGCGTGGCCGCCACCAGCTCCAGGTTATGGCTGGTTTCCTGCGTGAGGTCGACGAACTGTTCGTCGACGATGCCGCGCACGCCGTGCAGAGCGCCATACACCCGCGTCACGTCGCGAAAGCGCCGCGCCTCCAGCGCCACGCCCACCAGCGACTGGTTGATGACGGCGGTGGGGCCGCCTCCCTGTGCCACTAGAATCTTGCCGGAACCCATAGCCAACCTCCCTGTCGGATGAGAACTGCCAGCATACGCCATCCGGCAGCCCGTTCGTCGCCTCCGATCCCGCCGCACCCGCCGGTGACGCAAGCCGTGACGGAACGCCGGTAATAGTGTCCCGAATCAGAGATTCGTTGAATAAATCCGACGAGAATCGCCCCGATGCTGCGTTGGAAATGCCCGGAAAGGCCCCGGCCTTACCGGGCATTTCCGCCTTGCCTCGAGACGATTTCGTCAAATTTATAACCAACGAACTTCTGATTCAGGACATTACCGCTTTTCGTTGTAATAGGTGATGCGGTGCCCGAGCCTGCGCGAGAACTCGGCGATGAAGTCGGGCGAAAATTCGGGGCAGCCGAAGAACTCGAATCCCAGCATGACGAAGCCAGATTCCGCGTGTTCCCATTCACGCAACCGGCTGCTTGCGCCGCAGTCGGGGCAAGTCATGCTGTCGGGGCCACCTTCAAGCCACGCGCTGCCTGCGTCGAAGTAGGCTGCCCAGTCGACTTCCTTGCAGCACCTGGGGCAGGCGATCTTGTCGAAACTGCCTGAAAGGGCGAACATGAATTCGCGTCCTGTTACCACGCGCATGGCGGCGTGGTAGGTCTCGGTGTCGCTTGCAGTCGTATCGCCCGAAGCGGATTGACCGACCTGCCTGATATTCGGACCCGCCGCGTAGCACGGTCCATCGCCGACACAGCCCTTGCATTGCCGGTCCTCGACGATACGCCTGTCGACCAGCCAGGCCACGATGCGCGCGGCCGCTTCCTGCGCCTGTTCCAGCGTGTCGACCTCGCGGTCGAGAATGGTATCCACCCACAAGCCCATACAGCCTTCTCCTCGTTGAATGAAACCGCAGCCGAGAGCTTACTCCTGTTGTTGTGTTTTTGTACTTCTTCATCGAATCTTCACCTGCTCATCAGGCGGCGTTCATGTACGCCCGGCACAGTACCCGCACCATCATCGAGCGGAGATATCCATGACTTGCAAACCGAACGTGGCGGCGCTGGCCGCCCTGTCCCTGCTGGCGGCCTGCGGCGGCGGCGGCAACCACCATCCGGCCGCGCAGCCGCGCTACCAGGCCACCATCCAGCGCACGTCTTACGGCATCCCCCATATCGAAGCGAAGGACGAGGCCGGGCTGGGCTTCGGCATCGGCTATGCATACGCCCAGGACAATGTGTGCCTGATGGCAGGTGAAATCGCCACGGTGAGCGGCGAGCGTTCGCGCCACTTCGGGCCGGACCTGGAGTCGTCGGAAAATCCGGAACTCGCCGTCAACAACCTTGATTCGGATTTCTTCTTCCGGCAGTGGAACAACGACGAGATCGTGCAGGAAGCCTGGCAGGCGCAGCCCGCCGAAGTGCAGGCGCTGATGCGCGGCTACGCGGCCGGCTACAACCACTACCTGGCGGAGCGCGGCGCGGCCGGCTTGCCGAAGGAATGCCGCAATGGTAGCTGGGTGCGGCCGATGACGGAGCTGGACATGATCCGGCTGATGCGCCGCATCGGCACGACGGCCATGGCATGGATCGGGCATATCGGCGCCACCCAGCCGCCCGGGCCGGGAACCACTGCCGCGCCGGCAGCGGCGCGAACGCGGCAGGCAGCTCCGTTTCCGCGGCCGCGCCTGACCGCCAGCAATGCCGTTGCCGTCGGCCGCGAAGCCAGCACCGATGGCGGCGGCATGCTGCTGGGCCAGCCACACCTGCCCTGGGGCGAAGCGCAGCGCTTCTACCAGATGCACCTGACGATACCGGGCAGGATGGACGTGATGGGCGCGACACTGCCCGGCGTGCCCGCCGTCGGCATCGGCTTCACGCGCGACTTCGCGTGGACGCACACCACGGACACCTCGGCGCACGCCACCGTCCATGCCTTGCAACTGGACGGGCAGGATCCCACCCGCTACATCGTCGACGGCCAGTCGCGGCCGATGCTGCGGCGCACGATCAGCGTGCCGGTGAAAAATCCCGATGGCAGCGTGGGCATGCGCAGCCGCACGCTGTACAGCACCGGGGACGGGCCAGTGCTCTCGCACCCGGAGGGCATGGCGTGGACCAGCAGCACCGCCTATGCACTGCGCGATGCCAATGCCGCCAACCACCGCGTGGTGGAACAGTGGTACCGGATGAACCTGGCGACATCGCTGGCCGAACTGAAGGAAGCCAACCTGCGGCTGGTAGGCAATCCATGGAATAACACGATCGCCGCCGACCGCTCCGGCAATACGCTGATGATGAACGTGTCGCCGATCGCCAACCTGCCGGACGATGCGCTGGCCGGCTGCATGGTGCCCGAGCTGGCCGAGCTGGCGCAGGGTGGCCTGTACGTGCTCGATGGCAGCCGCTCCGCCTGCGCCTGGCGCAACGAGCCGGGCGCCGCGCAACCCGGCACGGTGCCGGCCAGCCGGCTGCCCGTGCTGGAGCGCCGCGATTATGTGCAGAACGCGAACGACAGCGCATGGCTCAGCAATGCCGCCGCGCCGCTGACGGGCTATCCGGCACTGGTATCGCGCGACAGCGAGGAGCAGGGCGCCCGCACGCGGCTGGCCCTGACCGAACTGGCGGCACGGCTGGCCAAGGGCAAGCTGACGCCCGGCGACCTGCGCGACATGGCGCTCGACGACAAGGTCTACCTGGCGCCGCTGCTGCTTCCCGATTTGCGCGCGTGGTGCGGCACGGCAGGTGCCACGGCGGAACTGGCCAGCGGTTGCGCCGGCCTCGCTGCATGGACGGGGGATGCGAGCCTGGATGCAGGCGTCGGCCTGCCGTATTTCACGGCAATGATGCTCGATACACTCTCGAGCCCCGGTGCGTGGACCGTGCCATTCGATCCGGCCGATCCGCTGCACACGCCGCGCGGCCTGAACTATCGCGATCCGTCCATTGCGCAGCAACTGGCCGACAGCCTGGCCGGCGCGGTCCTGCAATTCGAGAGCGCGGGTATTCCCACCGATGCCAGGCTGCGGGATTTCCAGGTGAGCCGGCGCGGTGGGCCGGCAGTACCGATCCATGGCGGCGAAGGCGCGCTGGGCATCTTCAACACGATCGACGTCATGGCCGAACCGCAGGATGGCCGCTTCGAGGTGAGCGGCGGCACCACCTATGTGCAGGTGGTGGGCTTCGACAGCAACGGTCCGCGCGCCCAGGCGCTGCTGGCCTATTCGCAGTCGGCCGATCCCGCCTCGCCGCACCATGCGGACCAGACGCAACGCTTCTCGCGGCGCGAATGGATCGCCCTGCCGTTCACGGCTGCGGAAATTGCCGCCGATCCGGCGCTGAAGAAGCAGGTGATCACCGGGAAATAAGTGGGGAAGAAGGCTGGCAAATGCGCAGGCAGGCAAGCGTGAAAAATGTTCAGGCCAGCGCCGCCATCGGCGGCGCGATCCCGCCCGGTCCTGACGATGCGGTGCACGGTCAACGGTCCGTCGTGGCGCTACCGCTTGCCTTCGATATGCGTGACGCGATGCCCCAGCCTGCGCGAGAATTCGTCCACGAATTCCGGCGAAAACGATGGCCAGTCCTCGAACTCGAACCCCAGCATCACGAAACCGGACTCCGGATCTTCCCATTCGCGCAACGGGCTCGCCGTGCCGCACCGGGAGCAGGCCAGTGCATCGGGTCCGTCCTCGAGCATCCAGGCGAAGCCCGCATCGATGTAAGGCTGGGAGTCGACGTCCGCGCCGCACGCGGGGCAGGGGAGCGTGGTGAAACGGGCGTGCGGAGAGTGCAGGAAATGGCGTTGCGTCACGAGGTACATGCGCATCGACGAATGGCTGCCGTCACTGTCGCGGTCGGCACCCTCGCCGTTGCAGACCAGCCGGAAGGCGCTGCCTGCCGGATAGCCGGGGTTGCCCCGGAAGTCGGCATCGCACTGCCGGCCTTCGAGAATGCGCCTGTCCACCAGCCAGGCCAGCATCGCGGCGCCCAGTTCTCGCGCCTGCTCCGGCGTGGCGGTTTCACGGTCGATGATGGCTTGTACCCAGGTTCCCATGTCGCTTCCTGTTCCGTTGATGGCTACGGGCCGGGCGATGGTGCCGCAGTCCTTCGCCTTGCCCGTTACCGTGCCGCCGGTCCGATATTCCGGTCCAGGAATTTCTCCACCCGCGTCCAGAAATCGATGCGGTTCTTCGGCAGCCGCCAGCCATGGCCTTCTTCCGGATATTCGACCCACTCGACGTTCTTGTTGGTGGCGCTGACGGCATCGCGGAAGCGCGTGCCGTGGGCGCGCGGCACGCGGCGGTCGGCGCCGCCGTAGGCCATCAGCAGCGGCTGGTGCAGCCGGCCGGCCTGCTCGACGGGCGAGACGGCCATCAGCCGGTCCGCTTCCGTTTCCAGGTCGCCGATCAGTTTCGGCATGCCGTAGCGGATGTACTGCGCCGGCAGGTCGGACGAATGGAACCAGCTGCCGCCATACATCAGCTTGATGTCGGTGACGCCTGCCCAGTTGATGCCGCAGCGGTACAGGTCGGGGTCGTTGATCAGGCCCATCAGCGTGGCATACCCGCCGTAGCTGGCACCGGCGATGCAGATGCGCTGCGGATCGGCCACGCCCTGCTCGATGGCCCAGCGTGTGCCGTCGGCCACGTCGTCCTGCATGGCGCGGCCCCACTGCCTGAAGCCTGCGGTCAGATGCTTCGTGCCATACCCCGTGCTGCCGCGGAAGTCCGGTTCCAGCACCGCGTAGCCGCGCGAGGCGAGGAACTGGGTATCGGCGGACCATTCCCAGATCGCCGCCCGCGACCACGGCCCGCCGTGCACCAGCACCACCATCGGCAGCCTGTCGGTGCTCTTTGCGCCGTTCGGCAGTGTCAGCAGCGCCTGGATCGGCAAGCCGTCGCGCGCCGCATAGGTGACGAGCTGCTGCCGGCCCATCTTCGTGGCATCGAGTTTGGGCTGCGACTGGCCGAGCAGTTTCAGCGTGCCGGTATCGCGGTTGTAGATGAAATAGGTGCGCGGCTGCATGTCCGAATACGTGGTCACCAGCACGAAGGGGGCCTCGGGCCGGCGCGGCAATGAGATCAGGTTCACCAGGCCGGGCAGCTGCGCATCCACCTTTTCCTGCAGCGCCTTCATGTCGGCGTCGAGCCACTCGGTGGCGTGCGTGTCGCCCAGGTAGCGCACGCCGACCAGCTTGTCGCCGCTGCGGATCAGGCGGCCCGAGAAATCGTAGCGCTGGATGGCGAAGCGCGGTACCGGGTCGACCTTGCCGGCGGCCAGGTCGAACGTGTGGATGGCGGTCTTGTCGCTGTCGTGGCGCGCCGTCACGTACAGGCGGCCGTCGGCATCGAAGTCGAGCGGCGCGAAGCCGCCGGCATTCGCCACCCAGGCGTCGAACGTGGTGATGGCGCGCCACTTGTCGCTCATTTTGTCATTCTCGCGCAGCCAGATCGTGCTCTTGCCGTCTTCCCGCGTGGTGGCCATGCGCGGTTCGCCGCGCGCATCGAGCACCCAGCGCTGCACGTTGCCGGGCTGCGGCACGCCGGTGCTGCGGCCGGTGCGGGTGTCCAGCCGCAGCAGTTGCGTCGACCGCACGCTGCCGCCCGGCTCGAAGCTCACGCTGCGCACGTAGACGGAATCGGAATCCTGCGCGCCGCGCTGCGGCAGCATGTAGGTATGCCAGGGCAGCAGCCGCGCCGCGGCCGGCGTGGTGATGAAGCTGGAGCGGCGCTGGGCCAGCTGGCGGAAATTCCTGCCGTCGCGGTCCACCGCGAACAGGCCCGGCGAGGCGTTGACGTCGCCCACGCCCACGTCCTTGTCGGTGCTGTCGAACAGCAGCCGGCCGTCATTGACCCATTGGAAGTCGCCGACGTCGCCATCGGAGAACTCGGCAACCACCTGCGCCTTCGATGTCGCCAGTTCGACGACGGCCAGGCGGTCGCGGCCGCTGGGGCCGGGGACCTTGGCGGCCACGTACTGGCCATTGGGCGACAGTTGCGCGCCGCCGAACGCGGAAGGGCCGAAGAAGTCGGCGACCGGCGGTGGCGCGGCAGGCGCCGCGTGGGCGCTGCCCAGCAGGCCGGCGACCAGTGACAGCACGAAGAACAACGGGGAACGGCGAAGGCTCGGCGACATGATGCGTGGGGAAGTTTGCAGGACCGCCAACTTATCATGGCAGGCGGCGTTGCTTTCTCTCCGAATCTCACCAATGCCTATTTCACGGAGCCTGGGCCGATCTGCCGGTCGAGGAATTTCTCGACGCGGGTCCAGAAGTCGAAGCGGTTCTTCGGCAGCGTCCAGCCGTGGCCCTCGTCTTCGTACTCGACCCATTCGACCTGCTTGTTGGTGGCGGCGACCGCGTCGCGGAAGCGCAGGCCGTGCGCGCGCGGCACGCGCCGGTCCGCGCTGCCATGGGCCAGCAGCAGCGGCTGGCGCAGCCGCGCCGCCTGCTCGACAGGCGAAGTGGCCGTCAGCTGCGCGGCATCCTTTTCCAGGTCGCCGATCAGTTGCGGCATGCCGTAGCGGATGTATTGCGCCGGCATGTCGGAACCGTGGAGCCAGCTGCCGTACATCAGCCGGATGTCGGAAACGCCGGCCCAGGCGATACCGCAGCGGTACAGGTCGGGATCGCGGATCAAACCCATCAGCGTGGCATAGCCGCCATAGCTGGCGCCGGCGATGCAGAGGCGATCTGGATCGGCGATCCCTTGCGCGATCGCCCAGCGCGCGCCATCGGCCACGTCGTCCTGCATTGCCAGGCCCCACTGTTTCAGGCCGGCGTTGAAGTGCCGGATACCATAGCCGGTGCTGCCGCGGAATTCCGGTTGCAGCACGGCGTAGCCGCGCGAGGCAAGGAACTGGGCGTCGGCCGACCAGCCCCAGGCCGTGCCGCGCATCCATGGCCCGCCATGCACCAGCACTACCGTCGGCAGCTTGTCGTGGCGGGTGGCGCCGGGTGGCAATGTCAGCAGTGCCGGGATCGGCAGGCCGTCGCGAGCGGGGTAGCTGACGTTTTCCTGCTTGCCCATGGCACGCGGATCGATGCGCGGGTGGGATTTGCCGACCGGCGTGAATTTCGCCGTCTCGCGGTTGTACAGCAGGTAGACCGGCGGCTGCCGGTCCGAATACGTGCTGACCAGCACGAACGGGGTTTCGGGCCGGCGCGGCAATTCAAGCAGGTTCACCCTGCCTGGCAACCTGTCGTCGATGGCCTGCTGCAATGCCTTCAGCTCCCCGTCCAGCCACAGGGTATCCTGCGCATCGCCCATGTAGCGAATGCCGGCCAGCTTGCCGCCGTGGTTGATCAGCCAGCCGGAGAAATCATGGCGCTCCAGCGCGAACAGCGGCCGGGGAGCCAGCTTGCCGGCCGCCGTGTCGAACGTGTACACGGCCGTGCGGTCGCCGTTGCTGCGCGCGGCCACGTACAGCTGGCCATCGTCGGCGAACTGGAGCGGCGTGAAGGCGTTCAGGTCGGCATAGGCATCGTAGCTGATGAGCGCGCGCCACCTGTCTTTTTCCAGCAGCCAGGCCGTGCTCTTGCCGTCTTCCAGCGTGATCGCCATGCGCGGCTCGCCGCGCGCATCGAGTACCCATTGCTGGACGTTGCCGGGTTCCGTCACGCTGCTGGTGCGGCCAGTGCGGGTATCGAGCCGCAACAGTTCGATCGCACGCACGCTGCCAGCGGTTTCGAAGTGCACGCTGCGCACGTACACCGTGTCGGAATCCTGGGCGCCGGGGTGCGGCAGCATGAAGGTATGCCAGGGCAGCAGCTGGTCGCTTTCGCCGGAACGCACGAAGCTGCCGCGGCGCTCGGCCAGCTGGCGGAAATGCTTGCCGTCCCGGTCCACCGCATACAGGCCCGGCGCGGCGTTCACTGCGCCCGGCGCGAGATCCTTGTCGGTGCTGTCGAGCAGCAGGCGCTTGTCGCTGATCCACTGGAAATTGCCGACGTCGCCGCCCGCGAACGATGCCACCACGGTCGCGTCGAGTGTCGTCAGGTCGACCACCGCAAGGCGGTCGCGGCTGCCTGCCGAACTGACCTTGGCCGCCAGGTAGCGCCCGTTCGGCGACAGTTGCGCGCCGCCGAACTCGGCATTGCTGAAGAAGTCTTGCACCGGCGGCGGCGCGGCCAGCAGGGGGACTGGCAGCAGCACGGTGGCGGCCAGCAGGAGCGCGGTCAGGAAAGCAGGCATCGGGGTGGCTCGGCAGGAAACAGAAGGCTGTCAAATTACCATGCACCCCGGCCCGGTTTTCTCACCAAATATCACATGATCACTGTTTATTTAACGTCTTGCTTCGTCTCGTTCATCCCGGGCGTGCGGATGTGGCGCACCAGCGCCGCCTGCCGGGGTGCCGGCGGCGGCGTCAGCAGGCTGACGATCGCCAGCGCGGCCAGCCCGGCCGGCAGGCCGAACACGGCGGCCGAGATCGGCGCGATGTCGAACCACTGCGCCGCCGCGCTGCCGCCCAGCGTGGGATTGGTGCGTACCATGTAGAACTGGCAGACCAGGAAGCCGGTCGCCATGCCGGCCAGCGCGCCCCAGTGATTGGCGCGGCGCCAGAACACGCCCATCACCAGTGCCGGGAACAGCGTGGACGCGGCCAGCGAAAAAGCGGCGCCCACCAGGGACAGGATGTCGCCGGGTTTCGACGAAGCGGAATAGGCGGCAACGAAGGCCACGCCCAGCAGGATCAGCTTCGAGATCGTCACGCGCTTTTGCGTGGAGGCCTTGGGGTCAACGATCTTGAAATACACGTCGTGCGACAGCGCGTTCGAAATGGCCAGCAGCAGGCCGTCCGCCGTGGACAGGGCCGCCGCCAGGCCGCCGGCCGCCACCAGGCCGGAAATCACGTAGGGCAGGCCGGCGATTTCCGGCGTGGCCAGTACCAGCACGTCGCCGTCGATCGCGATCTCGGCCAGCTGCACGATGCCGTCGCCATTGATGTCGACGATGCTGATCAGCGGATTGGCGCGGTCCACGCTGGCCCAGTACGACACCCACGTGGGCAGCTCGGAGAAATGACTGCCGACCAGTGCGCTGTAGATGTCGTACTTGACGAGCACCGCCAGCGCGGGGATCGTCAGGTAGATCAGCAATACGAAGAACAGCGTCCAGAACACGGAGACGCGGGTTTCGTCGACCGACGGCGTGGTGTACGAGCGCATCAGGATGTGCGGCAGCGCGGCGGTGCCCAGCATCAGGCAGAACGCCAGCGCGATGAAATTGCGGCGCTTGATGTCCGACTGTTCCTGCGTGGCGCCGGGGAACGGTACCGCGTGCGGCGTCAGCGGCCGGGCGCGCCGCAGGTTCTCGTCGCGCGCCGCGCTCCAGATGGCCACGGCATCCTCGGCATTCTTTGGATAGGCGATCAGCGCGCGTTCGGCGGCGCGGATTTCCAGCAGCGAGGCGTTGCGCAGGCGTACGCTGTCCAGGTAATGCTGCAGTTCGGCGCGGCCGCTTTCCCACGAGGTGGGCAGGCCGTCCAGGCGCTGCTGGTATTGCGTGGCGCGGTCGCGGAACACGGCCCGCACGGCGGTTTCCTTGTCGTCCGCGGCCAGTGCCGCCTCGCGCGCCGACAGTTGCGGCAGCAGCTTGCCGTAGGCCACCTGCGGGATCGGATTGCCGCTGTGCTTCGCGGACAGCCACATCGCCGGGATCAGGAAGGCGGCAACGATGATGATGTATTGCGCCACCTGGGTCCACGTGATGGCCCGCATGCCGCCCAGGAACGAGCAGACCAGCACGCTGGCCAGGCCAAGGAAGATGCCGACCGAGAAATCGACGCCGGTGAAGCGTGAAGCGATCAGGCCTACCGCGTAGATCTGCGCCACCACGTACGTAAACGAGATGAGGATGGTGGCGGCCACCGCGCACAGCCGCACCGCGCGGCCGTTGGCCGGGCCGCCATAGCGCTCGGCCAGGAAATCGGGAATCGTGTACTGGCCGAACTTGCGCAGGTAGGGCGCGATCAGCAGCGCCACCAGGCAGTAGCCGCCGGTCCAGCCCATCACGAAGGCCAGTCCGTCGAAGCCGTTCAGGTACAGCGTGCCGGCCAGGCTGATGAAGCTGGCGGCCGAGATCCAGTCGGCCGCCGTGGCCATGCCGTTGAACAGCGCCGGCACGCGCCGCCCGGCCACATAGTATTCGGCCACGTTCGAGGTGCGCGATACCAGGCCGATCGATGCGTACAGCACGATGGTGGCGAACATGAACATGTAGCCGATCCACACGCGCGGCATGCCTTCGCTTTCCAGCATGGCCAGCGACAGCAGGAACGCGGCGAAGCACGAGGTGAAGACCAGGTAGTAGCGCGACAGGCGCTGTCTGAAGGTGCGCTTCAAGTCTGTTCCCGGTGGCGGCGATCGAGCCGGCGCATGCGCCAGGCGTAGATGCCGATGATGGCGAGGTAAACCAGCGACGCGCCCTGCGCCGCCAGGTAGAACGACAGCGGCCAGCCGAAGATCGTCAGGTCGGCCAGTTCGCGGGCGAAGAACACGGCAAGGAAGCCGGTGGCGATCCAGGCCAGCAGCAGGATCGCGGTCAGGCGGCGCGTGGCGCGCCAGTAGTCGTCGTCGCGGTCAGCCATGCAGGTCAGCCATGAAGTCGGCCATGAAGCCCGCCAAATCGTCAGCCATGCATTCAGCCATATATTCAGCCATGTATTCAGCCATGTGTTCAACCATAGTACGGCGGCGTCTCTTCTTCGTCGGCCGTCTCGGCGGGCCGCGCCGGGAATGTCAGCCGGAACAGGCTGCCGGGATATTTCGGGTGGGTGGCGCGCGGGTTGCTGAAGATGTCGACCTCGACGCCATGCTGCTGGGCGATCTCGCGCACGATGGCCAGCCCCAGGCCGCTGCCTTCGGCGCTGCTGCCCAGGATCCGGTAGAAGCGTTCGAACACGTGCAGCCGCTCGGCCGACGGGATGCCGGGACCGGTATCCTCGATTTCCAGCACCGGCGATGAGCCTTCATTGACGCGCACCGTGACGCTGCCGCCTTGCGGCGTATAGCGCAAGGCATTGTCGATCAGGTTCGACAACAGCTCGCGCAGCATCACGGCATTGCCTTCGATGAGCACCGGTGCATCCGGCGCCTCGAAGCCCAGGTCGATGCGGTAGTTGAACGATGCCGGTACCCAGTCGCGCACGGCATTGCGCGCCACCTCGGCCAGGTCGAGCGATGCGAACGCGCTGCCGGCCTGCGGCTGGTTTTCCGCCCGCGCCAGCGCCAGCAGCTGGTTGACGAGGCGGGTGGCCGCCTCCGAGCTTTTCGCCAGCTGCTCCAGCGAGCGGTGGATTTCGGCCTGGTCGGTCTGGCGCAGCGCCAGCTCCGACTGCATGCGCATGCCGGCCAGCGGTGTCTTCATCTGGTGCGCCGCATCGGCGATGAAGCGCTTCTGCATCTCGATCGATTGCGACAGCCGCGCCAGCATCTCGTTGAGGGAACGGACCAGCGGCGTGATCTCTTCCGGCACCTGGTTCGGCGCGATCGGCGACAGGTCGTCGATCGGGCGTGCGCGGATGCGTTCCTGCAGCTCGGCCAGCGGCAGCAGCCCGCGCGACAGGGCAAACCAGACAAGTGCCAGCACCACCGGCAGGATGATGAACTGGGGCAGGATCACGCCCTTGATGATCTCGTTGGCGAGCCTGGCGCGCTTTTCCAGCGTTTCGGCCATCTGCACCAGCGCCAGGCGGGGCGGGCGTTCGCGGTGCTCTTCCAGGTTCACGTAGGCGTAGGCGACGCGGATGGGCGTGCCGTGCAGGTTGGCGTTGCGGAAGCGCACGGCGCCGGGAGGCGTCATCTCTTCGTCCGGCTCCGGCTCGGGGCGGGGCAGGTCGCGGTCGCCGTCGAGATGGCGGCCCTGCGGGCCCAGGATCTGGAAGTAAACGCTGTCGACGTCGTCGGCGCGCAGGATGTCGCGCGCCGCGCCGGGGAGGCGATGTTCCACGGTGCCGTTCACTTCGCGCACCTGCTGCGACAGCACGGTGACGGCATCTTCCAGCGCGTGGTCGAACGGCTGGTTGGCGATCGACTTGGCCACCAGGTAGGTAATGGCGATGCTCATCGGCCACAGCAGCAGCAGCGGGGCCAGCATCCAGTCGAGGATTTCGCCGAACAGCGAGTGCTGGATTTCCTCTTCTTCCTCGAGGGCGGGGCTCCACGCCGCATCGGACCGGTCGGCCGGCGAATTCACTTGGTATCCGCGGCGGCGCTGGAGAATTTCTCGAGACAGTAGCCGAGGCCGCGCACGGTGGCGATGCGCACGCCGCCCACCTCGATCTTCTTGCGCAGGCGGTGCACGTAGACCTCGATGGCGTTGTTGCTGACTTCCTCGCCCCATTCGCACAGGTGGTCCACCAGCTGCTCCTTCGAGACGAGGCGGCCGGTGCGGGCCAGCAGCACTTCCAGCAGGCCCAGTTCGCGCGCCGACAGGTCGAGCATCTGGTCGTTGATGTAGGCGCTGCGGCCCACCTGGTCATATGTAAGCGGGCCGTGCTTGACGATGGCGGAACCGCCGCCCTGGCCGCGGCGCGTGAGGGCGCGCACGCGCGCTTCCAGTTCCGACAGCGCGAACGGCTTGGCCATGTAGTCATCGGCGCCCAGGTCCAGGCCCGTGACGCGCTGTTCGACGGAATCGGCCGCCGTGAGGATCAGCACCGGCAGCAGCGAGCCGCGCGAACGCAGCCGGCGCAGCACTTCGAGGCCCGGCAGCTTCGGCAGGCCGAGATCCAGGATCAGCAGGTCGAACTCCTGCGTGGACAGGGCAGTATCGGCTTCCTGCCCGTTCTTCACGCAGTCGATGGCATAGCCGGACTGGCGCAGCGAGCGCGTTAGTCCGTCCGCCAGGACGCTGTCATCTTCGGCTAGTAAAATACGCATGTTGGCAATCGGGCATTGAGGCAATTTCATTGTACTCAATGTGTGACGACGGATGGAAAAAGCACTGGATTCCGCTTGCATAAACCACTGGATACATATACAGTACTGCTTGTACCACGTTGTACCCAGGAATATTTCGGAATCATTGAACAGTTAAAGGTTAAGAGAAATCATGGACGACAAGAAAGCGGCAGTACCTGCCTCCGAAAAAGCCAAAGCGCTTGCCGCGGCGCTGGCTCAGATTGAAAAGCAGTTCGGCAAGGGTTCCGTCATGCGGATGGATTCGTCCGCCCCGCTGGAAGAAGTCCAGACCGTCTCCACGGGCTCGCTGGGCCTGGATATCGCCCTCGGCGTCGGCGGCCTGCCGCGCGGCCGCGTGGTCGAGATCTACGGCCCGGAATCGTCCGGTAAAACCACGCTGACCTTGCAGACGATCGCCGAAATGCAAAAACTCGGCGGCACCTGCGCATTCATCGACGCCGAGCACGCGCTGGACGTGACGTATGCGCAAAAGCTGGGCGTGAACCTGCACGAGCTGCTGATTTCGCAGCCGGACACGGGCGAACAGGCGCTGGAAATCTGCGACGCGCTGGTGCGTTCCGGTTCCGTCGACATGATCGTCATCGACTCCGTGGCGGCGCTGACGCCGCGTGCCGAGATCGAAGGCGACATGGGCGATTCGCTGCCGGGCCTGCAGGCACGCCTGATGTCCCAGGCGCTGCGCAAGCTGACCGGCACGATCAACCGCACCAACACGCTGGTCATCTTCATCAACCAGATCCGCATGAAGATCGGCGTGATGTTCGGTTCGCCTGAAACCACCACCGGCGGTAACGCGCTGAAGTTCTACGCGTCCGTGCGCCTGGATATCCGCCGCACCGGCTCGATCAAGTCCGGCGACGAGGTGATCGGTAACGAAACGAAGGTCAAGGTCGTCAAGAACAAGATCGCGCCGCCGTTCAAGGAAGCGCACTTCGACATCCTGTATGGCGAAGGCACCTCCCGCGAAGGCGAGATCATCGACCTGGGCGTGGAAGCAAAGATCGTCGAGAAGTCCGGCTCGTGGTACAGCTACGGCGGCGAGCGCATCGGTCAAGGCAAGGACAATGCCCGCACCTTCCTGCGCGAACGGCCGGCACTGGCCCGCGAGATCGAGAACAAGGTCCGCGCTTCGCTGGGCGTGCGCGAACTGCCGCCGACCGAGGGCGATGCACCGGCACCAAAGCTGAAGGCCGTCGACTGATGGCGGCGGGCTGGAGGCTCCGGTCTTCGGTCCCGCAATGTCACTGATCCTGGGCTTGTTGAAGCTCTTCATCGCCACCGACCGCTTTGCGGCGGTGGCGATGTTTTTTATACTGGCCGCTTTTTCTTCTCCCACCGCCGACTCCCGATGCGTGCACCCCCCCCCAGCCTGAAAGCCCGCGCCCTGCGCCTGCTGTCCACCCGCGAGCACAGCCGCATGGAACTGGCCCGCAAGCTGGCCCGCCATGCCGAGGAGGGCGACGACGTCGATGCCTTGCTCGACTGGCTCGAGAAAAACAAGTGGTTGTCGGAAGAGCGCTTTTCCGAGTCGCTGATCCATCGCCGCTCGGCGCGCTACGGCAACAGCCGCATCCTGGCCGAACTGCAAAGCCACGGCGTCAAGGGCGAAGCGCTGCAGGAACTGAAAGCCGGTCTCGTCGAAGACGAAGTGGCGCGCTGCTGCGAGGTCTGGCGCCGCAAGTACCACGGCAAGGTTGCCGAGGATGCCGAAGGCCGCGCCAAGCAGATGCGCTTCCTCATCGGCCGCGGCTTTTCGCAAAAAGCCGTGCGCGCGGCCATGAAGGGCTACGACCCGGATGACGAGTTTGGGAATATCTGATATTCATGCCACGTAGAGCAGCCCCCGGCTGCTTTTTTGTTGCCTGAAAAATGGGGACGGACCCTATTTTCCAGGCAATGTTCCTGGAAAACCGGTGCCTGTCACCAGTTCTCATCTGTGGCGCGCCGCCGTGGCGCCCTCGACGGCTCGAAGTTGTACGATCACGTTGCTATCCAGTGCCTGCCCGGTGTGCTACACTTTTGTGGTTTTATGCAGCACCGCGGGTGCGGTGGTTGTCCGTAGAAGCTGCGGCAACGTACGAAATCAGTACATGGCTGCTTACTAATTTGGCCGCGCGAGCGGCATCGGTGTTATGTCTCTGTCAAATCCTCTGAAGAGTGCGCCTTCCCCACTGCGCTCCATGGACCTCCTGGCGTTCGCGCCCGGGAACGCACCATGGGATTTCGGCACCCATTCCATCGTCATCTCAGTCGACGACACCCTGCTGGCTTCCAAGGTTCCGGTTGCCGCCAGCGCCACGCACCCGCAAAGAAATCGTTTCAACCTGAACACTGTCACGCCATCCGCAGGGATGACGCGCCACTTTTCCGGTCTCGAACCACGCTGGGGGGCTCATGCCGCCTCTTCGGCCCAGGTGCCGCACGACTGAAGCAGCAGCAACTTTTAAACCCATTTCATATTCAGCATCAGAAGGGAAGCCAGCATGAAAATCCATGAGTATCAAGGCAAAGAAATCCTCCGGAAGTTCGGAGTGACGGTTCCGCGCGGCATTCCGTGCATGTCCGTGGAAGAAGCAGTGAAAGCTGCCGAAACGCTGGGCGGCCCGGTCTGGGTGGTCAAGGCGCAGATCCACGCCGGTGGCCGTGGCAAAGGCGGTGGCGTGAAAGTCGCCAAGTCGCTGGAGCAGGTCAAGGAATACTCCGAACAGATCATGGGCATGCAGCTGGTGACCCACCAGACCGGCCCGGAAGGCCAGAAAGTTCGCCGCCTGATGATCGAAGAAGGCGCCGACATCAAGAAGGAACTGTACGTTTCGCTGGTGACCGACCGTGTTTCGCAGCGCGTGGTGCTGATGGCTTCCTCCGAAGGCGGCATGGACATCGAAGAAGTGGCCGAATCGCACCCGGAAAAGATCCACAACGTGATCATCGATCCGGCCGTGGGCCTGACCGACGCGGATGCCGACGACGTCGCCCGCAAGATCGGCGTGCCGGAAGGCTCGATTGCCGACGCTCGCGCGAACCTGCAAGGCCTGTACAAAGCCTACTGGGACACCGATGCATCGCTGGCTGAAATCAACCCGCTGATCCTGACCGGCGACGGCAAAGTGATCGCCCTGGACGCGAAGTTCAACTTCGATTCGAACGCCCTGTTCCGTCACCCGGAAATCGTCGCCTACCGCGACCTGGACGAAGAAGATCCGGCCGAAGTCGAAGCATCCAAGTTCGACCTGGCATACATCTCCCTGGACGGCAATATCGGCTGCCTGGTGAACGGCGCCGGCCTGGCCATGGCCACGATGGACACGATCAAGCTGTTCGGCGGCGAGCCGGCCAACTTCCTGGACGTGGGCGGTGGTGCTACGGCCGAGAAAGTGACCGAAGCATTCAAGATCATGCTGAAGAACCCGGGCCTGAAGGCGATCCTGGTGAACATCTTCGGCGGCATCATGCGTTGCGACGTGATCGCCGAAGGCGTGATCACCGCATCGAAGGCAGTGCAGCTGCAGGTACCGCTGGTCGTCCGCATGAAGGGCACCAACGAAGACCTGGGCAAGAAGATGCTGGCCGACTCCGGCCTGCCGATCATTGCCGCCGACACCATGGAAGACGCAGCGAAGAGCGTTGTTGCCGCTGCTGCCGGTCAAGCTTAATTAAGGAACCAACATGTCTATTCTGATCAATAAAGACACCAAAGTCATCACCCAGGGCATCACCGGCAAGACCGGCCAGTTCCACACCCGCATGTGCCGCGACTACGCGAACGGCAAGAACGCCTTCGTGGCAGGCGTGAACCCGAAGAAAGCCGGCGAAGACTTCGAAGGCATTCCTATCTTTGGTTCCGTGAAGGAAGCTGCTTCGGAAACCGGTGCAACCGTTTCCGTGATCTACGTGCCGCCGGCAGGCGCCGCCGCCGCGATCTGGGAAGCCGTCGAAGCCGAGCTGGAACTGGCGATTTGCATCACCGAAGGCATTCCTGTCCGCGACATGATGGAAATCAAGGATCGCATGGCAAAGGCCGGTTCGAAGACCCTGCTGCTGGGCCCGAACTGCCCAGGCCTGATCACCCCTGACGAAATCAAGATCGGCATCATGCCGGGCCACATCCACAAGAAAGGCCGTATCGGCGTCGTGTCCCGTTCGGGCACGCTGACGTACGAAGCCGTTGGCCAGCTGACCGCGCTGGGCCTGGGCCAGTCGTCGGCCGTGGGCATCGGCGGTGACCCGATCAACGGCCTGAAGCACATCGACGTGATGCGCATGTTCAACGACGATCCGGACACCGACGCGGTCATCATGATCGGCGAAATCGGCGGTCCTGACGAAGCCAACGCCGCACGCTGGATCAAGGACAACATGAAGAAGCCGGTCGTCGGCTTCATCGCCGGTGTTACCGCTCCTCCGGGCAAGCGCATGGGCCACGCCGGCGCGCTGATCTCCGGCGGTGCCGACACCGCCGAAGCCAAGCTGGCAATCATGGAAGAGTGCGGCATCACCGTGACGAAGAACCCGTCCGAGATGGCCAAGCTGCTGAAGGCAATGCTGTAATTGCAGCAAGTTGTTCCATAATGACGGGGGCTGCGGCCCCCGTTGTTTTTTGGTGAAGACGTTCGGAGGAAATGCGTTGGCAAAGATCCTGATCTCGCGCGACGGCGTGCTGGAAAGAACCGTGCAGCTGACGAAAGAGCGCATGACGATCGGCCGGCACGGCCACAACGACATCGTGCTCGAACACCAGACCGTGAGCGGCGAACACGCGGCCATTACCACCATCCTCGACGATTCGTTCCTGGAAGACCTGCAGTCGACCAACGGTACCTTCGTCAACGGCCACCGTGTCGGCAAGCACTTCCTGCAGCCCGGCGACATCCTCAAGCTGGCCAGGTACCGGATCGACTTCGTGGCCGACGGCATCCGGCCGATCAGCGGCATTCCCGCCATGCCGGTACCCATTCCGCCGGCCCGCATCGAAGTGCTGAACGGCAGCAATGCCGGCCGCCTGCTGGAGCTGAACAAGCCGCAAACCAGCCTCGGCCGCGCCGGCGTGCAGGTCGTGACCGTCAACCGCACCGAAGCCGGCTACGCCGCCGTGCATGCCGACGGCGACCGCGTGCCGCTGCTGAACGGCATGCCGCTCGGCAAGCTGCCGCAAGCGCTGGCCGATGGCGACGTGCTGGAGCTTTCGGGCACGCGCATGGCATTTCGGCTGGGCTGACAAAATTCGTCAGCTGATGCTACTTGCAACTGACAATCTACGCACATCATACTGACGAAATTTGTCACTATTTCCAGCAGGAACTGCCACGGATGGCGATTTTCGGCGTGGAAATAGCGCAAACCGGGCTGGCACGGGGATTGCTCTACATCAATCATCCCAACCCGTTTCGTTTATTACCTGAAGGAGCAACACCATGAAATCCATGAACCAGAAAGCCCAAGCCGGTTTCACCCTGATCGAACTGATGATCGTCGTGGCGATCATCGGCATCCTGGCAGCGGTGGCGATTCCGGCGTACAGCGACTACACCGTCAAGGCCAAGATGGCCAATGCCGTTTCCGCTGCCGACTCGCTGAAGACCGCAGTTGCCGTGTGCGCCCAGGAAGCCGGCGGTTCGGTGGACGAGTGCGACAACGGTAGCGGCGGTATCCCGGCCACGACTGCATTCACTGCAACCAAGGAAGTGGCTTCCGCAACCGTGACCGATGGTGAGATTGTGTTGACGCTCGCAGATGGCCTGGGCACCGATGTCAATGGCGAGACGATCACGTTCACGCCGGCCTTGGCCGCAAATGGCTCGGCCATGACGTGGGCGATCGACACTACCGTGGGTAACACCGCCGCGGCTGAGGCAATCAAGAAGAACAGCGTAACCCCGCCTGCCAGCACCACCCCTTAAACCGGGTCCTGATGGCGAAACCGGGCCTCGGCCCGGTTTTTTTACGCCTGCATCAAACGATCTTCTGCCGATCCGTGATCATCGCCTGGTACGTCAAATTCTGCAGCATCATGTAGTGCGCCGGATCGACATCGATGAACTGCATCCCATAGCCATACGTCGGCCGGCCATCGGCTGCCGGATGCGCGGCGCTGACATTGCGCACCGATGCCTTGACGGTAATGATCACCTGCCGCTTGTCCGGCTCCGTCAGCAGCGTGAATTGCACGACCACGGGTTCTGCTTCCTCGGGAATCGGCCGCCGCGTATTCATCAGCGCGCCGGAAACACTGAGGTTCACCAGGAATCCCACTTGCTCGTGCCCTCCGGCAGTCTTGACCTGCGCCGGGATGTCCACCTTGACCCGCATCGCCATGCGCAGGCTGGTACCATGGATCTGCTTGGGAAATGTGATGTGGGCATACAGCAGCGGCCGGCCGAAAATGCGCTCGACGATGGCGTCGAACGAGCACACGTTCACGCCGGAGAACACCCGCAGCGTCACCTTGTCGCCTTCGTACAAGGCGATCGGCGCCCCCTGTTCGAACGGGATCTTGATGATTACGTATTCATCCTTTACCCAGCCGATCACGCTGGAAAAGTTCTGCGCCGGACGCAGCGCACGATGGGTGATGACCTGCAGCCGCATGCCGACTTGCAGATTCATTTGTTCGAATGTGTACTGCTGAGGCGAAGTCTCGGAGGATGGAATGCCGGCCATGGATTTTCCAAGTGGAAATTTACCGGCGATTATAAAACCTTAAATACCACTCACGGCAAGCAATGACCTAAATATTTTCATTTTGCAATCACTCCCTGGCTCGCACCGGACGAATGTATTGCAAAGTCAGTGGCCGCGTACGGATGCACCGAAGCTCGACGCCTTAATCGAGTTCCCGTGGCGCATAACCCAGGAATTCCCAATGGCTGAGTATGTATCGGTGAAAATCGTCGTTTCTGTCAGCCTTGCATATGGATAGCAGCTCTTCACCCGCTCGCGAGAGCGATACCGGTCCAACAAGAATTTCCCGATCCTCTGGAAGTTGCAGACTCACCGAGCTGCCGAAATAAGAGACAGTGATGCGGCGAGAAGGCATCTCGAAGCGAAAGCCGCGCGGTGATGCAGGCTCGTATGCGATCACGCCCAGTTCTTCCAGACGCAGGAGTTGCTCATACGATATTCCGACGCTTGAATACACCTCTTCCTCGGCGTCGTACATGAGGACGACAGGATCGCCGTTTACCGTCCAGACGAGCTGTGACAGCCGCCTGAAAACTTCAGCATCTTCCTTTTCGAATGTTGCAAGGATATTGACCGTTTGCCGTGAAAAGGATCCTGGGATCGTCGCTTCCCGGGCCAGAAGGTTGGCCCAAGCTCTCTGCATCTTCTCCTCGGACACGCCGCTGCAACGGTCGAACAGATGTGCCAGCCAATCCTCATCCAGTGTCGAAGGATCGGCGTTCGCCGGCAATTCTTCCACGGCGATGGCAGCGATGTCTTCCATGTTCTGCTGCTTTCTCGTCTCCTGCAACAATAGCCGTTGCATCGTCCTTTTTTCAAGCGCCGTCAGGTGCATTTCGCGAATCGCGATATCGCTGCGTGCCTTGGTCTCGGCAGCGGTGGCCTCCGCCAATGCCTTGCGCGTAATTCGCCGGGGTTCAAAAATTATTCCCACCGCGTTCGACAGCTTTTCAATCAGGATTTTGGCAGGCTCGGCGAAGCCGGCGAGATCGGTTAGCTCGGTCATTGTCTTCCTGGTGGTGTCGCTTATGGTTCTTGGTATTGGCTTTTCAATAAGAATACCGGACGAACGATAAGCGATCAAGCATTCCGGGACCTGTCCAGAGAACGCACTGCAACAACCGGGGATCGCGATTTACCTCGAACTATTCAAGGCATGCATGGGCCCGTATTAATACACGGCGGTGGTTCGGCAGTTAACTCGTGGAAGACCAATCGCCCGACTTGCCGCCATGCTTTTCCCGCACGCGGATTTCCGTCATCACCATGCCCCGGTCGACTGCCTTGCACATGTCGTACACGGTCAACAGCCCCACCTGCACGGCGGTCAGCGCCTCCATCTCGACGCCGGTCTTGCCGTAGGTTTCCACCTGCGCCCGGCAATGCACCGTCGAAGCGGCTTCGTCGGTTTCAAAATCCACGGTCACGCGGGTCAGCGCCAGTGGGTGGCACAGCGGCACCAGGTCGCTGGTACGCTTGGCGCCCATGATGGCGGCAATGCGGGCGATGCCGAGGACGTCACCTTTCTTCGCGGTTCCCGATAGAATGATGGCCAGCGTTTCCGGTTTCATCCGGATACTGCCGGTAGCGACAGCGATGCGGTGGGTTTCGGCCTTGGCGCCGACGTCGACCATATGGGCCTGGCCGGCGGTATCGAAATGGGTGAGTTCGGACATGCGGAGAACCGAGTTACTTATATAGAACAGGTATCATAGCACCGTGAATGCCATTCGATTCCCCCGCCGTTTCCTGCTGTCCCTCGCTGTTTCGCTTGCAGTGTCGTCCATCGTTCCCGCCGCGCAGGCCCAATCGCCGACCAACGTGCCGAGCCTGCCAAGCCTGGGCGACACGTCGCGCGAGGCCCTGTCGCCGGTCATCGAGCGCAAGCTGGGCGAGGAGATCATGCGCGATATCCGCTTCAACCGCGATTATCTCGCCGATCCGCCGATCATCGATTACCTGAACAACCTGGGCAATACGCTGGTATCGGCCCGGCCGGGTGCGCGCGGCGAAGCGAACTACGATTACTTCTTCTTCGCCGTGCGCGATCCGATGCAGAACGCGTTCGCGCTGCCGGGCGGCTTCATCGGCGTGCACTCGGCGCTGCTGCTGGCCGCGCAGTCGGAATCGGAGCTGGCCTCGGTGCTGTCGCACGAGATCGGTCACGTGGCGCAGCGGCACATCGCCCGGCAGCTGGGCGAGCAGAAAACCGATGCGCTGATCCCGCTGGCCGCAATGATCCTGGCCGCGCTGGTCGCCAAGGACAGTCCGGATGCGGCGATGGGCGTGATGATGGGCGGGCAGGGCGTGGCGATCCAGCGCCAGCTGAACTTCGGCCGCGAGGCGGAGCGCGAGGCGGACCGCGTGGGCTTCCAGATCATGGGCGCGGCTGGCTACGAGACCACCGGCATGGTGGCTTTCTTCCAGCGCATGCAGAATGCGACGAAGATGTACGACACCTCGATGCCATGGCTGATGAGCCACCCGCTGACGACCGAGCGGATCGCCGACATCCAGGCCCGCATCCGCGAAGCGCCTTACCGGCAGCGGGTCGATGCGCTCGATTTCTTCCTCGTCCGCTCGCGCGCCCGCGTGCTGCAGGACCAGTCGACCAAGGGCTATGCGCAGTCGGAGGAATTCTTCCGCAACCAGATGGCGCAGCAAAGCCGCCACGAGATCGCCGCCGGCCAGTACGGCATGGCGTTCCTGGCATTGCAGCGCGACGACTACAAGGGCGCCGAGGACTGGCTCGACAAGGCCCGCGCGACGGTCGAGCGCCCGCCCGCGCCCGGCGCCTTCAGCTCGCCACTGCCGAAGGGCATCTCGGCAAGTATCCTTGCGTACACCTCGCTGGAAATCAAGGTCGACCAGGAAAAGAACCCCGCCGTGCTGGCCCAGGCCATCGCCGAAGGCGAGGAAGCACATGCCAGGTACCCGCTATCGCGCGGCATCGTCTGGCAATATGCGGATGCGCTGATCAAGGGCGGCAAGCCGGAGCAGGCCGAGCGCTTCCTGCGCGACCAGCTCCAGCAATACCGCAGCGAGCCGGAACTGCAGGACCTGCTGGCGCAGGCGTATTCGAAGATGGGCAAGATCGCGCTGCAGCACATCGCGCTGGCCGAATCGTATGCGCTGCTGGGCGGCACGATGGCCGCGCTCGACCAGCTGCAACTGGCGCGCAAGTCGGCCGATGCGTCGTTCTATGAACACGCGGTGATCGATGCGCGCGAGCGCGAATGGCAGGCCCGGCGGCGCGAGGCGATGGGCGAGAAGAAGGACAAGGACTTCGGCAGCGCATCGTTCCGCGTCAGCGCCGGCGCCGCCGGCACTGGCACGGGTACTGGCACGGGTACTGGCACTGCCAGGGACGATCCGTTCGGCCGCAACGGCGCGGACAAGGCCGACGAAGACTGCCCCGTTACCCGGCCGGCGTGGGCACTTTCCGGAAGCCGAACCGATCCGCTACAGCGTCGCGATCCGTTTTCTGCAACGGCACGCAACTGCCGCTGACCTGCAATGCGGCCGGGGCGGCCAGCGAGCCGCCTTCCAGCCAGGCCAATAGCGCGTCATCGCCAAGCGGTTCGCCGGCCGCCTGGACGGCACCCAGCGCCTGGGCGACGTCCCGGTCGTCCAGCTGGGCGACGATGTCCCCGGCTTGCAGGATCAGCTCGCCCGCCTCGGTGATGAATGCCGCCTCGATGTTGTCCAGGGGCGCACCCGTGTGCAGCACGAAGCCGTGGGCGGGATCGGTGCGGGCAACGAACGGCGTGGTTTCCAGGTTCACGTACACGCGCTGCGGGCCGTTCTGGAAATACCAGCAACCCCGTTCATCGCGCTGGTAATTGCGGGCTATGAAGCCGACCAGCGCGGCATTCGCCAGCTTGTCGCCGGGCAGCCCGAGGCGCTGCGCGTTGTCGTCGCGCATGCGCCAGTTGCCGCGCGCGTCCAGCGCCAGCCAGCCGTAGCAGTGCGGCACGTTCGGCCATTTGACCATGGCCTGTTTGACAATATCATCCATGTCTCAAGCTTCGCACAACGGGGCCGTTTGCGGCGCGCCGATGCTGTGGCCGCCCTCGAGGAAATGCATCATCCGGCGCGGCAGCCACATCAGCGAACCGGGCAGGCGGCCGGTGGCAAAGCCCACGTGGCCGCCTTCTTCGGGGTAGTCGAGCACCACGTGTGTCGACGCCCGGCGCGGCAGGTGGATGCCGGGCAGGAAAGGATCGTTCAGCGCGTTCAGCACGAGCGTGGGCACGGTGATGTCGCCCAGCACGTGCTTCGCGCTGGCGCGGTTCCAGTAATCGTCGGTATCGCGGTAGCCGTGCAGCGGCGCGGTGACCACGTTGTCGAATGTGTAGAGGTCGCGCGCGGCATGCATCGCATCGAGGTCGAACAGGCCGGGGAAATGCGCCAGCTTGGCCGCGCATTTCGGTTTCAGCGTCTGCAGGAACATGCGCTGGTAGAGGCGGTTGAAGCCGCGTCCCAGTGCCTCGCCGCCGCGCGCCAGGTCGAGCGGCGCGGAGACGGCCACCGCGGCTTCGACGAATTCCGCCGCGTGCTGCGATTCGCCCAGCCAGCGCAGCAGCGCATTGCCGCCCAGCGACACGCCGCAAGCGTAGAACCTGCCGGTCGCGCGCTGGTGCAGGCGGCGCAGCACCCAGTCCACCTCGGCCGCATCGCCGGAGTGGTAGAAGCGCGGGGCCAGGTTGGCCTCGCCCGAGCAGCCGCGGAAGTGGGGGATGGCGCCAGACCAGCCGCGGTCCATCAGTTCCTTGCCGAGCGCGCGGCAATAATGGCTGTCGGACGAGCCTTCCAGGCCGTGGAACAGCACGACGAACGGCTGGCCGGGGGCGCCGTCGACGAAATCGACATCGATGAAATCGCCATCCGGCGTCTCCCAGCGCTCGCGGCGAAACCGCACCGCCGGCTTCGGGATGCACTTGGCCGGGTAGATCGTCTGGAAGTGGCCGTTGGGCAGCCAGAAGGGCGCGGAATAGTTCATCGTGACAAAACTGGGGACGTACCCTTGTTTGCAGGCAAAACTGGGGACGTACCCTTGTTTGCAGGAAAAGGGCGGCTCGACGCAGAGCGCGCGGTCCGGTCCAGGTAAAAATTTCCTGAAAACAGGGGTACGTCCCCAGTTTTTTGTTAGTGCAAGACCTGGCTGGGCGCGTCGGTCGGCACGGGGCCGGGAGCAACCGAGACGTGGTGGACGGCCATGCGCCAGCCTTTCGGCGTTTTCACGTAGACGTTGGTGGCCACCAGGTGTTGCGGCTCGCCGGTGGCGGCGGTGGCGCCTTCGACGACGGTGTGCACGGCGCTCATCAGGTTGTGCATTTCGTGCAGTTGCGAAGGCAGGATATGCAGGCCGCCGTGTTCCAGCAGGACTTCCCACGATGCACGGATGGCGCGGTGGCCGAGCAGCCGGGTGCCGTTCGGGTGAACGCAGACGATTTCCTCGTCGTCCGCCCACAGCGCCATCAGCGCATCCACGTCGGCCCGGTTCAGCGCGTCGTAGAAGGCCGCTTCGACCTCGGCGGGGCTGCCGTTATGCTGCTTTTTCTTCATGGCGCCTCCGCCCCGAATGAAATGGTTATCTTAGTGGTGACCGACGACCGTGCCGGGCTTCAGGCGATACGTGGTGCCGCAATAGGGGCACTTCGCTTCCTGGTTCTTGGCGAAATCCAGGAACACGCGCGGGTGCGAGGACCACAGCGGCATGGCCGGGTTCGGGCAGTATGCCGGCAGGTCCTTACCTTCGAGTTCGACTGGCGTGGTGGCTTGGGTCATCTTCTGGTGCTCCGGAGTTCAAAAAGCACGATTTTAACGGATTCGGGCGTGCCGGAAGAATCGCCAGTACAATGTCGCGCTTATTCCAGAGTATCTTCCATCCAATCAAAGCCCGGGCCGCCAGCAAGTTTGCAATGTGTGGCGATTACACCACATGAGCAACCAGGACTTCGCCACCCACGACGCCGCTGCCTGGCGCGACGGTTTCCGCACCGGCCTGCCGACCCTGTTCGGCATCGCAGCGTGGGGCGTGGTGGTCGGCGTGGCGATGATCAAGTCCGGCCTGACGATCCCGCAGGCCCTGGGCATGACCCTGCTGGTGTTTGCCGGTTCCGCCCAGCTGGCGGCGCTGCCGCTGATCGCCGCCAACGCGCCGGTCTGGGTGATCTTCGTGACTGCGCTGGTGATCAACCTGCGCTTCGTCATCTTTTCGGTATTGCTCGCCCCGCACTTCGCCTCGCTGCCCTGGCACAAGCGCCTGGGCCTCGGCTTCGTGTCGGGCGACATCTCGGTGGCCCTGTACCTGCAGCGCTATCCCGATCCCGACCCCGCGCCCGGCAAGGTGTCGTTCCTGAAGGGCTTGCTGTACCCGAATTGCGCGGCGTGGCAGATCGGCTCGATCGTCGGCATTTTCCTCGGCAATGCCGTGCCCACCGAGTGGGGCCTGGGATTTGCCGGCACGCTGGCGATTGTCTGCATCCTGGTGCCGATGGTTGCCAGCAAGCCAGCGCTGTGCGGCGTGCTGGTGGCCGCCGCCGTCTCCGTGCTGGCGACCGGCCTGCCTTACAAGCTGGGCTTGCTCGCCGCGGTGGTGGTGGGGATGGTGACCGCGATGGTGGTCGAGGAAACCGGTGACAGGCGCCGGGCAAAACGCAAGGAAAGCAGCGAGGCCAACCATGTCTGACCTGGAAATCTGGATCGTCATCGTCTCGCTGGCGATCGCCACCGCGCTGACGCGCAGCGGCTTCTGGCTGGTGGGCCACAAGGTCACGATCCCGCCGCGGGTGCAGGAAATGCTGCGCTATGCGCCGTCGTGCGCGCTGGCGGCCATCATCGCGCCGGACCTGCTGCTCGATGGCGCCGGCGTCGTCCATCTCGACCCCGGCAATGCCAGGCTCGTAGCCGGCATCGCTTCGGTGGCGTGGTTCGCCTGGCGCCGCCGCATGCTCGAGACGATCGTGGTCGGCATGCTGTTCTTCACCGCTCTACGGTTGTTACATTTATCCTAATAAGGTCTTGCCACCCCGGGCATGCGGTAAAATAGTGTTCTTTCTACCACTGTCCCTTTGGAAGCCATGTCCTTCATTCGTCTCCAGGATCTGATCGCGCAAAACGCGCTGCAAGGCAAGCGGGTGTTCATTCGCGCCGACCTCAACGTGCCGCAGGATGATGCCGGCAATATCACCGAAGATACGCGCATCCGCGCTTCCGTTCCGGCGATCCAGGCCGCCGTCAAGGCTGGCGCGAAGGTCATGGTCACGTCCCACCTGGGTCGTCCGACCGAAGGCGAGTTCAAGCAGGAAGACAGCCTGGCGCCGGTCGCCGCGCGCCTGGCCGAGCTGCTCGGCCAGCCGGTCGAACTGAAGCAGGGCTGGGTCGACGGTACCGGCCTGGAGAACCTGCAGGATGGCCAGGTCGTGCTGCTGGAGAACGTGCGCGTCAACAAGGGCGAAAAGAAAAACGCCGACGAACTGGCGCAGAAGATGGCGAAGCTGTGCGACGTCTACGTGAACGACGCCTTCGGCACCGCCCACCGCGCCGAGGCTTCCACGCACGGCATCGCCAAGTTCGCACCGGTCGCCGCTGCCGGCCCGCTGCTGGCCGCCGAACTCGATGCACTGGGCAAGGCGCTGGGTGCGCCGGCCCGGCCGCTGCTGGCGATCGTTGCCGGCTCGAAGGTCTCGTCCAAGCTGTCGATCCTGAAATCGCTGGCCGACAAGGTCGACAACCTGGTCGTGGGCGGCGGCATCGCCAACACGTTCATGCTGGCCGCCGGCCTGAAGATCGGCAAGTCGCTGGCCGAGCCCGACCTGGTGGAAGAAGCCAGGGCCATCATCGACATGATGGCCAAGCGCGGCGCGCAGGTGCCGATTCCCGTCGACGTGGTGTGCGCCAAGGAGTTCTCGCCGACCGCCGCCGCCACCGTCAAGGACGTGGCGGACGTGGCGGACGACGACATGATCCTCGATATCGGCCCGAAAACGGCCCAGATGCTGGCCGGGCAGATCGCCGCGGCCGGCACCATCGTCTGGAACGGTCCGGTCGGCGTGTTCGAATTCGACCAGTTCGGCGAAGGCACGAAAACGCTGGCGCTGGCGATCGCCGGTTCGAAGGCCTTCTCGATCGCCGGCGGCGGCGATACGCTGGCGGCGATTGCAAAATACGCCATTACCGATAAAATTGGTTATATCTCCACCGGCGGCGGCGCCTTCCTGGAATTCCTCGAAGGCAAAACCCTCCCGGCGGTGGAAATCCTGGCGTCTCGCTCAGCCGAGCAAGGCAGCAAGTAAATGAAGAAGCGCAGCGCACCGTCGCTGCGCTTTTCACTTTGAACGACTTGAACCGATCGGTCCCCACTCGATCGACCTACACCTGATCGACCCATTCTTCGAGGAATCCGCAATGTCTCGTGGCACCAAAATCGTCGCAACCATCGGCCCCGCTTCCACCGACCTGAACGTTCTGATCCGGATGATCCGGGCAGGCGTGGACGTGGTGCGGCTGAACTTCTCGCACGGCAAGGCCCAGGATCACATCGATCGCGCCAACCTCGTGCGCCAGGCCGCAGCGGAATGCGGCCGGGAAGTCGCGATCATGGCGGACATGCAGGGCCCGAAGATCCGTGTCGGCAAGTTCGAAGGCGGCAAGATCGACCTGGTCAACGGCGACAAGTTCATCCTCGACGCGAAATGGGGCGAGAACGGCGAGCTGGGCAACCAGGAACGCGTGGGCCTCGACTACAAGGCGCTGCCGAACGACCTGCGCGGCAATGACGTGCTGCTGCTGAACGACGGCCTGATCGTGCTGGTGGTCGACCGCATCCATGGCCACGAGATCCACACCACGGTCAAGATCGGCGGCGAACTGTCGAACAACAAGGGCATCAATCGCCAGGGCGGCGGCCTGACGGCGCCGGCGCTGACCGCGAAGGACATGGAAGACATCAAGACCGCGATGAGCTTCCAGGCCGACTACCTGGCCATCTCGTTCCCGAAAAGCGCCACCGACATGGCGATGGCGCGCCAGTTGGCCAATATCGCCGGCGAGCCGTACGGCCACAAGCCGCAGATGATCGCCAAGATCGAGCGCGCCGAAGCGATTCCGGCGCTGCAGGAAATCCTCAATGCTTCCGACGGCATCATGGTCGCCCGTGGCGACCTGGCCGTGGAAGTGGGCAATGCCGCCGTGCCGGCGCTGCAGAAGCGCATGATCCGCATGGCGCGCGAGTCGAACAAGTTCGCCATCACCGCCACGCAGATGATGGAATCGATGATCTTCAACGCCGTGCCGACCCGCGCCGAAGTGTCGGACGTGGCCAATGCCGTGCTGGACGGCACCGATGCGGTGATGACCTCCGCCGAAACGGCTTCCGGCCGCTACCCGGTCGAGACCGTCGAGATGATGGCCGCCGTGTGCGTGGACGCCGAGCAGTCCGAATACAATAAGCTCGATGCCGATTTCCTGAACGTGCGTTTTTCCCGCATCGACCAGTCGATCGCCTACGGCGCGCTGTTCACCGCGCACCACCTGCGCGTGAAGGCGATCGTGGCGCTGACCGAGTCGGGCTCCACGCCGCTGTGGATGAGCCGCCACAATATCGATACGCCGATCTTCGCGCTGACGCCGAGCGTGACCACGCAGCGCAAGGTGTCGATCTTCCGCAACGTGCGCGCGCACTATCTGCTGCAGCAGGGCACCAGCAGCGAAGTGCTGAAACAGGCCGAGGAACTGCTGGTCGAATACGGCATCGCCAAGAAGGGCGACATGATCGTCGTCACCTGGGGCGAGCCGATGGGCCAGGTGGGCGGCACCAATGCACTGAAGATCGTCAAAGTAGGAGAGTTCTCCTAAAGAATTCAGGAGAGACGCCAGGCAGCAGCCAGGATTGCCCCCCAGCGCGCGCAGTCCTCCCCGCGGTCCTCCCGTCTCTCCACACAGGTTTTTATTTGTTTGGAGTATTACCATGTCTCTCGTATCCATGCGTCAGCTGCTGGACCATGCCGCCGAAAACGGCTATGGCCTTCCGGCATTCAACGTCAACAACCTGGAGCAGGTGCAGGCCATCATGGCTGCCGCCGATGCCGTCAACAGCCCGGTGATCATGCAGGCCTCGGCCGGCGCCCGTAAATATGCCGGCGAAGCCTTCCTGCGCCACCTGATCGACGCGGCCATCGAAGCCTACCCGCACATCCCTGTGGTGATGCACCAGGATCACGGCCAGTCGCCGGCGGTCTGCATGGCCGCGATCCGTTCCGGCTTCTCGTCCGTCATGATGGACGGTTCGCTGGAAGCGGACGGCAAGTCGGTCGCGTCCTATGAATACAACGTGGACGTGTCGCGTGAAGTGGTGAAATTCGCGCACTCGATCGGCGTGACCGTCGAAGCGGAGCTGGGCGTGCTGGGTTCGCTCGAAACGATGAAGGGCGACAAGGAAGACGGCCACGGCGCGGACGGCACGATGACCCGCGAGCAGTTGCTGACGGACGTGGCCCAGGCCGCCGACTTCGTCCAGCGCACCCAGTGCGACGCGCTGGCCATCGCCATCGGCACCTCGCACGGCGCCTACAAGTTCACCCGCAAGCCGACCGGCGACATCCTGGCGATCGACCGCATCAAGGAAATCCACGCGCGCATCCCGAATACGCACCTGGTGATGCACGGTTCCTCGTCGGTACCGCAGGAACTGCTGGCGATCATCCGCGAATTCGGCGGCGACATGAAGGAAACCTACGGCGTGCCCGTCGAGGAAATCCAGGAAGGCATCCGTCACGGCGTTCGCAAGATCAACATCGACACGGACATCCGCCTGGCGATGACGGCGGCGATCCGCAAGTACCTGTTCCAGAACCCGTCGAAGTTCGATCCGCGCGACTACCTGAAGCCGGCACGCCTGGCTGCGGAAGAAGTCGTGAAGGCCCGTTTCCTGGCATTCGGCTGCGAAGGCCGCGCCTCGCAAATCAAGCCGATCCCGCTGGAAAAGATGGCGGAACGCTACAAGGCCGGTGAACTCGCGCAAATAGTGAAGTAAAATCCTGTCTTTCGGATTTTCGGATCCGGAGACTCTCGATCGGCGGGCGGGAGATTTCTCCTCCCCGCCGGTTTTGCTTTATAGCTTATTGATTGCCGATTACTTGGCAATTATTCAAGATCGCCCCTATGAAAAGCCTCTACCAGACCTCCATTTCCTCCCTGCCATTGCTCGGCCACGGCAAGGTCCGCGATAACTATGCCGTTGGCGACGACAAGATCCTCATCGTTACCACCGACCGCCTGTCCGCCTTCGACGTCGTGATGAACGAGCCGATTCCCGGCAAGGGCATGGTGCTGAACCAGATGAGCGACTTCTGGTTCGAGAAGCTCGGCCACATCGTGCCGAACCACCTGACCGGCGTGGCGCCGGAATCGGTGGTGGCCCCGGAGGAAGTGGAGCAGGTGAAGGGGCGCGCGGTCGTCGCCAAGCGCCTGAAGCCGATCCTGGTGGAAGCCGTGGTGCGCGGCTACATCATCGGTTCGGGCTGGAAGGATTACCAGGCGACCGGCAGCGTCTGCGGCATCGAACTGCCGGCCGGCCTGCGCCAGGCCGACAAGCTGGCCGAGCCGCTGTTTACGCCGGCCGCCAAGGCCGACCTGGGCGAGCATGACGAAAACATCAGTTTTGCCGAGATGGAAGAGCGTATCGGCGCCGAACTGGCCGCGAAAATGCGCGATATCTCCATCGAACTGTATAAAACCGCTGCCGATTACGCGGCAACGCGCGGCATCATCATCGCCGACACCAAGTTTGAATTCGGCCTGGACGAGAACGGCGTGCTGCACCTGATGGATGAAGTGCTGACGGCCGATTCGTCGCGCTTCTGGCCGGCCGATTCGTATGCGCCGGGCATGTCGCCGCCGTCGTACGACAAGCAGTTCGTGCGCGATTACCTGGAAACGCTGACGGAATGGAAGAAGACGCCGCCGGCGCCGGCGCTGCCGGCCGAGGTCATCGAGAAAACCCAGGCGAAATACTTCGAAGCCATCGAGCGCCTGACGGGCGAGAAGCTGAAGGTCGCGTGATGGCCGATACGAACTCCAAGCCGCTGGTCGGCGTCATCATGGGTTCCTCGTCGGACTGGGACGTGATGCAGCATGCCGTGTCGATGCTCAAGCAATTCGATATCCCGTTCGAAGCGCAGGTGATTTCCGCGCACCGCATGCCGGACGAGATGTTCACCTATGCCGAAACGGCCCGTTCGCGCGGCCTGCGCGCGATCATCGCCGGTGCCGGCGGCGCCGCCCACCTGCCGGGCATGGTCGCGGCGAAAACCGTGGTGCCCGTGCTGGGCGTGCCGGTGCCGTCGAAGTACCTGCGCGGCGAGGATTCGCTGCTGTCGATCGTGCAGATGCCGAAAGGCGTGCCCGTGTCCACGTTCGCCATCGGCGAGGCGGGTGCCGCCAACGCCGCCCTGACCGCCATCGCCATCATCGCCACCACCGACGATGCCCTGGCTGCCCGGCTGGAAGCGTTCCGCGCCCAGCAGACGGCCGCCGCGAAAGCCATGATCCTGCCCGTCAATGAGTAATGTGAAGTCTGAATTTTCCCCCGCCTTGCCCACTGCATCCCCGCAGTCCTGGCTGGGCGTGATGGGCGGCGGCCAGCTGGGCCGCATGTTTGCGCAAGCCGCCCAGAGCATGGGCTACCAGGTGGCGGTGCTGGAACCGGCTGACGATTGCCCGGCCGGGCAGGTCGCCCAGCGGCTGGTCAACGCGGCCTATGAAGATGCCGCCGGCCTCGATGCGCTGGCCGCGCAATGCGTAGCCGTCACCACCGAGTTCGAGAACGTGCCGGCGGACAGCCTGTCGCGCCTGGCGCAAGCCGTGTTCGTGGCACCCGACGCGCATGGTGTCTCCGTCGCGCAGGACCGTATCGCCGAGAAGTCGTTCTTCGTGTCGTGCGCACCGAAATCCGGCGTGATGCCGGCGCCGCACAAGGTAATCGCATCGCTGGAAGACATCGAGGCGATCGCCGATGACCTGCTGCCCGGCATCCTGAAAACTGTGCGCATGGGGTACGACGGCAAGGGCCAGGTGCGCGTGAAGTCGCGCGACGAAGTGCGTGCCGCGTTCGAGGGCATGGGGCAGGTGACCTGCCTGCTCGAGAAGATGCTGCCGCTGGCGTATGAAGTCTCCGTGCTGACGGCGCGCGGCGCCGACGGCGAATCGGTGGTCTACCCGATCGCCGAGAACGTGCACCGCGACGGCATCCTGTTCACCACCACGGTGCCGGGGCCGAACGTGTCCGCCGATAGCGCTCGCAAGGCGCAGGACGCGGCGCGCGCGATCGTGGCCGAGCTGGGCTACGTCGGCGTGCTGTGCATCGAGTTCTTCGTGCTTGCCGACGGCACCCTGGTCGTCAACGAAATGGCGCCGCGGCCGCACAACAGCGGGCACTACACGATCGACGCGTGCGTGACGAGCCAGTTCGCGCAGCAGGTGCGGGCGATGGCGAAGCTGCCGCTGGGCGACGTGCGCCAGCATTCGCCGGCCGTGATGCTGAACATCCTGGGCGACGTGTGGTTCGACGGCGAGAGCCAGAGCGAACCGGCGTGGGACAGGATCGTCGCGTTGCCGGGCGCCTGCCTGCACCTGTACGGCAAGGACGATCCGCGTCCGGGCCGCAAGATGGGCCACATCACGTTCGTCGCGCCCACGCTGGCGGAAGCCCGGCAGCAGCTCGTTGCCGCCTGCGCCATCCTGGGTATCGCGCCGTGACGGAGCAGGCGATCCTCGACGCCGCCGCGCGCCTGCAAGCGGGCGAGCTGGTGGCGTTTCCCACCGAGACCGTGTACGGCCTCGGTGCCGACGCGGAAAACCCGGCCGCGGTTGCCGCCATCTACGCGGCGAAGGGCCGGCCGCAGGACCATCCGGTGATCGTGCATGTGGCGCCCGGCGCCGATCTCGATTACTGGGCGGCAGATCTGCCGGACGAGGCGAGAAAACTGGCGCAGGCTTTCTGGCCCGGTCCGCTGACGATGATCGTCCGGCGCAACGCCCACATTCCCGATGCCGTCTCCGGCGGGCAGGACACGGTGGGCATCCGCTGCCCGTCGCATCCGGTGGCGATGGCGCTGCTGACCGCCTTCAAGGGCGGCAAGGGTGGGGTCGCCGCGCCGTCGGCCAATAAATTCGGCAACGTCAGCCCGACCACCGCACAGCACGTGCGGGACGAGTTCCATCAGGAGGTTGGCGCCGGTGCCATCGCCGTGCTCGATGGCGGCTCCAGCCAGGTCGGCATCGAATCGACGATCGTCGACCTGTCGCGCCTGGCCACGCATGGCCCGGTGCTGCTGCGGCCCGGCCATATCGGCGCCGCCGAGATCGCCGCCGTCATCGGCGCCATGCCCGCCGCGCCGGATGCCGCCGCGCCGCGCGCATCGGGCACGCTGGAATCGCATTACGCGCCGAAGGCTCCCGTCGCCCTGGCCGACACGGGCCGGCTGCCGGGGCTGCTGACGACCCTGGCCGGCCGTGGTCGACGTGTCGCCGTGATCCGCTATTCGCCGATGCTGGTGCAGGCCAGCGCGCAGGAACTGCTGCCGGGCGATCCGGCCGGCTACGCCTTCGGCCTGTACGCCGCGCTGCGCACGATGGACCGTGCCGGCGTGGAACTGATCCTCGTCGAGACCCCGCCGCAGCACGACGCCTGGCTCGGCATCAACGACCGCCTGCGCCGCGCCGCCTTCGGCTCGGCCGGCATCGTCGACCGCTTCCTGGCCGGCTGACCTGCAGCCGCGGCATGCCCGCGGGCATGCTCCAGCGCCGGGCCGCCAGGCATCGGTAGCACGCCAGCAGTGTTGTTTTCGCCAATTTCTCCTTGTGCTGCGACGGCCCCGGCTGGCATATTGGCGGGGCACAATAGTACATGCGTACTATTAAAAAAATAACATCAAACCAGGAGACATGATGCGCCAAATGAAATTCGCGCTGGCCGTAGTGGCCGGCGCCATCCTGGCCGCCTGCGGCGGCGGCAGCGGCGATCCCCAGCCTGGCGCCCAGGTCAACAGGGTCAAGTTCGCGTCGCAGGTCAGCTTCGGCGACAGCCTGTCCGACGTGGGCAGCTACAGCGTCGGCACCGTCAAGGCGCTGGGCGGCGGCAAGTACACCGTCAACGGCGACAGCACCTCGGTCAACCCGGCCCTGACAGGCAAGAACTGGACGGAATTGATGGCGGCGCAGTTCGGCCTGCCGGCGCCGTGCCCGGCCCAGACCGGCCTCGATGGCGACGCCGCCCGCGGCTTCTCGGTCCCGGTCGTCAACCATGCCGGGTGTTTCAGCTATGCGCAGGGTGGCGCCCGCGTCACCAACCCGGTCGGCGCCGGCCACAAACTGACCGGCAGCCCGCTCGGCGCGCTGACGGTGCCCGTCGTCACGCAGGTGCAGAACCACCTGGCGAAGACGGGCGGCAAGTTCAAGGGCGATGAAGTGGTGTTCGTGATGGCCGGCGGGAACGACGTGCTCGTCAACCTGGCCCAGCTGTCCGCCGGTGCCACGGCAGCCGGCACCACGGCTGGCCAGCAGGCATTCGGCACCAGCCTTGCCACGCAACTGGCGGCCGGCGCCACGAATCCTGCCAGCGCCGCGCCGGCGATCGGCCTGGCCATCGCCACCGAGAGCGCGCGCAGTGGCAGCACGCAGGCGTCGATCGTGCAGGCGGCCGTCGTTGCGGCGGTCCAGGCCGGCAACACGACGGCACCGGCCAGCATCGCCGCCATCGTCGGCACGGCCACGACCGCGGCCTCCACGGCCGGGGCGAAGGCCGGTGCCGATTACGTGACGGCGCAGGCGCCGGCCATGGTGGCCGCACTGGGTACCGCCGGTGCCGAACTGGCCGCGCTGGTCAAGTCCCAACTGCTGGGCAACGGTGCCAATTACGTGGTCGTCAACAACCTGCCGGATGTGGCCAGCACGCCGGCCGGCCGCTCGCGCGACGCCAATGTGCGCGCGCTGATCGATACGATGGTGCAGGCGTTCAATGCGCAGCTGACGTCCGCGCTGGCGTCCGAGAGCAAGGTGCTGATCGTCGACGTGTATGCCGTCAGCCACGACCAGGCGACCAATCCGGGACCGTATGGCCTGACCAACGTGTCCGAACCGGCCTGCGACCTGGCCTCGGCGAAGAATCCGCTGGCCAGCTCGCTGGGTTGCACGGCTGCCAGCCTGAAGTCGGGCGACGTGAGCCATTACTCGTTCGCCGATGAAGTGCACCCCACGCCATTCAACAACCTGCTGCTGGCGCGCTTCGTTTCGAAGGCGCTGGTGACCAAGGGCTGGCTGTGAGCAAACGGAGAAAAAACATGAAAAATACCAGCACCGTTGTGAAGCTGCTCGCCCTTTCCGCCACCCTGGCCACCATGCTTGCCGGCGCTGGCGGCGCCGCGGCGCAGGCAAAGGGCGACTGGACCGTGAAGGTCGGCGTCAACAGGATCACGCCAAAGGTGGAAAGTGGCAACGTGTCGGCACCGGCACTGCCGAACACGAAGGCGGACGTCAACTCGGACACGAAGCCGATCCTGAACCTGGCCTATTTCATCACCGACCATGTCGCGGCCGAGCTGGACCTGGGGGCGCCCTACCGCCACACGCTGTTCGGCGCCGATGCGATCGCCGGTACCGGCCAGCTGGGCACGGTGGACGTGCTGCCGCCCACGCTGTTCGCGCAATACCGTTTCTTCGGGCCGGACGCCGTGTTCCGGCCGTACGTGGGCCTGGGCGTGACTTACGCGTACTTCCGCCGCGAGCGCGGATCGGCGCAGCTGACGGCGATCCTGAACACGGGCGGGCCGTCCTCCACGTTCTCGCTGGAATCGAAATGGGCGGCAAGCGCGCAGCTCGGCGCCAGCTTCCGCCTGAGCGAACGCTGGTCGCTCGACGGCGGCGTGATCAAGACGAGGCTGCGCACCACGGCCACCTATTCGACCGGCCAGACGCAGGCAATGAAGCTGGATCCGGTGGCCGTCAACCTGGGCGTCACATTCAGGTTCTGACGCGTCCGTTGGCCCCACCTGGAAGCCGGCCTCGCGCCGGTTTTTTTGCATTCCGGGAATGGCGGCGCCATGCCGACGCCCCCTTCGCTATACTTGCCGCAAACAAGTATCGACAGGAGAGTCCCCCGCATGCCCCGCAATCCCGCAGCGTTCCTCACCGAGGGCGGCATGGTGGGCGCATTGATGCGCGGCCATGACTGGTCGATGTCGCCGCTCGGGCCACCGGAACGCTGGCCGCTGGC
Source organism: Pseudoduganella sp. jia 9 (assembly GCF_055502615.1). NCBI lineage: Bacteria > Pseudomonadati > Pseudomonadota > Betaproteobacteria > Burkholderiales > Oxalobacteraceae > Pseudoduganella > Pseudoduganella sp. jia 9. The sequence continues at coordinate 213,932 of NZ_JBUPWE010000005.1, read as the reverse complement.
GCTGCGTACCGTGGTCAGCCTGATGCTGAACTCTAAGTTCCCCATGTTCGCGGCCTGGGGGCCGCAGCTGGCATTCCTGTACAACGACGCGTACGTGGATATTCTCGGCCGCAAGCACCCGCAGGCACTGGGTCGGCCGTTTTGCCAGGTGTGGGCCGATATCTGGCACGATATCTCGCCGATCGTGGACGAAGCGATGGCGGGCCGCGCCACCTACCACGAGAACCTGCTCCTGAAGATGCACCGCAAGGGCTACGACGAGGATACGTGGTTTACGTTCTCGTATTCGCCGATGCGCGACGAGGATGGCAGCGTGGCCGGGGTGTTCTGCGCTTGCACCGAGACTACCGAACAGGTCTTGTCGGAGCGCCACCGTGCCGAGGAAATCGGGCGGATGCGGCTGCTGTTCCAGCAGGCGCCCGGCATTCTCGCGGTCGTGCTGGGACCGCACCACGTGTTCGAGATCGCCAACGATGCCTACCTGCGGCTGGTGGGGCGCGGCGACATCGTCGGGCACGCCGTTGCCGAAGTACTGCCGGAGGTGCGCGACCAGGGGTTCATCGAGCTGCTGGACCAGGTCTACCGCACCGGCGAGCCGCATGTCGGGCATGAGATGCCGGTACTGCTGCGGCGGCGGCCGGACACCGAACTCGAAGAGCGCTTCGTCAACTTCATCTACCAGCCGATCCGCGACCATCGCGGCGCTGTCTACGGCATCTTCGTCGAAGGCAGCGACGTCACCGCCGCCGTGCTGGCGATGCGTGCGCTGCGGGAGGCGAACTCGCGCAAGGACGAATTCCTGGCCATGCTGGCGCACGAACTGCGCAACCCGCTGGCGCCGATCGGCGCCGCCGCCGAACTGCTGCGGCTCGGCACGCCGGACGCCGCGCGCATCGCCAAGACCAGCGCCGTCATCACGCGGCAGGTCGAGCACATGACCAAGCTGGTCGACGACCTGCTCGACGTGTCGCGCGTGACCCGCGGCCTGGTGACGCTGCGGCGTGAAACGCTCGACTTCGGTGCCGTGGTGGCCGACGCCGTGGAGCAGGCGGGCACGCTGATGCAGGCCAGGCGGCACCGCGTGACCGTCGAGCTGCCGGATGCACGGCCATGGGTCAACGGCGACCGCACGCGCCTGATCCAGGTGTTGTCGAACCTGCTCAACAACGCCGCGCGCTACACGCCGGAAGGGGGCGACGTGGCCGTGCGGGTGACAACGGATGAGCGGGAAGTGCGTGCCACCGTCGAAGACAACGGCATCGGCATCGCCCCCGGCCTGCTGCCGCACGTGTTCGACCTGTTTACGCAGGCCGAGCGCTCGCCGGACCGCTCCCAGGGCGGCCTTGGCCTGGGACTTGCCCTGGCGAAGACGCTGATCGAATTGCAGGGCGGCCACGTGACGGCGTACAGCGCCGGTGCCGGGCAGGGCAGCCGCTTCACGGTCTGCCTGCCGCGCGTGGAGCGGCCGGAAGGGGCCGGGCCAGGCGCTGGCGATGGCGATGGCGAGGAAGCACGCGGTGCCAGGCGGCGCCACCTGATGGTGGTGGACGACAATGCCGACGCGGCGCAGATGCTGGCGCTGCTGCTGGAAACGGCCGGGCACTCGGTGGCGGTGTGCGGCGATGCCCGGCAGGCGCTGGGCACAGTGGTGGCGAGCCCGCCGGCACTGCTGTTCGTCGATATCGGGCTGCCGGGCATGGATGGCTACGAACTGGTGCGCCGCCTGCGCCAGCTGCCCGAAACGGCCAGGGCCTGCATCGTCGCCATCACAGGCTACGGCACGCCACAGGATCGTGCGCGGGCACTGGAAGCCGGTTTCGACGAACACCTCGTCAAGCCGGTCCACCCGAAGGCGCTGTACGCGATCCTGGCGCGGCTGGCCACGCAGTAGCGCGGGTGAAGCAGCGGGCCTGAGTCAGGCCGGCATGTGCAGGCCGCCCAGGCGGCCGGCATGGAACACCAGCGGTTCGCGCGGGTTGACTTCGCAATGCTCCACTTCGCCGACGAAGATCACGTGATCGCCTTCCGGGTAGCGGCTGCGGTTGTGGCACTCGAACCAGGCCGTGCACCCCTTCAGCACCGGATGGCCGGTCCGCGACAGATCGAACTCGACCTGGCCGAACGGATCTTCCGTGCGGGTCGAGAACAGCTTGGCCAGGTGCGCCTGGTCGGCCGCCAGGATATTGATCACGTAGTGCGAATTGCCTGAAAAGACCGGCATGCTGGACGCCTGCGACTTCAGGCTCCACAGCACCAGCGGCGGATCGAGCGACACCGAATTGAACGAACTGGCCGTCAGGCCGCGAAAGGTACCGTCCGCCAGCCGGGTAGTGATGACGGTAACGCCGGTGGCGAATTGCGACAGCGCCTGCCGGAAATGCCCACTGTCGAAAGCGGGCGTGGCGGCGCGGGGGGAACTGGTATTCATCCGGGCATTATGCCAAAGTTTGCGCAAGCCGAGCGCGGCGCCGGAAAGCGATTGCACGATTGCAAGATATTTCCCTAAACCGGGGTCAGACCCCGGTTTAGGGAAATATTTCCTGCGGGCGGCGGCGTTTTGCCAATTGCGTTACAGTAGGCATCATTGAACAGTGAGGATCGTATGGCGCAGAGCGAAATCGCCGTGCTGGGCGGCGGGTGTTTCTGGTGCACGGAAGCCGTGTACCTCGAGGTGAAGGGTGTCAACAAGGTCGAGTCGGGCTACACGGGCGGCCAGCAGCCGGACCCGACGTATGAGCAGGTGTGTTCGGGCACGACCGGCCACGCGGAAGTGGTGCGCCTGGAGTTCGATCCGGAGGTGATCAGCTACCGCGACATCCTGGAGATCTTCTTCACGATCCACGACCCCACCACGCTCAACCGCCAGGGCAACGACACGGGCACGCAATACCGCTCGGTGATCTATTTCCAGTCGCCGGAACAGGAAGCGACCGCGCGCCAGGTGATCGCTGAAATGGCGCACGTCTGGGATGCGCCGATCGTGACCGAGCTGTCGCCGGCGCAGCCTTACTACAAGGCCGAGGACTATCACCAGAATTACTTTGCCCAGCATCCGCTGCAGGGCTATTGCGCGTTCGTGGTGGAACCGAAGGTGGTCAAGTTCCGCAAGATGCACAGCGCACGGCTGAAGTAACAGGACCTTGAACGGGGCGCCGCCGCGGCGCCCCGGCGATACTTCATAAGCCGTTCTCAGCCTGAGCGCGGTGTTTTCCCGTACATGTAGTTCCTCGACCATGGCAGGGCACGCGGATGCCGCCCGGCCTTGCCGCACACGATCTGGTAAAGACTGATCCAGTCCTGGTCGAACGCATACGAGCAGCCGGCCAGGTACACATGCCAGATCCGGAAGCGTTTCTCGCCGGCCAGCTCCTTGACCCGTTCGGCCCTTGCTTCGAAATTTTCCGTCCAGATCGCCAGTGTGCGTGCGTAATGGCGGCGCAGGTTTTCCACGTCGTAGGCTTCGAGGTTGCCCTGCTGCATCGCCTTCAGCACTTCGCCGAGATGGGCCAGCTCGCCGTGCGGAAACACGTACTTCTGGATGAATTCGCCACCGCCATAGGGCGTTTCGCCATTGTCCGGATCGGTGGAGGTGATGCCGTGGTTCATCGCCACGCCATCGTCGGCCAGCAGCCGGCCGATGATGCCGAAATACTCCGGCAAGTGCCGGATGCCCACGTGCTCGAACATGCCCACGCTGGTGATGCGGTCGAAGGTGCCGCGCACGTCGCGGTAATCCTGCAGCCGGATCTCGACGCGGTCCGCCAGGCCGGCGGCCCTGACCCGTTCCAGCGCCAGCGCATGCTGGTTTTCGGACAGCGTGATGCCCACGCAGTGCGCCCCGAACCGCTGTGCCGCGCGGATCGCCAGCGCGCCCCAGCCGCAGCCGATGTCCAGCAGCGTGTGGCCAGGCTGCACGCGGATCTTGGCGAGGATGTGGTCGATCTTCTTCAGCTGGGCGGTGGCCAGGTCCTCGTTGCCGTTCTCGAAATAGGCGCACGAGTACACCATGGCCGGATCGAGGAATTGCTGGTAGAACTCGTTGGAAACGTCGTAGTGGTAGCGGATCGATTCCGCATCCTTGTGGCGGTCGTGCGTGAAGGTCCGCACGATGCGCGCCAGCTTGCCGGCGGGTTTCAGCGAGCTGCGGGCCAGCGCGTTGACGACGTCGATCATGTCCCGCGCGGCACCTCTTACCTCGATGGCGCCTTCGACATAGGCGGTGCCGAGGTTCGACAGCGACGGCGTCAGCAGGTAGCGCGCGGCCGACGCCTGGGGCAGGCGGATCGTCACGCGCGGCGCGTCGGCGGAAAAATCGATTCTCTGTCCGTTCCACAGTTCCAGCCGGAGCGGCAGCTTGACCTGGCTGGTAACGCCTTCCACCCAGGTGCTCAGGCGGTGCTGCACATTCAAAGGAGTCTGTACGAACACGATAACCTCCGGGGCCGCGACAATTCGACTGTGCTGCCGGGGCGGCCTGGCTAAGGCTGGATTCTCTCCTTGGCCCAGTTCCCGTCCGCCTGCAGCGTGAACACGATCCGGTCATGGAAGCGCGAGGCGCGCCCCTGCCAGAACTCGATACGCTCGGGCACCAGGCGATAACCGCCCCAGTGCGCCGGCCGTTGCGGCTTGCCTTCACCGGCCTGCAAGCTGCGCTCCACGGCCGCATAGTTCGCTTCCATGTCGGCCCGGCTGCCGATCGGCGCGCTCTGGACCGAGGCGATCGCCGCCAGCTGGCTCTTCAACGGGCGGCTGTAGAAATACGTGTCGCTTTCCGCGGCCGTCGTCCGATCGACGCGGCCCTCGATCCTTACCTGGCGCTCCAGTTCGGGCCAGAAGAACAGCAGGGCGGCATGCGGATTCTGCGCCAGCTGGCGGCCTTTCTGGCTCTCGTAGTTGGTGTACCAGGTGAAGCCGCGCGCATCGAACTGCTTGATCAGCACGATGCGCGACGACGGCTTGCCGTCGCTGCCCACCGTGGCCACGCTCATCGCATTGGGCTCGTTCACCTGCGCCTTCATGGCCTCCTCGAACCACTTGCCGAATTGCGCCACCGGGTCGGCCAGCGTGTCTTCTTCGGAAAGGCTGGCGCGCCCGTAATCCATGCGCAGATCGGCCAGCGCAATGCCACCCGCCGTGCGGCCGCCATTGCCGCCGTTATCAATGTTGCCACTGCCATCGATGCCGGCGGGCACGTCGATACCGCGCCGGCGCCGCATCGATTCGCCCAGCACCGCCATCTGGGCCGGGTTGAACAGGCGCTTCGCCATCGGCGCGATGTGGCCTTCTTCCGTTTCCATGTGTGCCGTGTACATGGAAACAAAGGTGTTCACGGCATCGGCCGAAAGCTCGGCGGCGGAGCCGTTGGCAACCTTGTCGAGCTGTCCATCGAGTATATGCCAGGCCTCGTCCATTTGCTTGTGCTGTGCAAGTATTTCGGGGTGCAGGCGGCGCACCGTTTCCAGGTCGGTGCCGGTGGCTGTCGCGTCCAGCATCGGCAGCAGGTCGACTTCCTCGTCGGCGTGGTGCAGGTGGGCCGCCGTGTTGAAATATTTTTGCACTGCCTGGGCGGCCTGTTGCGCCGCCGCGTCGGCACCGTGCCGCGGCAGGTGCGTCAGCAGGTTGTGCAACGTGGCCAGCTGCTTGCGGATCTTGTCGTGGCAATGTTTCAGCACGGCGATCGGCTGGTCGAACCCGGGGGCGGGGGCGGGGAGGAAATCTGTCATGGCGGCATCCTTGGCTCTGAACCACGGATTGTAGAATAATCCTTCGGGCCGCGTCCGTTAAAATGGCCCCATGAACGACATCATCCCATCTTCCCAAGGCGAAGCGCACGACATCGACTTCGACCGCCGCTTCGGCGGCATCGCCCGGCTGTACGGCGCGCCGGCCCTGGCGCGCTACCGCGCCGCGCACGTCTGCGTGATCGGTGTCGGCGGCGTCGGTTCGTGGATCGTCGAGGCGCTGGCGCGCAGCGCCGTCGGCCGTCTCACGCTGATCGACCTGGACAACGTGGCCGAATCGAACATCAACCGCCAGATCCAGGCGCTGACCGATACCGTCGGCATGGCCAAGGTGACCGCGCTGCGCCAGCGCATTGCCCAGATCAATCCGTATTGCCAGGTCACCGAGATCGAGGATTTCGTCACGCCCGACAACCTCGACGAGATGATCGGCGGGCACGACTACGATTACGTGATCGACGCGATGGACAGCGCGCGCGCCAAGACGGCACTGGTGCACTACTGCCGCACGCGCGGCATCCGCCTGGTCATGATCGGCAGCGCCGGCGGCCAGACCGACCCCACGAAGATCGAGGTGCGCGACCTCGCCAGGACGGAGCAGGAACCCCTGCTGAAGAAGGTGCGCCGGCGGCTGCGCAGCCAGTTCAACTATCCGCCGAACGGCAAGAACAAGCTGGGCGTGGATGCCGTGTTCTCGATGGAACCGCTGAAGTTTCCCGAAACGGGCGACGTGTGCGAGATCGATCCGGACGACGCGCCGCCCGTGAAGGCGGGTCTCACCGGTATCAACTGCGCGGGCTTCGGCTCGGCAATGGTGGTCACGGCCACGTTCGGCATGGTGGCCGCCGGGCATGTGCTGCGCAAGCTGGCGGAAGAAGCCGCTCCCGAAGCGGCGGCCGGCTAGTGTCCTGAACCGGAATCCACCGGCACATACCGCCCATCGGCCAGCGATTCCACCAGCACGGCCCGGTCCGCGGTCCACACGACCGGCGTGTCCGGTGCCTCGGGCGGTGCCTGTTTCGCTTCCCGCGCCAGTGTGACGTGCGGTTTGAACGCGCCGTGCGTGGCGGCGGAAAAACCGGCCGCTTCCAGCTTCCTTGCCAGTTCTTCGTGCAATGTCACGAGCCCGGCCGGCACCTGCTTCATGCCGGCCCAGGCGATGCGCGGCCGCGCGAAGTAACCGTAGCAGTCGATCACCAGCCGCAGCGGCGGCACCTGGAGCCGGTCGCGTATCGCGAGCAGGGCCGGCACCGCATCGGCAGCCACGTCGCCGAGGAAGGCCAGCGTCAGGTGCAGCTTCGCCGGCGGTGTCAGCCTTCCGACGACGGGCGCCTGCAGGGCGGCCAGCGCGTCGCGCGTGGTGCCGTCCGGCCATAGCGCAAAGAAAATCTTGCGGGTGGGCCCGGCATTTGGCTGTTCTTCAGGTTCATTTGCTATCATGTTGCCGCCTCAAAACCCAGTACAGAAAGAATACATGATGACCCGTCTGTCCGCTCCAGTGCTGTCCGTCCTGCTGTGCGCCGCCTCGTTCGCGCATGCACAGACCCCGCCCGCAGGGCAAGAAACCCCGGCACAGCCGGCCGCCGCCCAGGAAGCGCCAGCGCAGCCCGCCGCCCAGGAAGCGCCGGCCGCGCCCGTGGTGCCCGGCTCCGCCACGATCGGCCCCGCCGCCGAGCAGCTGATCGTTACCGACAGCAAGGTCGGCACCGGCCGCGAAGCCGTGACCGGCGGCACCGTGTCCGTGCATTACACGGGCTGGCTGTACCGTCCGATGGCGCGCGGCCACAAGGGCCGCAAGTTCGATTCCTCGCGCGACCGCGGCGAACCGCTCGAATTCCGCCTCGGCGCCGGCCAGGTCATCAAGGGCTGGGAACAGGGTGTTGCCGGCATGAAGATCGGCGGCAAGCGCACGCTGATCATTCCGTCGAACCTGGCCTATGGTGCGCGCAGCATGCCGGGCATCCCGGCCAACTCGGCACTGATCTTCGACGTCGAACTGCTCGACGTGAAGTAAGCCGCGGCGTTACACTGGCCTCCCATTCTTCGTGCGGAGGCCCTCGATGAACGTTGCGAACGATGTCACTGCGCTGATCGGCAATACGCCGCTGGTGCGCATCAACCGATTGGCCCAGGGCGCGCCCGCGCAGATCCTGGCCAAGCTGGAGTTCTACAATCCTGCGCACAGCGTGAAGGACCGCATCGGGCTGTCGATGATCGCGGCGGCCGAGCAGGCCGGCCTGATCAGGCCCGATACGGTCATCCTCGAACCCACCAGCGGCAACACCGGCATCGCGCTGGCGATGGTCTGCGCGGCGCGCGGCTACCAGTGCACGCTGGTGATGCCCGAAACGATGAGCCGTGAACGCCGCATGCTGCTGCGCGCCTATGGCGCCGAACTGGTACTCACGCCCGGCAGCGAAGGCATGGCTGGAGCGATCCGCCGGGCCGAGGAAATGGCCCACTCGGATCCGCGCTACCTGATGCCGCAGCAGTTCAACAATCCGGCCAATCCCGACATTCACCGCCGCACCACCGCCGAGGAAATCTGGCGCGACACGGATGGCGGCATCGACATCCTCGTGGCCGGCGTGGGGACCGGCGGCACGATCACCGGCGTGGGCGAGGTGATCAAGGAGCGCAAGCCATCGTTCCAGTGCGTCGCCGTGGAACCGGAAGCGTCGCCGATCCTGTCGAAAGGCACCAAGGGGCCGCACCCGCTGCAGGGCATCGGCGCCGGCTTCGTGCCGGCGGTACTGAACACGCACATCTACAGCGAAGTGGTCGCCGTCAAGAACGACGACGCATTCGACTATGCGCGCCGGGCCGCGCGCGAGGAAGGCCTGCTGGTGGGCATATCGGCCGGTGCCGCGCTGTGGGCCGCCGTGCAGGTGGCGCGCCGGCCGGAGAACGAGGGCAAGCTGATCGTGACGATCATTCCCTCGTTCGGCGAACGCTACCTGAGCACGCCGTTGTTTGCGGGGCTGGCCGATCAGTGATGGTGGGCATGGCCGTGCCCATGCCCATGCTGATGTTCATGGTCGTGATCATGGTCGTGAGCGCCATCCCCGTGCGCCTGCCCATTTGGTCCCAGGCAGCAGGCATGTTCGGTCGTGCCCAGCTCCGTCTGCAAGGTGCTGTGATGAATCGCGAACTGCTCGCGCAAGCCGCGGGCGATGTCGTCCATCGCCACGTCACCGGGATAGCCGGCCGGCATGACGAGGTGCGCGGTCAGGGCCGTTTCCGTCGTGCTCATCGACCAGATATGCAGGTCGTGTACCTCCGTCACGCCGGGCCGGGCACGCAGGAACTGCTCCACTTTCCGTGAATCGACGTTGTCCGGCACGGCCGCCATCATCATCCGCAGCGATTCCTTCAGCAGCGACCAGGTGCCTGCCACGATCATCACCACGATGCCGAGGCTGACCAGCGGGTCGAGCCGGATCCAGCCGGTAAACATCACGAGCAGGCCGGAAACCAGCACGCCCAGCGAAATCGCGGCATCGGCGGCCAGGTGCAGGTAGGCGCCGCGGATGTTCAGGTCGTCCTTGCTGCCCTTCATGAACAGCCAGGCCGAGATACCGTTGACGAGGATGCCGATGCCGGCCACGACCGATACGGTCGGGCCGTGTACCGGCACGGGATCGATCAATTGCAGTACGGCTTCCCATGCGATGGCGCCGCAGGCAACCATCAGCAGCATGCCGTTGAACAGCGCGGCCAGCATCGAACTGCTGCGCAGGCCGTAGGTAAAACGGCGCGATGGTTCCCGCTTGGCCAGGATGGCCGCGCCCCAGGCCAGCATCAGGCCCAGCACGTCGGACAGGTTATGCCCGGCATCGGCCATCAGCGCCGTGGAATTGGCCAGGAAGCCATAGCCGAATTCCACGGCAACGAAGATCGCGTTCAGCGTGATCGCGATCGCGAATGCGCGGCCATGGTCCGTCGGGTCGCCGTGGTGGTGATGGTGACCGTGCCCGTGGTCATGATGGTGGTGGTGGTGGCCGCTCATACGTCGTTTCCGGTGGAAGGTTCGGCGATATGCTCGAACATATCGCGCAGGACACCGCTGATGTGCGCATCGGCGGTCGAATAAAACACCTGCTTGCCCTGGCGCTCGGCCTTGACGATGCGGGCGGCCCGCAGCAGGCGCAGGTGGTGGCTGACGAGCGAGCTGGAAAGCGCCAGCGTGGCGGCGATCTCGCTGACGGCGATCGGTGCGGCCGCGCAGGCCAGCACGATGCGCAGGCGGGTCGGATCGCCCAGCAGGTGGAACAGGTCGGCCAGTTGGGCAACCGACTCCTCATGAATGGAGGCCAGGTTCATCTCATCGCTAACATGTGAATAGATGTTCATATATTAGTCGTATGAGCGCAACGGCGCAACCCGCGTCCGATATTTACCACGGCGCAAGTCACCACGGCAGCCGTTGGGCTCCGGTTGCTTATCAGAAGAGTATGTAGTCCAGCGGAATGGATCGGCGGCCGCGCTGCCGATCGCCTGCTGATCGATGTGTCGGTGGGCGGATGCGCCGGTTTCCGCCGGCGAGCTGACGCGGATCGCGCAGTTGGCCGGCGCGCCGGCGGGTGAGGGTTCTACGTGCCGGGTGGCGGTCGCGAACTCAGTTTACAAACCGCAGCAAACCCTGCAGCGCGTGGATCACGGTCTGCTCGCGCACCGCGCGGCGGTCGCCGGAAAACACCAGGCGCTCGGTATGCACGGTATCGCCGTTGGCCCAGCCGAAACAGACGGTGCCGACCGGCTTGCCTGGCACCGCGCCGGTGGGGCCGGCGATGCCGGTGGTGGAAACGGCCAGGTGGGCATTGCTGTTGGCAAGCGCGCCTTGCGCCATCGCGGCCGCGACTTCCTCGCTGACGCTGCCGAACTGCGCGATCAGCGCGGCCGGCACTTCCAGCAATTCCGTCTTCGACGCATTCGAATAGCAGACGAAACCACAATCGAACCAGCCGGTCGAGCCGGCGATCTCGGTGATCGCCTGCGACACGCCGCCGCCGGTGCACGATTCGGCCGTGGCCAGAAGCAATTCCTTGTCCTGCAAGGCACGGCCCACCTGGGCGGCCAGTTCGTTGATGTCCGTACTCACTTGTAGCTCCTTCGGCAAAGAATGTCCGGGTCCATTCTAGCGCGCTGCATCGGCTGCCGGCCACGCGTGCGGGAAAAAATTGTCGGGCCCGTGTTTGCAGCCGGCCGCGCCGGACAAAGATGCGGCGCGGCCCGGAACTGAACGATAGAATAGGGGCAATCAATCACGCGGGCGCGGTAACGTGGAATCTGGAAAGTTCACCCGGAGGCAATGGCTGGCCGGCGCGCTGGCCGCGGCGATGCCCGCGGCACGTGCGGAAGGCGAGCTGGAGCGCCAGGTCAAGGCGGCGTTCCTGTACCGGTTCGGCGGCTTCGTCGAATGGCCGGCGCAGGCGTTCGCAGGTGCCGACAGCCCGTTCGTGATCGGCCTGCATGGCGCGGACGAGCTGGCCGCGCCGCTGGAGCGCACGGTGGCCGGCCGCACCCTCCAGGGCCGCGCGCTGCAGGTCGTGAAATTAAAGAAGGACGGCGCGATGGGCGGCGAGCGCGCGCCGCACATCGCTTTCGTCGGCGCGCGCGACCGGACCTCGGCGCAAGGCATGCTCGACGGCTGCCGCGAACGGCCGATCCTGACGGTGTCGGACAGCGATCATGTCCACGGCATGGGCAGCATCATCAATTTCCTGGTGGCCGACCAGCGCGTGCGCTTCGAAGTCTCGCTGAAGGCCGCCGCCGCGGCACAGCTGCGCATCAGCGCGCGACTGCTGGCGGCGGCCTATCGGGTGCAGGATCGTGGGCAGGCTCATGTGCAGGCTCATGTGCAAACTCATGTGCAAACTCATGGGCAGGCTCATGTGCAACACCATGCGCACCCGGGAGCGGCATCATGATCAGGCTGCGCTCGCTGCGCACCAAGCTGCTCGGCGTGATCGCGCTGGTGATGCTGCCGGCCGTGCTGGTATCGATCGGCACCATCGTCGCCTACGACCTGCACGTCTATGAACAGACGATCACCGACGACATGACCACCCAGGCCGAGCTGATCGGCCATATGAGCGCGCCGGCGCTGTCGTTCGACGATGACCGGCTGGCGCACGAAAACCTGGCGTTGCTGCGGTTGCGGCCGAAGGTCGATGCCGGCGCCATCTACGACGCGCGCGGCCGGCTGGTGGCGCGCTACGCGGCGCCGGGCCAGCAGGACGGCGTGCCGGCCGCGCCGGGGCCGGAAGGCTTTCGCATCGAGGAAGGCAAGCTGTACCTGTTCCAGCCCATCGCGGACAATGGCGAGGTACTGGGCACCGTCTACCTGCGTGCCGACTACGAAGTGCTGGCGCGCTTCCTCGACTACATCGTGATCGGCATCGTCGCCGGCGTGCTGGCGCTGCTCTGCGCCTGGCTCGTCACCCGGCGGCTGAACGACGTGATCACGCGGCCGATCCTGTCGATCGCGGACGTGGCGCGCGACGTGATCGCCACCGGCGACGTGTCGCGCCGCGCCGAGCGGCTGGGCCAGGATGAAGTGGCCGAGCTGGCCGGCTCGTTCAACCAGATGCTGGCCGATATCGAGAGCCGCAAGCGCGAGCTGGAAACCTCGAACCGGGAAATCGCCCGCGAATCCGAGCGCCGGCGCGAGGCGCAGCAGGAAGTCATGCGGCTGAACCAGGAACTGGAACAGCGCGTGCACGAACGCACGCTGCAGCTGGAAATGGCCAACCGCGAGCTGGCGCTGGCAATGGAAGAAGCGAAGAGCGCGAACCAGGCCAAGTCGGCCTTCCTGTCGTCGATGAGCCACGAGCTGCGCACGCCGCTGAACGCGATCCTGGGCTTCGCGCAGATACTCACCTCCGACAAGCTGCCGTCGACGCTGGCGCAAAAGAAGGAGTTCGCCCAGCACATCCTGAAGTCGGGCCGGCACCTGCTCACGCTGATCAACGAGATCCTCGACCTGGCCAAGATCGAATCCGGCGCGGTGGCGCTGTCGATGGAGCCGGTGGCACTGCCGGAAATGCTGCGCGAATGCGAAGCGATGATGGCGCCGCTGGCCACCGGACGCGGTATCCGGCTGCTGTTCCCGGAACGCTGCACGGCGAACGTGACGGCCGACCGCACGCGGCTCAAGCAGGTACTGCTGAACCTGCTCTCGAATGCGATCAAGTACAACCGCGCGGGCGGCGCCGTGGTGCTCGACTGCGCGCCCTCCGGCCCGGGCCTGTTGCGCGTGTCGGTGCAGGATACGGGCGTGGGCCTGCGGCCGGAACAGGTGCGCATGCTGTTCCAGCCGTTCAACCGGCTCGGCCAGGAAGCCGGCGCGGAAGAGGGCAGCGGTATCGGCCTGGTCGTCACCAAGCGCCTCGTCGAACTGATGGGCGGCACGATCGGCGTCACCAGCAGTCCCGGCGTGGGCAGCATGTTCTGGGTCGAGCTGAAGACCACCGAACCGGTACCGGTGCCGGCGGCCCTCGTCCCGGCCGCGCCGGCGCCCGGCATGGCGGCGCCGGTGCAGGACAGCGTCACGCTGCTGTACGTGGAAGACAATCCTGCCAACCTGAAACTGGTACAGGAAATCATCCGCTTCCGGCCCGAACTGCGGCTGTTGTCGGCGCCCGATGGCCAGCTGGGCCTGGAACTGGCGCGTGCCCACCTGCCGGACGTGATCCTGCTCGACATCAACCTGCCGGGCATGAGCGGGTTCGACGTGCTGCGCCAGTTGCGCTCCGACCCGCGCACCGCCGGCATCCCGGCCATCGCACTGACGGCCAACGCGATGCCGCGCGACGTGGAACGGGGAATTGCGGCAGGATTCTTCCGTTACCTGATCAAGCCGATCAATATCGACGAGTTCACCGAAGCGATCAACAGCACGATCGATATGGCCGGCGCGGTTGACAGGAGCGGCGGCACCGGCAATAACGTCAATAACAACAGTAACAGCGACGACAACGGCAATGGCAGTGCTACCGGCGAGCGGCAGGCCCAGCTGCTGGCGGAGAAGAGGGAGGAGTCATGATCAGCCGGGCCGATATCCAGAACGCGAGCATCCTGATCGTCGACGACCAGCCCGTGAACGTGCAATTGCTGGAATACCTGCTGCAATCGACGGGGTACACGCACGTCAGTTCCACGACCGACCCGCGCGTGGTGGCGGCATGGCACGAACAATACAACTACGACATCATCATCCTCGACCTGCAGATGCCGGGCATGGATGGCTTTGCCGTGATGGCGGCGCTGCGTCCGCTGGAACCGGAAGGCTACCTGCCGGTGCTGGTGGTAACCGCCGAGCCGGACAAGAAGCAGGCCGCGCTGGATGCCGGTGCGCGCGACTTCGTCAGCAAGCCGTTCGATCCGGTCGAAGTGCTGACACGGATCCGCAACCTGATCGAAGTGCGGCTGATGCAGCGCGAAGCCAAATTCCACAACATCGTGCTGGAGCGCACGGTGCGCGAGCGTACCGCCGACCTGCAGCGCTTCCGCACCGCCATGGATGCCACGGCCGATGCGATCTTCCTGATCGATCCGCAGTCGATGCGCTTCGTCGACGTCAACGACGGTGCCGCCCGCATGCTGGGTTTCTCGCGCCAGCAGCTGATGGCACAGGAGCCGGCACGCATCGGCCTGGGCAGCCTGGAGTCGCTGCGGCTGCATGCCGACGCGGCGCCCGGTGCCGACGCGGAAGCGCGCGCGCCGATGCTGCTCGAAGCCGAACTGCTGCGGCACGACCATGCGACGGTGCCGGTGGAGCTCTACTGGCAGGTGCAGCACAATCCGCATGAGAAAGTGCACGAAAAAGCGCAGGACATCGCACTGGCAGGCGTGCAGGGGCACACCAGGGAACCGGCGCAGGCGCGCGAGATCCAGCGCACGCTGATCTGCGTGGCGCGCGATATTTCCGAGCGCCGCGTGGCCGAGGAGCGGCTGCGGCATGCGGCCCACTACGACAGCCTCACGGGCCTGCCCAACCGCACGCTGTTCTACCGTACGCTGGGCGATGCGATCGACCTGGCGCGCGACAAGGAATGGCGCATCGTGGTGCTGTTCATCGGCCTGGACCGCTTCAAGAACATCAACGATTCGCTGGGCGCCGCGATGGGCGACGAACTGCTGCGCGAATTCGCCGGGCGTCTGGTGCAGTCGGCGCGCATCCGCGATACCGTGGGCCGGCTGGGCGGCGACGAGTTCGGCCTGATCCTGACGATGCAGCGCGACCAGCAGGATGCCGTGCTGGTGGCGAACGAAGTGCGCGAGGCCTTGCGCTCGCCGTTCCAGCTGGGCGGCCACCAGGCCACGATGACGGCTTCGATCGGCATCGCCGTGTATCCGGACGATGCGGCCGACCCCGAAACGCTGGTGAAGTATGCCAACACGGCAATGAGCCAGGCCAAGGAAGCCGGCAGCGATGCCTACCGCTTCTTCACGGCGGGCATGAACGTGCAGGTGCTGGCGCGGCTCGACCTGGAAATGGCGCTGCGCCGCGCGCTCGACCAGGACGAGCTCGAACTGCACTACCAGCCGAAGGTGAACCTGCTGACGGGGCGGGTGTCCGGCGCGGAAGCGCTGCTGCGCTGGAACCGGCCCGGGCACGGCACCGTGTATCCGGCCGAATTCGTCGGCGTGCTGGAAGATACCGGCCTGATCGTCCGCACCGGCAACTGGATCATCGATGCGGCATGCCGGCAGATCGCTGCCTGGATGGCGTCGCCGGTGGGGCCGGTGCACGTGGCGGTCAATGTCGCCTCGCGCCAGTTCATCGAGGGCGACCTGGAACAGGAAGTGAAGCAAGCCCTGCAGCGCCATGGCGTGCCGCCGGACCTGCTGGAGCTGGAGTTGACGGAAACGGCGCTGATGTCGAACGCCGAGCGCACGATCGACGTGCTGACCAAGCTGCGCCTGCTCGGCGTGAAGGTCGCGATCGACGATTTCGGCACCGGCTATTCATCGCTGGCCTACCTGCAGCGCTTCCCGATCGACAAGCTGAAGATCGACATCGCCTTCGTGCGCAATATCGTCACCAACCCGAACGATGCGGCGATCGCGCTGGCCATCATCAGCATGGCGCACAGCCTGAAGCTGCGCGTGGTGGCGGAAGGGGTGGAGACGCGTCCGCAGCTCGAGTTCCTGCGCCGCAACCGCTGCGACGAGGTGCAGGGCTTCTTCTTCAGCCGCGGGCTGAACGTGGAGGCGTTCAGCCAGCTGGTGGAGGGCGGCAAGTCGCTGCCGCCGGACCCTAACCTGGCGACCGAGCCGCCGCAGACGCTGCTGATCGTCGATGACGACGTCAACGTGCTGTCGTCGCTGCACCGGCTGTTCCGGCGCGACGGCTACCGCATCCTGACGGCTTCCTCGCCCACCGAGGGTTTCGACCTGCTGGCGCTGCACCCGGTACAGGTGATCGTGTGCGACCAGCGCATGCCGGTGATGAGCGGCACGGAATTCCTCAGCAAGGTGAAGGACATGTACCCGGACACCATCCGCATCATCCTCTCGGGTTACACGGGGCTCGAAGCGATGCTCGATTCGATCAACCGCGGAGCGATCTACCGCTTTTACACCAAGCCATGGGACGACGTGCAGCTGCGCGACAACATCCGCCTGGCCTTCCACCATTACTGGCTGATGCACGGCAGCGGCAAGCAGGCCGGCCAGCCGGGCGAGGACCACACGGCATTGCCCGGCCGCTGACGGCGCTTACCCGTTGCCGAAGTGGTCGAAGCCGGCCAGCCGCAATTCGAGCGGTGCGCCCTGGCCATCCGTCAATTGCAGGCCGGGGGCCGCGTCGATGCGGCCGACGCGGGTGACCGGGGTATCGCAGGCGGCGGCGGCGGCCTGGATGGCCGCGCGCTGCTCCGGCGCGGCGGTGAAGCACAGCTCGTAGTCGTCGCCGCCGGCGGCCGCATAGGCGCGGCGCAGCGCAGCGTCGAAGGCTGCCAGTACCGGGCCGGCAGGCAGCGTATCGATGTCCAGCGTGGCGCCGACGCCCGAGCGTTCGAGAATGTGATCGAGGTCGCCCACCAGGCCGTCGGAGATATCGATCGCGGCCCGTGCCAGGCCCTGTTCGGCCAGCAGCCGGCCCAGCGCCACACGCGGTGTCGGCAAGTGCAGGCGCTGCTCGGCCAGCCGTTGCGCATCGGCTGCCAGTCCCACTTCGCCGCGCATGCCGGCCAGGGCCAGGCGGGCATCGCCAAGCGTGCCGGAGATCCAGATATCGTCTCCCGGCTGGGCCGCATCGCGCCGCAGCGCCTGCCCCTGGACCACTTCGCCGAACACGGTAATGCAGATGGTGAGCGGGCCCTTCGTGGTATCGCCGCCGATCAGTTCGCAGTCGTGTGCATCGGCCAGCGCGAACAGCCCGGCGGAGAAGCCGGCCAGCCAGTCGCGGTCGGCGCTGGGCAGGGCCAGTGCCAGCGTGAAGCCGACCGGCCGCGCGCCCATCGCCGCCAGGTCGGACAGGTTCACGGCCAGGCTTTTATGGCCGAGGCGGCGCGGATCTTCGCCGGCAAAGAAATGGCGGCCTTCCACCAGCATGTCGGACGAAATCGCGAAGGATCGGCCGGGCGTGATGCCCAGCAGCGCGCAATCGTCGCCGATGCCCAGTTGGGCCCGGTTATGCAAATACGGCGGGCGGGCCGGGCGGACGAAATACTCTTTGATCAGGTCGAATTCGGAAAGCATGCGGTCATTGTAACGGCATACGGATGCCCCTCGGCGAAGGCATCGAGGTGCGGGCTCAGCGGCGGCGTTGCGCGCGCGCCAGGATGCGGCGCGGGCGGCCACGCGCATAGAGCCAGGTGCCGCCGGCCGTCAGGGCGGTGGCCGACAGGGCCAGTTCCCATGTGGATTTCTGCGGCGTGAAAAACAGGGCGACCGTGGCAACGGGAAATACCACACCCGCCACACGCGAGCAGCTACGCCAGAAAGTGGCACGCATGCCGACAGCCTTTCCAGATGTTGAGTTGCCCGTAGTCTAGAAGGGCAATTGATGTATGTAAAGAAATAATTAAAACTCTGTTAAGTGCATCCTGCTAGCCGCTGCCATCGGGACGCCGATCGATTCCGCGCCGGCCGATACAAAAAATAATGTCTTTACATACTGTCGATATGGATTTTCCCGGCCTGGCACCGCGTCGGGAGTGGCCTGCAGAGCCATTTTGATAGGGGAACCGGATAAAAGAACATTTTCCGATAGAAAATTCGGCCTCCGCCCAGTTGTTGGTAAAAATACCTACTTTGGCCTGGAATGCGGTCTGCTAGAATCAAAGGATTTCAGACAGCACAGGAAGGCAGCAGGCAATGGATTCGTCATCTGACAAGAAAGAAGAATTGCGGCAACAACTGCGTCTGGCGGCGCTCGAGTATCACGAGTATCCGCGGCCGGGCAAGATCAGCGTGACCCCGACGAAGCAACTGACGAACCAGCGCGACCTGGCCCTGGCGTATTCGCCGGGCGTGGCCGCGCCCTGCGAGGAAATCGTCGTCGACCCGGCGGCTGCGTATAAATATACGGCGCGCGGGAACCTGGTGGCCGTGATCTCGAACGGCACCGCCGTGCTGGGCCTGGGCAATATCGGTGCGCTGGCATCCAAGCCGGTGATGGAAGGCAAGGGCGTGCTGTTCAAGAAGTTCGCCGGCATCGACGTGTTCGATATCGAGATCAACGAACAGGACCCGGACAAGCTGATCGACGTGATCGCCGCGCTCGAACCCACCTTCGGCGGCGTCAACCTGGAAGACATCAAGGCGCCCGAGTGCTTCTACATCGAGCGCGAACTGCGCAAGCGAATGAAGATCCCCGTCTTCCATGACGACCAGCATGGCACCGCGATCATCGTCGGCGCGGCGATCCTGAACGGCATCAACCTGGTCGGCAAGAACATCAAGGAATGCAAGCTGGTCGTCTCCGGCGCCGGCGCGGCCGCGCTGGCCTGCCTGGACCTGATCGTCGACCTCGGCTTCCCGATCGAGAACATCTTCGTGACCGACCTGGCCGGCGTGGTCTACCAGGGCCGCACCGAACTGATGGACCCGGACAAGGAACGCTTCGCACGCGACACCACCGCCCGCACGCTGGGCGAGGTGATCGCCGGCGCGGACATCTTCCTGGGCCTGTCCGCCGGCGGCGTGCTCAAGCAGCACATGGTGCAGCAGATGGCGGCGCGCCCGATCATCCTGGCACTGGCCAACCCGAATCCGGAAATCCTGCCGGAAGACGTGAAAGCCGTGCGCGAAGACGCCGTCATCTGCACCGGCCGTTCGGATTACCCGAACCAGGTCAACAACGTGCTGTGCTTCCCGTACATCTTCCGCGGTGCGCTCGATTGCGGCGCCAGCACGATCACGCGCGAAATGGAAATCGCCGTGGTGCATGCGATCGCCGACCTCGCGCACGCCGAGCAGTCCGACGTGGTGGCCACCACGTATGGCTTCACCAACCTGTCGTTCGGCCCCGAGTACCTGATCCCGATGCCGTTCGATCCGCGCCTGCTGATCAAGATCGCGCCGGCGGTGGCCAAGGCCGCCGAGGATTCCGGTGTCGCCACGCGTCCGATCAAGGACCTGGAAGCGTATGCCGACAGCCTGCAGCAGTTCGTCTACCGCAGCGGCACGTTCATGAAGCCGCTGTTCGCGCAGGCCAAGATCACGCATCCGGAAACCAAGCGCATCGTCTACGCCGAAGGCGAGGAAGAGCGCGTGCTGCGTGCGGTGCAGGTCGTGGTCGACGAGCGCCTGGCGCGCCCGATCCTGGTGGGCCGCCCGGCCGTGCTGGAATCGCGCATCCAGAAATTCGGCCTGCGCCTGAAGCAGGGCGTGGACTTCGACGTGATCAACCCGGACTACGACGACCGCTACCGCGACTACTGGACCTCCTACTACGACCTCGCCAAGCGCAAGGGCGTGACCGAGGAATACGCCAAGCTGGAAATGCGCCGCCGCCATAGCCTGATCGGCGCGATGATGATCAAGAAGGGCGATGCCGACGGCATGATCTGCGGCACCTTCGGCACGACCCAGCTGCACCTGCATTACATCGACCAGGTACTGGGCAAGCGCCCGGGCGCCAATGTGTATGCGGCGATGAACGTGCTGGTGCTGCCGGAGCGGCAGCTGGTGATGGTCGATACGCACGTCAACGAAAACCCGACCGCCGAGCAGCTCGCCGAGATCACGATCATGGCCGCCGAAGAGATGCGCCGCTTCGGCCTGCAGCCATCGGCCGCGCTGCTGTCGCACTCGAACTTCGGCTCGTCCAACAACGAGTCCGCGCAAAAGATGCGTGCCGCGCTGGCGCTGATCAAGGAACGCGCGCCGGACCTGGAAGTGGACGGCGAAATGCACGGCGACACCGCGCTCGACTCGAAGCTGCGCAAGAAGCTGATGCCGGATTCCACCCTGCAGCGCGACGCGAACCTGCTGGTGGCGCCGAACATCGAATCGGCCAATATCGCCTACAACCTGGTGAAAACGGCCGCCGGCAACGGCATTGCGATCGGCCCGATCCTGCTGGGTTGCGCCGCCCCGGTGCACATCCTGACCCCGTCGGCGACCGTGCGCCGCATCGTCAACATGACGGCGCTGTGCGTGGTCGACGTGGTCGCGCAGCGCAATACCTGATCCTCCCGGATCCCCCGCCAAAGCCGCCGCAAGGCGGCTTTTTTTCGCCCCAACATTTCCCAGCACCGGGGTCAGACCCCGATTTTTGGAAATATTTCCCAGCACCGGGGTCTGACCCCGATTTTAGGCAAGGCATTTTTGCCACAGTCGAGGTTTTGACAGATCGCCGGGCCAGGCGCTACATTGTCGCCACCATGAGCGACCTCATCCTTGCCATCGTCCACCACCTGATCGTGTTCGGCATCGCCGCCGTGCTGGCGGCGGAACTGGCGTTGCTGCGGCCCGCGTCGATGTCGCCGCAGACGGTGAAATTGCTGGGGCGCTTCGATACGGTCTACGGCTTGCTGGCACTGGCGATCCTGGTCGTTGGCTTCGGCCGCGTGTTCCATGGCGCGAAGGGGGCGGACTTTTACCTCGACAATCCCGTTTTCTGGGTGAAAGTGGGCGCATTCGGCGTGGTCGGCGTCCTGTCCATCAAGCCCACCGTGCGCATCCTCGCCTGGCAGAAATCGCGCAAGGCCGATGCCGCGTTCGTCCCCGATGCCGGCGAACTCACCGTGCTGCGCCGACACAAGCTGGCCGAGATCCACGTGTTCACGCTGATCCCGATCGCCGCAGCCGTCATGGCGCGGGGCATCGGCCTGGGGTGAGCCGAGGCCTGGAAAGCAGCGGCCCGGCAAAATGCCAACGATATGGTTATTGCAACATTGTTACGCCATTATTTCCCTGTAACAAGATGTAATTGATGTAATTCCAGCGGGCGGGGCCGGCGGGTGTTTGTCATGCCTCTGTTACAATATCGGGCTTCTTTCAACCTTCTCGAACACCCGATCACTATGCAAAACACGAAACGCGCCCTGGTCACGGGCATTTCCGGTCAGGATGGCGCTTACCTCGCGCAGCTGTTGCTCGAGAAAGGTTATGAAGTCACCGGCACGTTCCGCCGCACCAGTTCCGTCAATTTCTGGCGTATCGAAGAACTGGGTATCCAGAGCCATCCGAACCTGAACCTGGTCGAGCACGATCTCACCGACCTGTCGTCGTCGATCCGCCTGCTGCAGAAGGGCCAGTTCCACGAGATCTACAACCTGGCGGCGCAGAGCTTCGTCGGCGTGTCGTTCGAGCAGCCGGTCACCACGGCCGAAATCACCGGCATCGGCGCCGTCAACCTGCTCGAAGCGATCCGCATCGTCGATCCGAAGATCCGCTTCTACCAGGCGTCGACTTCCGAAATGTTCGGCAAGGTGCAGGCGATTCCGCAGAAGGAAGACACGCCGTTCTATCCGCGCAGTCCGTATGGCGTCGCCAAGCTGTATGCACACTGGATGACGGTCAATTATCGCGAGTCGTATGGCATCTTCGGCTCGTCCGGCATCCTGTTCAACCACGAATCGCCGCTGCGCGGCCGTGAATTCGTCACCCGCAAGATCACCGACTCGGTCGCCAAGATCAAGCTGGGCAAGCTCGAGGTGCTCGAGCTGGGCAACCTGGATGCGAAGCGCGACTGGGGCTTTGCCAAGGAATACGTGGAAGGCATGTGGCGCATCCTGCAGGCCGACCAGCCGGATACCTATGTGCTGGCCACCAACCGCACCGAGACCGTGCGCGATTTCGTGACGATGGCTTTCAAGGCCGTGGACATCGCGATCGAATGGCAGGGCAGCGCGGAAAGCGAAACCGGCCACGATGCGCAGACCGGCAAGGTGCTGGTGCGCGTCAGCCCGAAATTCTATCGCCCGGCCGAAGTGGACCTGCTGATCGGCGATGCCACCAAGGCGAAAACGGAACTGGGCTGGGAACCGAAGACCACGCTGGAAGAGCTGTGCCAGATGATGGTCGAGGCCGACCTGCGCCGCAACACCGCCGGCTTCTCGTTCTGACATGACCGCGGCGGCGCAGTTGTCGTTACCGTTGTTGTCGGCCACCCGCGAAGGCACCGGCAAGCGCGCGCTGGTGACCGGCATCGCCGGCTTCACGGGGCGCTACGTGGCGCAGGAACTGCGCGCCGCCGGCTACGAAGTGTTCGGCCTGGCCAGCCCGGGCGGCGAACACGGGCCGGAAACGATCGCCGTCGACCTGCTCGACCGCGCCGCGCTGGCGGCCGCCGTGCATTCGCTGCAGCCTGACATGGTGGTGCACCTGGCCGCGATCGCCTTTGTCGCGCACAGCGACGTCGAACAGATCTACCGCGTGAATGTCATGGGCACGCGCAACCTGCTCGAAGCGCTGGCCACGGCGCCGAAGAAGCCGTCGGCCGTGCTGCTGGCATCGTCCGCCAACATCTACGGCAATGCCGACGCCGGCGTGATCGGCGAGGAGTCACCTGCCGCTCCCGCCAACGATTACGCCGTCAGCAAGCTGGCGATGGAATACATGGCCCGCCTGTGGATGGACCGGCTGCCCCTGATCTTCGTGCGGCCGTTCAATTACACCGGCGTGGGCCAGGCCGAGAACTTCCTGCTGCCGAAGATCGTGGCCCACTTCAAGCGGCGCGAAGCGCGTATCGAACTGGGCAACCTGCACGTGTGGCGCGATTTTTCCGACGTGCGCGTGGTTGCCGCCAGCTACCGCCACCTGCTCGCCGCCGGCCCGGCCGCCATCGGCAAGACCTTCAACATCTGCTCCGGCAAGGCGTATTCGCTGGGCGAAGCACTCGACATGATGGGCGCGATCGCCGGCTACCGGATCGACGTGCATGTCAACCCGGCCTTCGTGCGCGCCAATGAAGTGGTGCGCCTGACCGGCGACAACACGCGCCTGCAGGCCGCCGTCGGCACGATCGATGCGCCGCCGCTGGAGCAGACCTTGCGCTGGATGTACGAGGCGTGACACTGAAAGTCGGCATTTCCGCCACGACGACCGAACCCGCCCTCACCGGCGGCCACCTCGACGGGATCGGCATCTACAGCCGCGCGCTGCTGCGCGAGCTGCCGCGTGCCGGCGTAACCGTCGACGCCCGCTCGTTCGGCCCGGCGGCGCGGCTCTCGGTCGGCCGCCCGATGCCGAGCTCCTTTCCGCTGGCGACCCTGCGCGATCTGATGCTGCCCGGCTCGTTGCCCGGCGCCCGCGAACACCTCGACGTGGACCTGTACCACGCCACCGACTACCGCATCGTGCGCATGGACCGGCCGATCATCGCCACCCTGCACGACGCGCTGCCGATCGCCCATCCGGAATGGTGCAACCCGAAATGGCGCGGCGTGAAGAACTGGCTGCAGGCCAGGGCGGCGCGCAAGGCCGATCACGTGATCGCCCACACCCGATACACGATCGCCGAACTGGTGCAGTGCTTCGGCGTCGACGAGCGCCGCATCAGCGTGGTGCCGTGCGGCGTCGACGAGGAATGGCTCGATGCGCCCGATCCGGCCACGGTCGCCGCCACGCTGGCACGGCACGGCCTGCGGCCCGGCTACTTCCTGACCGTCGGCACGCTGCAGCCGCGCAAGAACATCGGCGCGCTGCTGCAGGCCTATCTCGGCCTGCCGGCCAGCGTGCGCGCCCGGCGCCAGCTGGTGATCGTGGGCGCGGCCGGCGCGCGCAGCGGGGAACTCGTCAACCAGATCAAGGCCGCGCAGCAGCATGGCGAGAACGTCGTGTGGCTCAGCCGCCTGACCAGCACCGAAGAACTGCGCTACGTGTATGCGGGCGCCGGCGTCTTCGTATTCCCCACGCTGTACGAGGGCTTCGGCATCCCGGTGGTGGAAGCCTTTGCATCCGGCGTGCCGGTGGTGGCGTCGAACACCACGTCGGTGCCGGAAGTGACGGCCGGTGCGGCGCTCGATGTCGACCCGCTGTCGGTCGCCGCGATCGGCGCGGCGATGCACGAACTGGCGCGCGACGAAGCCCTGCGGCGGCGCTGCATTGCCGCCGGCAAGGCGCGCGCGGTGCAGTTGACGTGGCGGGAAACGGCGCGCAAGACTGCCGCCCTGTATGAAGCGGTGCTGAAGGGCTGACGATGCGCGTTCTCCATTTCTACAAGACCTACTACCCCGACTCGTGGGGCGGCGTGGAGCAGGCGATCCGCCAGATCTGCGTGGGCACCGCACGCCTCGGCATCAGCAACGACGTGCTGACGCTGACGCGCAGCGGCGGTCCGGCGCGCATGGAGATCGACGGCCATGCGGTACACCGCGTGCCGCAGGATATCGAGATCGCCTCGAACGCGATGTCGTTTGCCGCGATCCGCGCGCTGGCGCGCCTGGCGCGCACGGCGGACGTGGTGCATTACCACTTCCCGTGGCCGTTCGGCGACCTGGCGCATTTCCTGGCGCGGGTGAAGAAACCGTCGGTGGTCACCTACCACTCGGATATCGTGCGGCAGAAAACCCTGCTGAAGCTGTATTCGCCGCTGATGCACCGCTTCCTTGCCGACGTCGACGGCATCGTCGCCACTTCGCCGAACTACTTTGCCTCGTCCGACGTGCTGCGCCGCTATGGCGACAAGGTGCGGGCGATTCCATTCGGGCTGGACCGCAACACCTATCCGCAGCCGGCGCCCGAGCGGCTGGCGCACTGGCGCGCCGAACTGGGCGAACGCTTCTTCCTGTTCGTCGGCGTGCTGCGCTACTACAAGGGCCTGCATATCCTGCTCGACGCGCTGGCGCGCACCGAATACCCGGTGGTCATCGTCGGTGCCGGGCCGATCGAAAACGAGCTGAAGGAACATGCGCGGCGCCTCGGCCTGAAACACGTGCGCTTCCTCGGCGCCGTCGACGAGGGCGACAAGGTCGCGCTGCTGACACTGTGCTATGCGCTGGCATTCCCTTCGCACCTGCGCTCCGAGGCATTCGGCATTTCCTTGCTGGAAGGGGCGATGTACGGCAAGCCGATGATTTCCAGCGAGATCGGCACCGGCACCAGTTACATCAATATCGACGGCGAGACGGGCCTGGTGGTGCCGCCGAGCGATCCGGCGGCGTTCGGCAACGCACTGCGCACGCTGTGGGAAGATCCGGCGCTCGCGCACGCGATGGGGCAGCGCGCCAGCGAGCGCTATAGTGCCTTGTTTACGTCGGAAAAAATGGCCGCGGATTATGCAAAGTTGTATTGTGAAGTTGCAAAGAGTTCAACCTAGTCGGACGTGGTTTGACTTGGATCAAAGCAGCAAGCTGATGCACCGCTAATATGGATCCCGGACTCCCTGCCACCGTCACGGTCTGCAAATTCCCGAACGTGCAGCGCAACAACGGGGCGATGGTGGGAGTTCACCAGTTTTCCTTGCGGGGCCGACGCCGGTTTCAGATTCGTCGAACGCGTGCATAAAACCGGGGACAGTCCCCATGCGGGACAGTCCCTGCGGCTCGACCGTCATCCGCGACCTCCACGAAGATCAGGCCGCGACAGCCATTGGGGTCTCCGCCCACTTTTCCTTGATCGCGCAAATCTCCGGCAACAGTGCCACGAACAGGTCCACCAGGCGCGGGTCGAAGTGCACGCCGCGCTGCTTTTGCAGGAACTCCACCGCGTCCTGCACCTGCCAGGCCTTCTTGTACGGACGCTCCGACGTCAGCGCGTCGAACACATCGGCAATCGCGCAGATGCGCCCTTCGAGCGGGATCGCCTCGCCGGCCAGGCCGCCCGGATAGCCGCTGCCATCCCATTTCTCGTGGTGCGACAGGGCGATATTGCGCGCCAGCTTCAGCATGCCGTGAGGGTGTTCGCCGATGATGTCGGCGCCGATCGTGGCGTGCGATTTCATGATTTCCCATTCGTCCGGATCCAGCGGGCCGGGCTTTTGCAGGATGCGGTCGGGGATGCCGATCTTGCCCACGTCATGCATCGGCGCGGCGTGCAGCAGGTCGTCGGCTTCCGCATCGCTCATGCCGGCCGCCATGCCCAGCAGGCGTGCGTAGTGGCTCATGCGGATCACGTGCATGCCGGTTTCGTTGTCCTTGTATTCGGACGCCAGGCCCAGGCGCTGCACGATCTGCAGGCGGCTGTCCTTCAGCTCGTCCATCCGCACCAGCGACAGGTGGGTGCGCACACGGGCCCGCACGATCGGTGCGCTGACGGGTTTCGTGATGTAGTCCACCGCGCCGGCATCGAAGCCGCGCACCTCGTCGTCGGGATCGGTCAGCGCCGTCACGAAGATCACCGGGATGGCCGCCGTGGCGGGGTCGGCCTTCAGCGTGCGGCAGGCTTCGTGGCCGGTCATGCCCGGCATCATCACGTCGAGCAGGATCAGGTCGGGGTGTTCCTGGCGTGCCAGTTCCAGCGCGCGCGCGCCATCCTTGGCGAACAGCAGCCGGTATTGGTCCTGCAGGATCTGGCGCAGCAGTTGCAGGTTGCTGGCTTCGTCGTCCACCGCGAGGATCAGCGGCAGGTGGGTATTCTGTTTCATGGGGTGGTTTCCGTCGCCGTATCCAGGACTGTTTCCAGCAGCGTCGCCAGCCTGGTGCCGGCCAATGTAAAGTCGAAGTCGTCGATCGCCATCTGCAGCGGTGCCAGCGTGGCGGGCGGTACGTGGCCGTGCAGCGCCTGCGACAGGCCGGCCAGCGCGGCATCGTCGAGCGCGCCGCGCGCCAGCGAGAGCTGCAGCGCCTGCGCGGCCGCGCGCACGGCGGCCGCATCGAACGGTATTGCCGCGGCATCGGGTGCGGCAACGCAGGGCGCCGCCATGGTATCGGCGCAGTCCTGCGTGCGGATGGCGGCCAGCGCCAGGTCCAGCTCCGCCGTATAGCGTGTCAACAGTGCCGGCACCGCAGTGCGGCTGCCCGCGCCGGCTTTCTCGATCTCGGCCAGGGTCGCGGCCAGCTGTTCGAGCCCCAGGTTGGCAGCCACGCCGCGCACCCGATGTGCCTGGGCTTGAAGGCCGGCATGGTCGCCGGTGTCGAGGAGCGCCGCCAACTGGCGCGCGCTGAGCGCGTGGTCCGTGTCGAAACGGCATAGCGCCAGCAGGTATTGCCCGGCATTGCCGCCCCAGCGCTGGGCGCCGGCCACGCGGTCCAGTACCTGCTTGGCGCCGGCCTTCTGGTTGCTCGCTGCCGCGCCCGCCACGTGCAGGCCCAGCACGCGGGCAATCTCGTGCGACAGCGCATACCAGTCCACCGGCTTGGAGGCGAAACCGTCCATGCCGGCCGCCGTGCTGGCCTTGCGGTGTGCTTCCAGCACGCTGGCCGTCATCGCCACCACCGGCACGCGCGGGCGGCCGCTGCGCGCGGCTTCCTCGCGGATCATCCGCGTGGCGGCCAGTCCGTCCACGTTCGGCATCTGCACGTCCATCAGGATCACGTCGAAGTCGTGCCGCGCCGCCAGCTCGGCCGCGTGGGCGCCGTCGTGCGCCGGCGTCACCGTGTGGCCGCGCTTGCCCATCAACAGCGTCAGCAGCTCGAGGTTCTGCGCCACGTCGTCCGCCGCCAGCACGCGCAGCGGCGGCAGTTCGCAGGCCACGCGCTGGCGCTGGCGCGGCACCAGCGCCTGTTGCGGCGCCAGCGCTGGTACCAGCGGCAATTCCACGTGGAAGGTGGTGCCTTCGCCCAGCGCGCTGTCGGCCCAGATGCGTCCGCCCATCAGCTCCACCAGCTGCTTGCTGATCGTGGTGCCCAGGCCGGTGCCGCCGAAGCGGCGCGTCATCGACGCGTCGGCCTGCGTGAACGGGTCGAAGATCGCCGCGAGCCGGTCCGGCGCAATGCCGATGCCGGTATCGCGCACGGCGATCCGCAATGTTTCGCCATCCCGCGCGACGGACAGCGTGACACTGCCGGCGGCGGTGAACTTGATCGCGTTGTCCAGCAGGTTGGTCAGTACCTGGCGCATGCGCAGTTCGTCGCCGTGCAGCCAGGGCGACAGCTCCGGCGCGAACGCGATGTTGAGCGACAGTCCCTTGGCGCGCGCCGTCGTGTTATAGGTCGACGACAGTTCGTCGATCAGCGTGACCAGGTTGAAGTCGGCCAGTTCCAGCTCCACCGCGCCTTTTTCCAGCTTGGCGGTATCGAGGATCTCGTTCAGCAGGCGCAACAGCGCGCGGCCGGCATTGCGCACCGTGTCCAGGTGGCCGCGCTGCTCAGGCTTCAGTTC
The DNA here is from genome assembly GCF_055502615.1 of Pseudoduganella sp. jia 9. Taxonomy (NCBI): domain Bacteria; kingdom Pseudomonadati; phylum Pseudomonadota; class Betaproteobacteria; order Burkholderiales; family Oxalobacteraceae; genus Pseudoduganella; species Pseudoduganella sp. jia 9. The sequence continues at coordinate 185,529 of NZ_JBUPWE010000005.1, read as the reverse complement.
GGAGTCGAGCAGCACGTCGGTGAAGCCCAGGATCGAATTCATCGGCGTGCGGATCTCGTGGCTCATGTTGGCCACGAAGGTGGCGCGCGCCGCCGCCGCCTGTTCCGCTTTTTCCTTCGCGTGCCGCAGGTCTTCCTCCATCTGGCGCCGCTCGGTAGTATCGAGGATCACACCGTCGAACCAGCGCGGCTTGCCATCGTCGCCACGCACCATCGCGCCATGTTCCCATACCCAGCGCACGGTGCCGTCGGCATGCCGGATCCGGTACTCGACCGTGTAAGGCAAGCCGTTTTCGGCGCACAGCGTGCAGACGGTCATCACGCGCGGCAGGTCGATCGGCAGCACCAGGTCGTTCATCGTGCGGAAGCTGCCCGGGCCCACGAACTCGCTCACCGGGTGGCCGGTGACCCATTCGACACCGTGGCTGATGAATTCAAGCGGATAGTCGTTTTCCGCGCGGCAGCGGAAGGCAATGCCGGGAATGCTGCCGATCAGCGAGCGGAACTGCTGTTCGCTGTCGCGCAGCGCCTGCATGATCTGGCGCCGCTCGCTGATGTCGGTAATGAACAGCACGTACAGGTTGTGCTTGATCAGCTTCGCATGGCCCAGCGCCTTGCGGATCGGCACTTCCGAGCCGTCCTTGCGGCGCCCCATCACTTCCTCGCCGGCGCGCGCCAGGTGCATGTCGCCGGTGCGGATGCAGCGCAGCAGGCCATGCCGCTCCGATGCTTCCGGATCGGCCATCAGCATGCTGGCGGGCTGGCCCACGATCTCGTCGCGCCGCCAGCCGAAGATGCGCTCGGCCGACGCATTGAAATCGCGGACGATGCCCTGCTGGTCGATGGTGACGACGCCGTCGACGGTCGTCGTCAGCAGCGCGCGCATCGAGCTTTCGCTCTGCAGCAGGCTCAGGTACATCTCGCGGTAGCGCAGCAGGCCCTGCACGGCCATTACGGCCAGCGTGAACAGCACCGTGATCACGGTCACGGAAAGCGCCACCTCGTCCGTGTCGTCGGGCAGGGCGACCGTGGGTAGCGTGCCGACGAAGCGCGCCGCCGCCATGCCCGTATAGTGCATGCCGGTGATGGCGCAACCCATGACGATCGCGCTGATCCCCAGCCGCTGGCGCGCCGACAGGCGCCGCGCCCGCTCGCGCAGGCCGAAACGCACGCCCAGCGCGACCGTTGCCAGCACGACGGCGACCACGATCGACAGGGCGAACATCAGCGGGTCATAGTGCAGGCTCAGCGCTGTTTGCATCGCTGCCATGCCGCTGTAGTGCATGGCGCCGATGCCCGCACCGACCAGCACGCCGCCCAGCAGCAGCGTGCCGCGTGTGAGGTGGTCGCGCCGCGTGATCGACAGCGCCACGGCCGATGCCGCCAGTCCCGGCAGCAGCGACAGCCCGGTCAGCAGCGGTTCGTACTGGGTCCCGGTGCAGACATCGAATGCCAGCATGCCGATGAAGTGCATGGCCCAGATACCGGCGCCGAGCGCCAGGCTGCCCGACAGCAGCGCGGCGGTCCGCAAGCCCCTGGTCTGCGAAGCGCCCCGGTGGCCGGCGATGTACAGGCCCATCCACGAAGCAAAGATCGCAATCAATACTGACAGTGCGACCAGCCAGGGATCGTAGATGCCGTAGTGGAGCAGCGACGGGTCGTCCGAAGGCGAGAATAATGTGTTCAGCGCAGGGGAATTCATGGCGAGAGAAAACAGGAGTTTCCTTACAGTAGCATATTTTCCCCTTGGAAATTAAGGACTTGCGCGGCGTGGGGACATTCTCTGAAGCGAAGAAGAACGCTGCTTGTTGTAGATCGGCAACGCCGTTATCTTGCTTTTATCGATGCAGGTGCTTTATTGTTACCGGTTCGCTTGCAAATAAGTAATTTCTGTTGTGCATTCCGACAGACGCCGGAAACCTGCTGCGCCAGCCGTGGCCGGCCGCAAAAAACAGGCCGGGAACTGCTCAGATGGCTGATCGAAAGGCCGGGATTTTTGCTTGCCTAACGTCCTGTTAGGTTGTACGATGACATACAACTAAGGCCCTGCGCCTGGTGCTGCTGCTGATCTCGCTGGAGACCGAGAGAGATCAAACGATAACCTACACAAGTGATCCCTATGAAGCTGAACGAGCCCGTAAGCCAGCAAGGCGCTGGCCAGCGCGCCGCCGTACCCGCCGGTAGATACCGGTGGACCATCTGCGCGCTGCTGTTCTTTGCCACCACCGTCAACTATCTTGACCGCCAGGTACTTTCGCTGCTGGCGCCGCAGCTTTCCCAGGAATTCAACTGGTCCAACTCGGACTACGCCAACATCACCGCCGCGTTCCAGTTCGTGTATGCACTGTCGATGGTGTTCGCCGGCCCGATCGTGGACAAGCTCGGCACCAAGAAAGCGTACCTGTGGGCGATCGCCATCTGGTCCGGCGGCGCCATCCTGCATGCCTACTCGGTACCGATGGGCAATGCGGTCGGCACCGCGATGGGCGCGCTGGGCATGGTGGCCGCACCGGCTTCCATCGTCGGCTTCATCATCTCGCGCGCCGTGCTGGCGGTCGGCGAGGCCGGCAACTTCCCCGCCGCGATCAAGGCCACCGCCGAGTTCTTTCCAAAGAAGGAACGCGCCTTCGCCACCGGCATCTTCAACTCCGGCGCCAACGTGGGCGCGATCCTGGCACCGCTGACGGTGCCGCCGATCGCCATCTACTGGGGCTGGCAAGCGGCCTTCATCGCCATCGGCGCCATCGGCTTCATCTGGATGATCTTCTGGTACCTGATGTTCGACGAGCCGGAGAAGAAGCTGTCGCCGGCCGAACTGGCCTACGTGCGCAGCGATTCCGGTACCGGCGCCACCGCGGCCGCCCCGGTGGGCGCCAAGAAGGTGCCATGGACCAAGCTGCTGACGTACCGCCAGACCTGGGCGTTCGCCGGCGGCAAGTTCCTGACCGACGGCATCTGGTGGTTCTTCCTGTTCTGGCTGCCGAAATACCTGGCGTCCGAATACCAGATGGGCCCGGGCGACATCGTGGTCCCGCTGGCCGTGCTGTACAGCATGACGATGTTCGGCAGTATCGGCGGCGGCTACTTCCCGGCCTATTTCATGAACCGCGGCTACACGCCGTATGACGGCCGGATGAAGGCGATGTTCGTGATCGCGCTGTTCCCGCTGGTGGTGCTGGCCGCGCAACCGCTGGGCTCGATCAGCTTCTGGGTGCCCGTGATCCTGATCGGCATCGGCGCCTCGGCGCACCAGGCCTGGTCGGCCAACCTGTTCACCACCGTGTCCGACATGTTCCCGCAGCGTACCGTGGCCTCCGTGGTCGGCATCGGCGGCATGGCCGGCGGCCTGGGCGGCGTGGCGGTGTCGAAGCTGGGCGGCTGGCTGTTCGATTACTACGGCGCGCTGGGCAAGCTGTCCACCGGCTACATGATCATGTTCACGCTGTGCGCGGTGGCTTACCTGCTGGCCTGGTTCCTGATGAAGACGCTGGTACCGCAGCACAAGGAAATCACCGACCTGTGATCCATCCAGCCATCACAACCGCCGCGCTGGCGCTGGTCTTGACCAGCGCCAGCGCGGCCGAGGTGGGCCGCACCGGTGCCCGGCATGGCAGTCATGCGGGTATCCAGGTGCGGCCCTTTGGCGTTCTGGCCACCGGCCAGGCGATCGAACAGGTCACGCTGACGAACCGGCGCGGCATGTCGCTGTCCTACATCGACTACGGCGCCACGATCACCGGCGCCACCGTGGCGGACCGGACCGGGCGGCGCGACAACGTGATTCTCGACCTGCCCGATCTCGCCACCTACGAGGGGTCGAAGTCGAAGCACGCGGCGGTCATCGGCCGCTTTGCCGGCCGCATCGCCAACGCGCGCTATACGCTCGATGGCAAGACGGTCGAACTGATCCCGAACGCCCGCGGCATGACCGTGCACGGTGGCCCGGACGGCTACGAGAAGCGGGTCTGGAAGCGCCGCGATTTCGCCGACGAGGCATCTCTCGGTTCCGTCTACACGCTGGTCAGCCCGGACGGCGACCAGAAATTTCCCGGCACGCTGACGATCGACGTCACCTACCGCCTGCAGCGGGCCAGCGACGAATTCTCGATCGAGTACGCGGCGCGCACCGACAAGCCCACCGTCCTCAATCTCACCAACCACGGCTACTTCAACCTGGCCGGCGCCGGCAGCGGCGGCTTGCAGACGCACCGTTTCTGCATCGCCGCCGAGCGTTATGCGGTGACCGACGACCAGCGCCTGCCGAGCGGCGAACTGGCCAGCGTGGCCGGCACGCCGCTCGACCTGCGCCGCCCGACGAATATCGCGCCATTGCTGGCGCAGCCGGCGGGCACGCTGGCGCCGCCGCGCGGCTTCGACCACAGTTACGTATTCGGCCAGCCGGCCGGCCAGCTGGCGCGGGCCGCCGTGATCGACGAAACGGCCAGCGGGCGGCGGCTGGAAATCCTGACCACCGAACCTTCCGCCCAGTTCTATACGGGGAACGGCTTCAACGGTACCGAACGGGGCAGCAGCGGCCGGCCGTACCGGCAGCATGACGCTTTCGCGTTCGAGACCCAGCACCTGCCGGACAGCCCGAACCAGCCTTCGTTCCCGACCACGGCGCTGTATCCGGGGCAGGTATTCAAGTCGGCGACGACGTTCCGCTTCTCGGCAGTGCCGAAGGGCGCCGCGCCCGGCACCTGCATGCCGGCGTCCCCTGGCTGACGAGTATGGCGCCTGCGCGCTTCCGATGTTGCCCGGAAAGCGCGCGGGCACGGGTTTTTTGTAAAACCAGGTTAAACGTTTTACAAAACTATTCCCGCCGATTGCTTTCCTGTTGGCCTGCGGGTTAAGATCGCCGGCACCCCTGGCGATCCGAACATGAAAAAACCCATCCCGACCATTCGCGACGTGGCTGCCGCCGCCGGCGTCTCGACCGCCACCATCTCGAAGTTCATCAACGGCACGCAGCGCTTTTCGCCGGCGGTGGAAGCCCGCATCGCCGACGTGATCGGCCAGCTGGGCTACCGTTCCAACCCGCTGGCGCAGTCGATGATCACGGGCAAGACGAAAACCGTCGGGCTTTCCGTGCTGGATGTGACGAATCCTCACTTCACCAGCATCGTCAAGGGGGCGAACCGGGTCGCGCAGGAACATGGCTACACGGTGCTGCTGGTCGATACCGAGGAAAATCCGGGTCGCGAACGGGCGCTGCTCGAAGCGCTGTCGCGCCGTGTCGATGGCCTGATCATTTTCTCGCGCATGCCCGATGCCGAACTGGAATGGCTGGCCGGCCTCGACAAGCCCCTGGTCTTCTTCGGCCGCCTGCCGCGCCTGACGCTGCCCACCGTGGCCAGCGATGACCACCGCGGCGCCTACATGATGACGCGCCACCTGGTCACCCAGGGCCACAAGCGCTTTGCCTATATGGGGTTCTCGAAATCGCGGCGCGACGAGGAGCGCATGGGCGGCGTCAGGGAATGCCTGGCCGCGCACGGGCTGGAGCTGGCCGTCTACGATACCGTGACGCCCTCCGCGCAGGAAGGGGAGCGGCTGTGCGCGGAAATGATGCTGGGCGCCGAACATCCGGATGCGCTGGTCTGCTACAACGACCTGATGGCACTCGGCTTCATGAAGGCGGCGCAAACGCTGGGCTTCCGCATCCCGGCCGACATTTCCGTGGCCGGTGTCGACAATATCGTCTACGGCAACTACACGTCGCCGCCGCTGACCACCGTCGACCTGCACAGCGAGCGCATGGGCGTGGCGGCCATGGAAAAGCTGCTCGACTCGATCGCCGGCCGTCCCACTGACCCGTTTACGCTGATCGAGCCCCAGCTGATCCTGCGCGGTTCCACCATCAGCAGGAATTGACCGGAAGACCCCTGGCATGCCCCACTTGAGAATCGAATACACCGGCAACCTCGACGGCCACGTCGACATGCAGGCCTTGTGCAACGTATTGTGCCGTACCCTGACGCAGTTCCAGGACGACACCGGCAATTCCGTCTTCCCGCTCACCGGCACCCGCGTGCTTGCCTATCCGGCGCCCTATGCGGCGGTGGCCGATGGCGCCGAGGACCGCGCCTTTCTCTATCTGCTGCTGCGCATTGCTCCCGGCCGGCCGCAACCGTTGCTGGACGCCGTCGGCAAGGCGCTGCTGGCGCAGATCGACTGCGCGCTGGCACCCGTCACCGCGCTGCGCTCGATCCGCGCCACCCTGCAGTTCGACGAAGGGCGGCCGGTCTATGAAGGGAAATGGGCGTCGGCCTGAGAAGTTGGCTTGAGAAGTTGGCCTGAGAAGCCGGCCTGGGAAGCCGGCCTGCGAGTTGCCTTGAGATGCAAAAAAGCCCCGGTCCACAGGACCGGGGCTTTTCATTGAAGCGGTTGAATCAGAACGCGCAGGAAGCGTCGGCCAATCCCTGTACACCCGGATTGAGCAGGATGACGCTGCCGCCCCATTCGGCATCCTCAGGCTTGCCGGACACGATCGAGGTCACGATCATCGTCCGCAGGTCGGGCCCGCCGAACGTGCACATCGACGGTTTCGCGAACGGCACGTCGATGCGGCGGTCCAGCTTGCCCTGCGGCGTGAAGCGCAGCAGGGCGCCGGCATCGTTGGCGCAGATCCAGTAGCAGCCGTCGGCATCGACCACGGCGCCGTCGGGACGGCCCACGTGATCGGCCAGGTTGGCGAACACCCGGCGGTTCGACGGCGTGCCCGTTTCGACGTCGTAATCGAAGGCCCAGACCAGGCGGCTCTTCGGATGCGAATCGGACAGGTACATCGTCTTGCCATCCGGCGACCACGACAGGCCGTTCTGCGTCAGCAGCCCGGACACCACCGGCTGCGACAGGCCATTGCCATCGTAGCGGTACAGCTGCCCGATGTCCTTCGCGGCACTCATGTCCATGAACATGGTGCCGCTCCAGAAGCGGCCTTGCCGGTCGGTGCGGCCATCGTTGAAGCGCATGCCCGCACCGAGATCGGCCGGCTTGCCCAGCAGCGTGGTGGCCACCGTGCCGTTGTCGAACAGGTCGACGTCGTACATCCCCGTTTCCATGCCGGCGATCAGGCCGCCACGGGCACGCGGTGCCACGCAGCCGGCCATCTCGGGCAGGTCCCACGCTCGCGCCTTGCCGGCGGCATCGAGCCGCCAGACGCGTTTCGCGGGAATGTCGACCCAGTACCACGCCCGGGCAGCGGCATCCCACGCCGGGCTTTCGCCCGTCGTGCAATGCACGCCGTCGATACGTTCGATCGACGGGTTTGCCATTACTTCAGCACCAGCTCGCCGTCGACAACGCGCGGGATGCCCAGCGAGTTGGCGCTGTCCAGCGACGCTGGCAGCAGCTCGGCCGGCACGTCCTGGTACGAGACCGGACGCAGGAAGCGGTCGATCGCGGACGCGCCCACCGAGGTGGAGCGGCTGTCGGACGTGGACGGGAACGGGCCGCCGTGCACCATCGCGTGCGACACTTCCACGCCGGTGCCGAAGCCGTTGAACAGGATGCGGCCAGCCTTGCGTTCCAGCGTTGGCAGCAGTTTCTTCGCCACGGCGATGTCGGCGCCGGTGGCATGCACGGCGGCGGTCAGCTGACCTTCGACGTGTTCTGCTACCGCTACCAGCTGGGCTTCGTCTTTGACGCGGATCAGCAGCGACGTCGGGCCAAAGATCTCGCCTTCCAGTTCCGGCTTGGCCAGGAAGTGTTCGCCCGAGGTTTCGTACAGTGCAGCAACCGCGCCGCACGGCACTTCGCTCGTCTTGCCTTGTGCGACCAGCTTCACGCCTTCGATGCCTGCCAGTTGCGCCACGCCCTTGTTGTAGGCGGAGTGGATGCCCGGGGTCAGCATCGTGGCGGCGCCCTTGGCGGCCAGCGCCACCTTGGTGCCTTCGAGGAACTTGTCCAGCGCCGGCGAATCGATCGCGATCAGCAGGCCCGGGTTGGTGCAGAACTGGCCTGCGCCCAGCGTCAGCGAGTCGGCGAATTGCTGCGACAGCTTTTCGTTGGACGACAGCGCGCCTTCCAGGAAGAACACCGGGTTGATCGAGCTCATTTCCGCATACACGGGAATCGGCTCTTCACGGGCAGCGGCGGTCTTCATCAGTGCCACGCCGCCGGCGCGGGAACCGGTGAAGCCCACGGCCTTGATGACCGGGTTGCTGACCAGGTTCTGGCCGATGGTCTGGCCGGAGCCGATCAGCATCGAGAACACGCCTTCCGGCATGTCGCACTCGATGGCGGCCTGCTGCACGGCTTTCGCCACCAGCTCGGACGTACCCAGGTGAGCCGAGTGCGCCTTGACGATGACCGGGCAGCCGGCTGCCAGCGCGGACGCGGTGTCGCCACCGGCCACGGAGAATGCCAGCGGGAAGTTGCTGGCGCCGAACACGGCAACCGGGCCCAGGCCGATCTTGCGCAGGCGGATGTCCGGACGCGGTGCCGGTGCGCGGTCCGGCAGCGCGGAGTCCAGCGTGGCGCTCAGGTAGCGGCCGTCGCGCACGACTTTTGCGAACAGGCGCAGCTGATTGCAGGTGCGGCCACGCTCGCCTTCCAGGCGGGCCTGCGGCAGACCCGTTTCCTGCATCGCACGTTCGACCAGGGTTGCGCCCAGGCCCATGATGCGGTCGGCGATCGTTTCCAGGAACTTGGCACGCTGTTCCGGCGTCGTTTCGCGGTAGCGATCGAACGCCTCCCACGCCAGCTTGCAGGCCAGGTCCAGCTCGGCCTGGGAAGCCAGGCCGAAAGCCGGCTCGATCTGCTCGTTGCGAGACGGATCGATGGCCTTGACGGAGCCTTCCTTGCCGCTCACGGTCGAGCGGCCAATGATCATTTCACCTTTAATCTGCTGCATTTGCTCTCCTTTTACTGCGGGCCTTGTGCTCGCATCAGTTTTTCCAGCATTGCGACTTCTTCTTCGTTCAGGTCGGTCAGCGGTGCGCGCACCGGACCGGCGTCGTAGCCTGCAATCTTCGCGCCAGCTTTCACGATGGACACGGCGTAACCGGCTTTGCGGTTGCGGATTTCCAGGTACGGCAGGAAGAATTCGTCGATCAGACGGTTCTGGGTCGCGCGGTCGTCGTTGGCGACTGCGTGATAGAAGTCCATCGCCAGCTTCGGCATGAAGTTGAAGACAGCGGAAGAGTATACAGGGACTCCGAGAGCTTTGTACGCGGCGGCGTAAATCTCCGCCGTCGGCAGGCCGCCCAGGTAGCTGAAGCGGTCGCCCATGCGGCGCCAGATCGACATCATCAGTTCGATGTCGCCGATGCCATCCTTGAAGCCGATCAGGTTCGGGTTACGGTCGGCCAGCTTCTCCAGCGAGTCGGCGTTCAGGCGGCAGGCGCCACGGTTGTATACGACCACGCCGAAATCGACGGATTTGCAGACTTCTTCGACGTGACGCACCAGGCCGTCCTGGCTGGCTTCGGTCAGGTAGTGCGGCAGCAGCAGGATGCCCTGCGCGCCGATTTTTTCCGCTTCCTGGGCGTAGGCAATGGCTTGACGGGTCGGGCCGCCAGCGCCGGCCAGGATCGGCACCACGCCGCGGCAGGTGTCGACAGCGGTCTTGATGACGTCGCCGTATTCGTTCGGGGTCAGCGAGAAGAATTCACCCGTGCCGCCAGCGGCGAACAGGGCGGATGCACCGTAAGGAGCCAGCCATTCCAGGCGCTTCGCGTACGTATCGGCGCGGAAGTTACCTTGCTGGTCGAAGTCGGTGATCGGGAACGACAGCAGGCCATGGTTCAGGACTTTTTGGATTTCTAACGGGTGCATGTGTGTCTCGCTTCTTTGATAAGTGGAACGACAGGTAAAGGGTTCTGATGGCTCGCCATCGTTGTATGACATCGTACAACCATATCGAAAGCAGGGCAAGCGTTTTGGTAATCACACTGTTGCTTGAAAAATGGGGACGGACCCTGTTTTTCAGGAAATATTCCGCGACAGAGGGGAGGGCGCCTGGCCAGCCGCCTCGCGTCTCGCCTCGCCCCCCGCCAGCCTCAGCTGCCGGCGCTTTCTTCCTGCGCCTTGCGCAGCCGTTCGCGGCTGTTGGAAAGATGGGTGCGCATTGCGGCGCGCGCGCCTTCCGGATCGCGGCGCTCGATGGCGTGGAAGATATCCTCGTGCTCGCGGTTCACGCGCTGCAGGTAGGTCGACGGCTCGTCGTGCGACAGTTGCGCCGAGTTGAGGCGCGCGCGCGGGATGATCGTGGTGCCCAGGTGCGTGAGGATATCGACGAAATAGCGGTTGCCGGTCGCCTGCGCGATCAGCATGTGGAACTGCATGTCCGCCTCGATCGTGCCGCCCTGCAGGATGCGCTGCAGCGCTTCGCCCATCTCGCGCACCTGCTCTTCGGTGCGGCGTGCCGCGGCCAGCCAGGCGGCCTCGGTTTCCAGGCTGATGCGCAGTTCCAGGATGGCCAGCACGTCTTCGATGGTGCGGATGGTGTCCGGCGAGATCAGCAGGGCCGGCGCCGGCGGTTCCAGCACGAAGGTGCCGATGCCGTGGCGCGTTTCCACCAGGCCGGCGGCCTGCAGGTGCGAAATCGCTTCGCGCACCACGGTGCGGCTGACGCCATGCAGCTCCATGATCACCGATTCCGTCGGCAACTTTTCACCGGGTTTCAGCACGCCTTCGCGGATGCTCGCACCAATGCTTTCCACCACGCCCTGGGCAAGGTTGCGGTGGCGCTTTTTCGGCGCGGCGGGTGTGGTGACGGTGTCGATCATGCGCATGGGTGTCCTCGAGAAGTGCCGATTATACCAGCACGGCTGCCGCTTCCGAGAGGTTGTATGATGACCTTGCAACGCTTCGCTACCTTTGAAATAGACCTGTTCACGGCCCTTGCGATCCTGGTGCCCGGGCGGTTGCCAAAAAGACGGCATGGCAGCCCGCGCCTGATATACTGTATAAAAACACAGTATATTTTCTGGTGGGCAAGCATGAGAATCAAGATGGTCAAATTGCGCATGGGCGGTGTGTCGCTCCCCAGCCGCGTGCTGGGAGATCGCGCCGCGCCGCGCTTCGGCGACCTGCGCATCCTCGATACGGATGACCAGGGCCTGCGCCGTCCGGTCAAGCTGGCCAGGTTGATGGAGCACGATTCGCAAGTGATCCGCGAAACCCTGATCGACCCGCGCATCCTGTGGTGCGGCGACAACCGCTTCACGCTGACGGGATTCGAGCGCATCCGCAATCGCCATGGGGAAACTGTCGAGTATGCGCAGTCGTGGTTGTGCGAAATTGATCCCAGCCCTCCCGAGCGTCCTGCCGGTACCTTGCGCGCCGCACCTTACAAGGACCGTTGAGACTGCGATGCTGGTTTTTGCGTTTGTTTACGTGTTTTTGCGTTTTTGGTTTAAGATAACGCAAAACACGGAGGATTCATGCAATTGGCAGAAGAACGGCGGCGGCTGATACTGGAAGCTGTCGACACGGAAGGAAAAGTATCGGCGGCAGAGCTGGCGAGCCGCTTCGATACGTCGGAAGACACGATCCGGCGCGACTTGCGCGATCTCGACCTGGCCGGCCTGTTGCGGCGCGTGCACGGCGGGGCTGTCCGGCGCAGCGGAGAAGCCAGCTTCCTCCAGCGCGAAGGCGCGGACCAGCAGCGCAAGGCCCTGCTGGGGCAGGCATTGCGGCCGTTGCTGAAACCGCTCGACACCGTCCTGATCGACGCCGGTTCGACCAACTTGGCGCTGGCCCGGCAGCTCGACGACGGCTGCGCGGCCGCGATCGTCACCAACAGCCCGCAAATTGCACTGGCACTGGGCGAATTCCGGCGCACCCGCGTGATCCTGCTGGGTGGCACCTACTCCGCCCACTGTGGCGCCGTGCTTGGTGCCCGCACGCTGGCCGATATCCAGGCGCTGCGTGCCGACCTGTGCATCGTGGGCCTGTGCAGCCTGGCGCCGGACCGGCTCGGTGCCACCAACGATGAAGAGGCCGTGCTGAAGCGCGCCATGCTGGCCGGCAGCGTGCGCCGTGCCGCGGCCGTGCTGAACGAGCGCCTGACCGCTTCGGCACCATTCACCATCGGCAGTGCTGCCGACCTGGATCACCTCGTCCTGGAAGCCGGCGTTCCCGCCGACCAGCTTGCCAACCTGCGCCGCGAAGGCGGCCCCGACCTTATCCTCGCCGGAAGATAATCCATGAATGATCACACCGACCGTACCATCGCCCGGGCGCGCTGGGCCATCTCGACGATTTTCCTGCTGAACGGTACCGGCATCGGCCTGTGGGCGGCGCATGTGCCCGTGGTCCAGGCCCGTGCCGGGCTCGACACAGGCATGCTGGGCATGCTGCTGCTGACGATCGCCGCCGGCGCCATGGCATCGATGCCGCTGGCCGGCTGGCTGTCGACGCGCTGGGGCTCGCGGCCGGCCACGCTGGCATCCGCGTTTGCGTTTGCCGCGATGACGGCCGTGCTGATCTGCACCAGCCACCCGGTGGCCGTGTTCTTCGCGGCGTTCGCCTTCGGCGCCACCAACGGTGCGCTGGACGTGTCGATGAACGCCAACGCCAGCGAGGTGGAAATCGCCCGCGGCATTCCCACGATGTCGTCGTTCCATGCCTTCTTCAGCCTCGGCGGCTTGGTGGGCGCGGCGCTGGGCGGGCTGCTGATCCAGGGTGGCTTCGGCAATGGCTCCGGCGCGCTGGCGGCCAGTGCCGTGATCATCGCCACCACACTGGTGGTCATGCCGCGCGTGATGACAGGCCCGGCATCGGCCGCGCATACCTCCCATTTCGCGCTGCCGCGCGGCCCGGCCCTGTTCCTCGGCTTGCTCGCCCTGCTGTGCATGGCGGTGGAGGGCGCCCTGGTCGACTGGAGCGCGCTGCTGCTGACGGAGCGCGCCGGTGCCACGCCCGCCTCGGCGGCGATCGGCTACTCGGCGTTCTCGATCGCCATGGCCGCGTGCCGCTTCGCCGGCGACCGTCTCACGGTACGCTTCGGCGCCGCCAACGTGATGGTGTCCGGCGGCGTGGCGATCCTGCTGGGCCTGTTGATCGCCGTGCTCGGCACGCATTACGCGGTGGCGGCGGCGGGCTTCGCGCTGGTCGGGCTCGGCGCCGCCAACGTGGTGCCGCTGATCTTCGCGGCGGCGGCCCGCACGCCGGGCATGTCGGCCGGCGGCGGCGTGGCCACGGCGGCCACGGTCGGCTACACGGGTTTCCTGATGGGGCCGCCCGTGATCGGCTGGGTGGCGTCGCACACGAATATCGCGGTGGCGCTGGGCATCCTGTCGCTGGCCGGAGCGGTCATCGCGCTGAATGCACGGGTGGTGGTCAGGCAGGCGGAAGGCGCGCGCTGACGTCAGGTGCCGATGCCGGAGGTGCCGCTGGCGGAGGTGCCGCTGCCGGAGGTGCCGCTGGCGGAGGTGCCGCTGGCGGAGGTGCCGCCCGAAGGCGACTCTATTGGGTGCTGCGATCGGCCTGCCGGATCGCCGCGCGGCTGAGGCGCACCGATGGCGGTATCGTGGCAAGGCCGCCGCATGCCGCCATGCTGCCGGGCCGGGAAACCGGCTAGCCGCTGATCAACGGAAGCCGCGCGCAGCCAGCCTGATTTCGGCGATCATTTCGCCGTCGCCGTCCAGGCCTGTTTCCACGAACCCCAGCGATGCGTAAAAGCGCTGGCCCACGGCATTGTCCGGCTTGTAGCAGATCCAGATCCGCTGCGCATCCGGCCGCGCGCGCAGTTCCTCCAGCAACAGTTCCATTGCACGGCGGCCGATACCGCGGTTCTGCCACGCGGGATCGACCATCAGCCGGTAGATGCCATAGTGTCCCGGCGCATGCTGCTCGGGCAGGCCAAACAGCAGGAAGCCCACCGGCTTGCCCTCCAGGCAGATTGCACGCGGCTGGAATTCCGGATAATAGTGCGCCTGCGCGATCGAATAGGCATTCGATGCCACGTAGCGCGCCTGGTCGGGCGGCAGTTCGATATCCATCACCGTCTCGAAGTTGGCGCGGGTGATCGGTTCCAGGGTAATGGTCAAGGCGGGCTCCTGTCGATCGCCAGCCTTGGCCAGGGGGGCGCGGCAGAGCGAGCCGATACTGTACCGCCAAACCTCTGCCTGGCACAGTCTTCCGGCATCGCCACCGGCATGATTACTTCGCCAGCTTCACCAGCGGCTTGCTCTTGTCCACGATATACGTGGCCAGTTCCTTTGATTCTCCGCCATGCACGTTGTGCGCCGAGTGCACGGCGCCGGCCGGGATGAACAGTGCCTGCCCCGCCGTCAGCGTGACCGGCGGCTGGCCATCGATCTGATATTCCAGCGTGCCTTCCAGTACAAAAGCGATTTCCTCGCCGGGATGCGAATGGCGCGGCGCCTTGACGCCTGGGGCGAAGTCGACCCGCACCTGCACCAGTTCCTTGCCGGGCACCGTGAGGTTTTCCTTCAGGAGGTCGACGCGGCCCAGGCCGGCGACCTGTGCGTGGGCACCGATGGACAGGGCGGTACCCAGCAGGAGTGCGGAGCCGGCGATCAGGGAGCGGAGGGTGTTCATGGCGTTTCCTTTCGTTGTGAGGGGGAGTGCTCACAGTAGACCAGCGCCATGTGTATGCGGCATGTCGGCATGTATGCGCCACGACGCCGGATGTGTCCGCGGCGCGACCGGATACATGCCGATACAAGCCAGGCTGTTTCCCGGCCCGGGCGCCGCTGCCGCGCAGGACAGACAACGCAAGTTTTTTACCACCCGCTGCATCCGGATCGGCTTCTCGCACGTAGTCGAAGTGGGCACCGCCGAACCGACGGTGTCGTGACGGCACGGGTACTCGACCGTTGGGCGGGAACGAAATCACGCTGGACAGGAAACCACAGGCATGAAGACATTTCTGGGCATTACTTTCGACAGCTGCGAGGCGCGGGCGGCCTGCGATGCCGCGCACGATTTCGACGTCCGGGTGGCCGGCGACCTGGATGAGGCGCGCAAACTGCTGCACAGCCGCACGATTTCCGTCGGGCTGATCGAGGTGGGAAGCGCCGCCGCCATCGAGCCTGTCGAGCAGTTCCTCCGGGAGTATTCCTGGGTGCGGTGGATCGCGGCATGCCATGGCGGCACCCTGCTGGACGAACGCTGGCGCCGGCTGATCCACGATCACTGCGTCGACTATCACACCTACCCGGTCGATGCCACCAGGCTCGCCCATACGCTGGGGCATGCCCACGGCTTTGGCCTGCTGGCCGGGGTCGTTCCGCAAAAGGCCAGTCCGGCGCACTTGAAGATCACCGGCCAGAGTCCGGCGACGACAGCGCTGCGGCGCCAGCTGCTGAGGGTCTCGGCCGCCGATGCGCCAGTGTTGATCTGGGGCGAGAGCGGTACCGGCAAGGAACTGGTGGCGCGTGCCGTGCACGAGCACTCCGCACGCCGCGCCGGCCCGTTCGTGCCCATCAATTGCGGGGCCATCCCGGCAGCGCTGGTCCAGTCCGAACTGTTCGGCCATGAACACGGCGCGTTCACTGGCGCCGGCAAGGCGCGCGTGGGATTGCTCGAGTCGGCCAAAGGCGGCACGGTCTTCCTCGACGAGATAGGCGATCTGCCGCTGGAGATGCAGGCAAGCCTGCTGCGCTTCCTGCAGGAGAAAACCATCCAGCGGCTGGGTGGCGCCCAGCCGCTGGCAGTCGATGTCCGTGTCGTCGCGGCATCGCATGTGCGCCTGGAGGACGCGGTGGCGCGCGGCACCTTCCGTGAAGACCTGTTCTACCGCCTGAACGTCCTGGCACTCGAGGTACCAGCATTGCGCGACCGGATCGAGGACGTGCAGCTGCTGGCCGAGACATTTTTCCACCAGCATGTCCGCGAACGGGCCGCCGGCGTGAAAGGCATTTCGCTTGGCGCCCTGGCCGCGCTGCGGGCGCATGACTGGCCCGGCAACGTGCGCGAGCTGCTCAACCGTGTGCGCCGCGCTTCGGTGATGGCCGAGGGCCGGCTGATTACCGCGGAAGACCTTGGGCTTGCCGAGCCTGGCGGCGCATTATCGCTGCCCCTGAACGGCGCGCGCATGCAGGCCGAACGGGGCGTGATCGAAGCGGGCCTGCGTTCCGGCAAGAACATCACGCTGCTGGCCCGCGAGCTCGGCATCTCGCGCATGACGCTGTACCGGCTGATGTCCAGGCACGCTATCAAGGCGCCGGACCGGCGGCAGCCTTGACGGTGGCGGATGCGCACGGTGTCAAACGCCGCGGGACAGTGGCATGATGCAGTTTTACCGATGCGAGGCACGACGATGGCACACGTGGTATTGCTGGGAGATTCGATTTTCGACAATGGCGGGTATGTTCCCGAAGGCTGCGAGGTCGCAACGCAGTTGCGCCGGTGCCTGGGCGACGCGCACAAGGTGACGCTCGGCGCACGCGACGGCAGCGTCCTGGCCGACATGCCGGCGCAGTTCGCGGCGGTGGCGGCGTTGCGGGAGCCGCCAAGCCACCTCGTGATCAGCTGTGGCGGCAACGACGTGCTCGGCCTGGTCGGCGCGATGCAGTCGCCGGTGGCGTCGGTGCTGGACGCCGCGGAAATGCTGGCGGCCTGGCAGGCCGATTTCCGGCGCGACTACCGCGCCATGCTGCAGCAGGTGCAGGCCTGCGGCATGCCGTTCGCCGTGTGCACCATCTACGATGCCGTCCCCAATCTGTCGCCGGGACTGCGCAGCGCGCTGGCCCTGTTCAATGACGTGATCCTGCGTGAAGCGGTCATCCGCGCGATCCCGGTGCTCGACCTGCGCCTGGTTTGCGCGCATGCCGGCGATTACTCGGCAGTATCGCCGATCGAGCCCTCGTCCGAAGGCGGGCGGAAAATCGGCGCCGCGATCGCCGAGCTGTTGCTGGCCGACGAAGCCGATGTGGTGCGGACGGTTGTCTTCGGGGCGAGTGCGCGCCGGCCGGGGTCTGCGGACTGATCCGCGTCTTCCGGGGAACGGGGAGCGCGGCCGGTCAGGCCTTGCGGCGACGCCCCACGACGCCCAGCAGTGCGAGACCGCCCAGCAACATTGCATAGGTTCCCGGTTCGGGCACCGGCGTTATGCCATCCCATACCGCCGAATATCCTTCCACGATGACGAATGTCTGGAGGAAGCCGCTGGCCTCGGCGCTGCTGAGGTTGGAGAAGCTTGCCGACAGCAGGCCGCTCCAGCTGTTGCTGACCCCGATCGTGGTGTTATCGTCGAGCACGTCGAAGCCGGCATCGATGTAACGTTCCTGGGCATCCGAGACAAATATGCCGTTTACCATCCCGCCGACGTTCAGCAGGGCATGGCTGGTCGCGTATTCGGCCATGTCGGCTTCCAGGTTGTAGCCCATGGTCGTGCTGGCGCGCATGTCCGCCAGGACGCTGAAGGTGACCGCCGTGTTGGCGGACAGCGTGAATGTATTGTCGGGCGTTGCGCCGATGGACGCGGCGCGGTACGTGCCATAGGCATCGAGACCGCTGTGCGCCGCGCCCGCGGCGGACATCGACGTGTAGCCCGCCACATTATTCGCGGTCATGATGCTGCCGACGGAAGACGACCACGCGGAGTGCGTTTCGCCGGTGAACAGGCCTCCCTGCTGCGGTGCATAGTTCTGGAACTGGTAGCTCTCCGAAATGTCGCCGAAGCCCTCGGCCCGGCTGTCGATGAAAGAGGGCCCGTTCAGGTTGAAGGTCAGCGAAGGTGCGATGCCGTCGCCGGTATCCAGGTCGGTCAGCGTGATGACCAGGTTGCCGAAAGTCGCGCTGCTGCTGGCAGCCGCCAGCGCCGGGCCGGCCGCGGCCGCCATGCAGGCCATGGCAAGGGTGTGCAATACAAAGCGCTTCATGAATTCTCCGGTAGTGGGCTGCATTCGGTGAGCAGATTCGGTGAGCTGCGTTCGGTGAGCAAATTCGATGAGCAAAGTTCAAGCTGCTTGTCCGGCACGGCGGCGGCGGCCGAGCACGCCGATCAGCCCCAGTCCGCCCAGCAGCATGCCCCAGGTCGACGGTTCCGGCACGGCGGACAACACCGCGTCGCCCTGGATCGTGGCGTTGGCGCCGAACACGCCGAGAGTGCTGGCATTGCCGAGGTTGCTGAAACTGGCCGACAGCACGCCGCTCCAGCTGTCGGACCCGCCTCCCGGCACGCTGATACCCTGCTGCGCCAGGTCTTCCAGCGGCGTCACGCCGTCCGCCGCCAGGCCGCCGGCAAACAGCATCATCATGACCGACGCGCTTTCGCTCGTTCCCTGCCACGGGGTGGCGATGGTGGTGCTGGCGCTCATCGACGCATCCACCGAAAACACCACTTTCGTGTTGGCGGACAGCGTGAAGTCCAGCAAGCCGCTCGGGCTGCCCGGCATGCTGGCATAGCCCCAGAAATGCGAGCGTTGGTCGGCGCCGCTGAGAGCGCTACCAGACATGCTGAGAGCGCTGAACCCGACTCCGCCGTCCGAGCCGGTCACGTTGCCGGCCTGCGATGCCAGATCGGTATGCACGCTGCCGCCGACATTGGTGGCTGGCCAGGCGCCACGGTTGAAATAGGATTTGTATTGCGCACCAGGTTCGTTGATGCTGTCGCGATAATTCAGCGCCTCGCCACGGATCAGCGCGCCACCCATGTATCGCGTCGGGTCGGGCATGAACGAGATACTGGCGGCAATGCCATCGTTCGGATCGAGGTCGATCACCGTCACGGTGACATTGTCGACGGTCAGGCTGCTGAACGCATCGGCAAGGGCGGGACCGGCCGCCAAGGCCAGGAAAGCGGCGGCCGCCGCATGGAAAGCGACAAAATTCATTGAACCTCCTCGGGTTGTCATTAAGCCAAATATGCGGATCGGCGTGCGGTTTGTCTACAGCGTTATGATTTTTTTATTTTTGACAAACGGTAAAAAAACTCTGCTTTTTCTCCGCCGTTCCAGCCGCGCCTGCCGAGTGAAATTGCATGCTGGAAGCCGGTCCGGATTCCTGAAAATCGGCTGAAAAAGTCCGTCATTTTCTGTTGGAATTCGTTAACGCATTATCATTTTGCGCAAAATTCCACACTTTTCATGTGGCGGGATTGCTATATTTCACTGGCTGCCATTGCTCAGGAAGTAACGCAAACCACACGGGGAGAGTGCTGTAATGAGGAATTTCAATCTACGATATCGCCGTCTTTTTCACGTGTTGATGGGAGCGCTACCACTGCTGGCGGGCGGCCATGCGGCTCATGCCGGCGAGGTACGCCGCGCCTACATTGTCCAGCTGGCTGACCAGCCGGTGGCCAGTTACCGGGGCGGTGCCAGCGGCCTGCGCGCGACCATCGTCGCCCCCGGCAAGCGGCTGGACGCGTCCAGCACGGACGCTCGCCAGTATCGAAGCTTCCTCGGCAGGAAGCAGGACGAGGTCAAGGCGCTCCTGCCCGCCGCCACGATCACGCACCAGTACCAGGTGGTGTTCAATGGCTTTGCCGCCCGCCTCACCGACGCCGAAGTGCGAACGCTGAAAGCCAGCGGCAAGACTTTGCGCATCGTGCCGGACCAGCGCCAGCGCGTGATCACCAGCTACACCCCGACCTTCCTCGGCCTCGACCAGCCGGGCGGCCTGTGGGAACAGCTCGGCGGCAAGGAGCAGGCGGGCGAAGACATCATCGTCGGCGTGATCGACACCGGGGTCTGGCCGGAAAACCTGTCGTACGCCGACCGGGTCGACAGCAACGGCCGGCCCACGTTCGACGGCGGGGCCACGCTGGCCTATGGCGCGCCGCCTGCGCGCTGGAAGGGCGCCTGCCAGGCCGGCGAAGGATTCACGCAAGAGCACTGCAATAACAAGCTGATCGGTGCGCGTTATTTCAATGAAGGGTTCCGGGCGAGCGGCGATGCCTTGCACTGGAGCGAATTCCAGTCGCCGCGCGATTCCCTGGGCGGCCCGTCGGGCATGGGCGGGCACGGCACCCACACGTCGACCACGGCGGCAGGCAACGCCAACGTGCCGGCCATCGCACCGAACGGGGAAGTGCTGGCCGTCCGCAGCGGCATGGCGCCGCGCGCACGCATCGCCGCATACAAGGTCTGCTGGAGTTTCCGGCCAGGCGGCGCCGAGGTGGGCAATATCTGCTACGACAGCGACAGCGTCGCCGCCATCGAGGCGGCGGTGACGGACGGCGTGGATGTGCTGAACTACTCGATCACGGGCGGCATGAGCCCGCTGGAGCCCGCCGAACAGGCGTTCCGCCAGGCGGTGGCCGCCGGCGTGTTCGTGGCCGCCGCGGGCGGCAATTACGGCCCCGGCAATACCGTGAACCACATGGGCCCCTGGCTTGCCACGGTGGCCGCCGCCACGCACGACCGGACGCGCACCGCCGCGGTGACGCTGGGTAGCGGCCAGGTATTCCAGGGCGTGTCACCCAACGCCAGGGCGCTGCCGGCAATGCCGGTCATCCAGGCCGGCGCCGCCGCCATCGCAGGAGGAGACAGCTGGCTTGCCCAGCAATGCTTCGGCGCGGTGGAAGCGGGCGCGGTGCAGCTCGACCCGGAGAAGGTGGCCGGCAACATCGTGGCATGCTCGGCGGGCTATATCGATCCGGTCAGGCAGGTGGACGCGGTCAGGGCTGCCGGCGGTGCCGGCGTCATCCTGCTGGACAACGGTTCCGGCCCGTCGCTCAACGTGTACAGCTTGCCGACGGTCTACGTCAACCAGGTGGACGGCGAGGCCATCCATGCCTACGCGGCCACGCCCGGCGCCCGCGCCGCGATGTCGGCCAGCGAGCTGACGCCGATGCACGGCCCGGCACTGGCCGATTTTTCCTCGCGCGGCCCGAACGTCTTCGATCCTGGCGTGATGAAACCCGACATGGCCGCCCCCGGCGTCGATATCCTTGCCGGTATCGCACCCGGCCTGAGCGCCGCACAACGCAGCGCCGTCGTGGCCGGTACCGCGCCGCCCCTCAGCCTCTCGGCATACCTGTCCGGCACCTCGATGGCCGCACCGCACGTGGCCGGCATCGCCGCGCTGCTGAAGCAGCGGCATGGCGACTGGTCGCCGTCCGCCATCAAGTCGGCGCTGATGACCAGCGGCCGCACCGTGCTGCCGACCTCGCTCGAAGGCGACCTGGACGGCACGCTGCCCTGGGGCCAGGGCGCCGGCCTGGTGGTGCCGAACGGTGCCGCCAACCCCGGCCTGGTGTATGACATCAGCCCCGCCGACTACCAGCGGTATGTATGCGGCGCCAGTGACGAAACCGCCGACTGCGGCCAGGGCAGCCTGGCAGGTTATGCGCTGAACCTGGCATCCATCGCGCTGCCCGGCGTCGTCGGCAACCAGACCATCACCCGCCGTGTCACCAATGTCGGCGACACGGCGGCGATCTACAACGCCAGCACCAGCCTCGATGGCTTCGATGTGACGGTCACGCCGGCCACGCTGCAGCTTGCGCCGGGCGAGACCGGGAGCTACGCCGTCAGCCTGGCGCGCACCGATGCCGCGCATGGCGCCTGGAAGCTGGGCGAACTGGTGTGGGACGACGGCGAACACAAGGTGCGCAGCCCGCTGCAGGCACGCTATAACAGCGGGGTGGAAGCGCCGGCGATCGTCTCCGCCACCAGCACCAGCGGCATCCGCCGGATCGAGGTACAGGCCGGCTTCGACGGTGTGATGACGGCGGTGCGGGGAGGCATGCGCGAATACACGCGCCTGGCGCAGACCGTGACGCAGGCACCCGCCGGCTCGATCGACTCGATGACCGATGTGGTGAATGCCTGCAAGGCACGCGGCCCCGGCGTGAAGATGGTGTCGATCGGCATCCCGAACAATACCGTTATCGCGCGTTTCGAGATCTCGAACCGCGACACTGACGGCGGCGCCGACAATGACCTGGACCTGGCCGTGCTGGACCAGTACAACCAGCTGGTCGGCTTCAGCGGGCATGCCGATTCGAACGAGAGCGTCACGCTGGTCAAGCCCGGCATGGGCGTCGCGAAAATCTGCGTACTGGGCTTCCAGCTCAAGAACGGCAGCAGCACCAGCTTCACGCTGTCGTACGCCACCGCCATTCCAAACGATACACGGGGCAGCGTAAAGCTCGCGTTGCCGGCATCCGTACAACAGGGCGGCTCGTACCGGGTCGCCGTCAAGTGGACCGGCCTGGAGCAGGGCAAGCGCTACCTCGGCGGCGTGCAACTGCTCAACCCGGTCTCGGGCGCCGGCACGGTCACGCAGCTCGACATCGATACGCGCGATGTACCCCGCGAAGTGCCGACCGGGGCGTTCAAGCGTATGCGCATGGATCGCTTGGGGGATTGATCTGGGGGAGGATCGCCGGCGGGCGCGGAGCATCGCTCCTGTCGCCGCCGGATATTGGCGGCAGGGCTGGCGTCGGCCAGACTTTGGCAAGCGAGACGTGCGGGCTGTCATGCCGCCGCCTTGGACTGCTGGACAACAAAAAACCCGCCATGCCTGGGAGGCATGCGGGTTTCTGGATGCTGCTGGACTGCTTCGAATTCGTGGGTGGTGCCGGGAACCGGAATCGAACCGGTACGCCTTGCGGCGCGGGATTTTGAGTCCCGTGCGTCTACCTATTCCGCCATCCCGGCAACGCGCCGTGCATTATCACTGATTTGCAGAGCAGGAGCAACCCTGCACGCCGCTGTGTTAGCGCCGAGTATTCATGCCTCTCTCCCCCAGATGGAGATGTTCCCCAGGCTGCGCAGTAGGGGAGGATGGAATGCGATCAGATGACCGCCAGCGATGCGCTGCGCTGCCAGGTCATGGCGCACCGCTTGGAAGGTGCGACGCAGTCTTGCCACATCTTCCGGCTTTCCCATATGTCGGCGGGGCTTCGATAGGTATCATGTCACTACCGGTAGTTTCCCTAGTACGTCTTCCCCTTCGCGCCGCCCAGCCCATCATCATGACCGCATCGCCACTGCCTCAACCGCCCGGTACAGCCGGCGATCCGCTGCCCCTGCTCAACCCGAACCCGCAGGTCAGCGTCGTGCCGATCTTCGACGGGCACCAGTGCGTCGTCATCGACGACTTCATGCTCGAGCCCGAGGCACTGGTCGATTTCGCGGCAAGCAACCACGCGTTTTTCGCGAAGCAGCCGGGTAATTATTACCCCGGCCCGGAGCTGCCGCTGGGCGGCGCCCTGGCGGCACGCATTCACGACAGTTTCCTCCTGCATGCCCGCGCGCCGCTCAAGGTGCGGCGGGTGGTCGGCATGCTGAGCCGGCTGTCGCTGGTGACGCAGCGCCCGGACCAGGTGCTGCCGGGCCAGCGCGTGCCGCACCGCGACACCGCGGGCCTGCCGGTGGGCGAGGAAAGGGCGGCGATGGTGCTGTATCTCTTCAAGGATGAGCGTCACGGCGGCACCAGCTTTTTCAAGCCGCGCCTGCCAATGCCGGAGATCACGGCGATGCTGCAGGAGCTGAGGCGCCAGGAGCAATCCGGCAAGGTGGCGGCCGCGGATGCGCCGCCCACGTTTGCGATCGGTTCGACCCGCTATTTCGAGAAAATACTGACGATACCGCCGCGCTACAACCGGGCGATTTTCTACAATGGCGGGCTGTTTCACTCAGGCGATCTGCACACCCCGGAACTGATGGTGAACGATCCGCGCACGGGACGCCTGACGGCCAATGCCTTCTTCCATGTACGGCTGGCCATGAGCTGATCCGTGGCGTTAGCAGCCGCGCGTTAGCTCCACGAAGCACCGTGCGCCAGGCCGTTTTTCCTCGATCCAGCGCCCATCTTGCAGCTTATATAGACAAGTTCTCGTCATTTTCGCGCAGTGCGCGTTCCATCCGGGGCGCCATGCATTTCATCCCGCGTTTTCTACGCTTCATCGCTTCCCGCTGCCCTCCCGGAGTTGTCTTTGTTACCTTGCATACGTCGCCGCACATTACAGAAGAGGCGGTGACCACCTTGGCAAACAACTTCGGAGATTCACATGAACAAATCGTTTATCGGCGCAGCAGCAGTCGTCCTCAGCATCCTGGCTCCGTTCTCGGCACAGGCCCAGGCCCCGGCCCCGGCTGACCAGCCCAGCGTTGCCGTCACGGCGCCGCGCCAGTCGTACACGCTGGGTTCCAGCGAATTCAACGAGTTCGCCAATGCCTACACGCTGAGTAACGGCCAGGTGGCCCAGTTCACCCAGCGCGGCAACCATTACTATGTGCAGCTGAAAGGCACCTACCGCGAGCTGCAGCGTGAAGAGCGCGGCGCCCAGCCATCTGCATCGACCCGCCTGCGCGCGGTCGGCCCCGGCGCTTTCGTCACAGACAGCGGTGCCGAGCTGACCTTCCGCGAACAGGGCGACGAAGTGACGATCAACGGCTTCGAGCGGCTGGCGGATGCCCGCGTGGCCGCCAACCAGACGAATGTGCAGATGATCGCGCGTCGCTGATGCAATGAGCATCACACGACAAAAGGCCCGCGTCAGCGGGCCTTGTCGTATCTGGTACCTGGAGACTGGCGCTTACGCTGCCAGGCGCAGCGGTGCCGGATCGAGGCGTTCGTGCAGCAGCGCGAACACGTCGTCCTTGGTAAGAACGTAGCGCTCCATCAGCACGTCCTTCAGCGATTCCATCACGGCGCGGTAATCGCCGATCGATTTCAGTGTTTCGCTGTACAACTCGTCCGCCTTGGCTTCCACCTGCACCAGCGTGTGCTCGCCGCTCATCTCGTTCTTGAACTGGCTGTAGTCCAGCTTCGAACGGGAATACATCGACAGGCTGTTGACCATCGTGTGCAGCATCGAGGTCGCCTTCTGGATGTCGTTCTGGCTGCCCACCGAGATGCCGCGGGCGCCGTAGAACAGCTCTTCCGCCGCGACGCCGCCGTACAGCTGCATCACATCGCGTTCCAGTTCTTCCAGCGTGCGCAGGGACATGTCGTCACCGGCGGACAGCACATAGCCCAGCGCATTCAGCTTCGACACCGATTCCGTGCTGATCTTCAGCAGGTGCGACTTTTCCTTTACTTCATCCAGCGACATGCCGGCACGCAGGTAGGGATCGATCTGCATGAAGAAGTGGCCCAGTTCGTGCAAGGCGATACGCTCGCGCTGGCGGGTTTTCTCGGCCGTCGTGGCGCGGTCGGTCAGGCCGATCGTGGCGCGTTCGAAGGCGCGGAACATCAGGTCGGTGTTGATCACCACCTTGTCCTGGATCGACAGCAGCGAAGCGCGGTCGACCACGGTTTCCAGCAGTGCCGGCGAGAGGTTCTGGGTGATCTCGGCAACCTGGTCCAGGTTCATGTCGTTCCAGTCCACCAGGCCGTCTTCCTTGCGCTTCAGGAAGGAGTTCAGCAGTTCCTTGCGTTCCTGCTTGTTCGGCAGGCGGAAGTTGATCTTCACCGAGAAGCGGCGCAGCATCGCTTCGTCCATCTGCGAATTGTTGTCGTCGAAGTTCGACGCCACCACCCAGATCACGCCCTTGCCCTCGTCGCTCTTCACGCCGTCCAGCAGGCCCAGCAGGGTATTGGCGGTATCGTCTTCCCACTTCTTCTCGCCACGGCCGCGGGGCATGAACAGCGCCTGCGCTTCGTCGAGGAAGATGATGCAGTTGCCGCGTGCGGCTGCCTTGCGGTACAGCGCGTTCAGCGACTTGGAGCCGCCGCCGATGTAGCCCGATTCCAGTGCCGAACCGGAAGCCGAGATCAGCGGGTAGCCCAGGCGCTTGGCCAGGTAGCCGGCCAGCTTGGTCTTGCCCGTACCGGCGGGGCCGGTCAGCATCACGTTGAACGGCTTGTCGATGTTGTGCTGCTTGTAGACCGCGCGGTTGCGGATCATGTCTTCCAGGTGCAGCACTTCCTGCTTGATGTCTTCCATGCCGATCAGGTCGTCCATCGAACCCTTCAGCTTGTCCGGGGTGATCACCGCAGCGGAAGCGCCGCCCATGCCGGGAATGCCGAACTTCAGCACGAACAGCAGCAGCGTCACCAGGAAGATGTCGAATGCATGGCGCTTCAGGAAGGCGCCGACGGTGGCCATCGTGCCGCCGTCGTCCAGGAGCACGGCCTTGTGCTTCGACAGGTAATCTTCTTTCGCGATCGCGTACGGCAGGCTGTTACGCAGCAGCACTTCGCGTTCCAGGCTCAGGTGGGATGTGCTGGGCACCTTCACCACGTGCAGCTGGGGCGAATCCTTGAATTTGTAGATATAGCGCGGCGAATCCGACAGCGGGCGGGCGATCAGCAGGTAATCGAGCCGTGCACGCTGGCCCACGAGGGCCGTGATTTCCGAAATGTTCTGTGAGCGGACCACCGGGCTGGTGTCCTGCGCCACTTCGGTACGGATGACGGCGAAAACCACGGCTGCGACAGCCAGCACGACCAGGGCGAGGCGCACCCAGGTGTTCTTGAGCGCAAGCTGAAGTTTATAGAGATTGAACATGTGGCAGACTCAACGATTACAGATACACGGATGATGGTCGTTCGCGGGAAGCTCGATGCGCGGTTGTAGGGCGCATCTGCACCAGCTGGGATCCGGCACGCGAATGTGGCACTGCCGGAGTGTTGTTGGGCGGGGCATGGGCGCTGCCTGGGCGGCAGCTTGTATATGATGACCTGTAGGCGGTCTTTAATGCCGAGCGGCAACGTAGCGTATATGTGGACTATACCGGGCTCCACAAGCTTTGTCTTTAGTTTCCCGAAGAAAAAATCTGGATGCACAACAGGTTTTGCAACTGTTAATTACGGTCTGTCTAGCCTGAATTACAAGGATGATTGCGCTGCATCGTAGCGGCGGTCGATACGCTCCAGCGAGCCGTCGCGGCGCATCGTGTCGAGCATCCCGTTCATCCGTTCCACCAGCCGGTCCGGCACGCTGCGATGGCAGGCCAGGTACAGGCCGACGCGGTTGAAGACCAGCACCGGCACGAGCTGGCCATTGCGGCTCAGTTGATGCGTCATGTTGATTTCCGGCCGTGTGGCCACGGCCCACAGGTCGATCCGGTTCAGCAGCAGCTTTTCCGGATTGACGGCATCGTTCGGCACCGCCTCCACGTTGAAGCCGCGGCTGCGCAGGAATTCGTCGCGGGCGTCGCCGGCATAGGTGCCAATGCGCAGCGGGCGGGCATCTTCCAGCGTGCGCAGCCGCAGCGAACGGTCGGCGCGCGCCATCAGCACCCAGTCCGATTGCACGAGCGGGCCCACCCATTTGAAGGCGCCTTCGCGCTCGGCGGTGCGAGTGGTGGAATACACGCAGGTATGCGCGTCGCGCTGCGCCTTCATATAAGCGCGTTTCCAGGGCAGCAGTTCGATCGTGTGCGGCACGCCCACCCGCTCGAGCATCTGGCGCACCTTGTCGGTCTGGCGCCCTGCGGGCTTGCCGTCGACGAGCATGCTGGTCGGCGGCGTGTGTTCGCCGGTGATGACGAGGTGCGGCCAGGCCGTCGGCGCCGCGCTAACGGGCTTGGCCGCCGGGGCCGCGGCGCTGGCTGGCAGGGCGGCGAAAAGTGCCGAGGCGGTGAAAGCCGCCAGGGTGGCCAGGGCGACAGCGGCCATCCTGGAACGCAGGGTGGTCACGGCGTGGCGCGGCGGAACAGGCGGAAGCGCTCGCTGCGCTCGCTGACGCGGCGGCCTTCCCACAGCAGCGTCCAGTTGCCGGACGGGTCGCTCCGCACACCGCGCGTGTAGTCCTGCCACAGCAGCAACCGGCACTGCGCGCGATCCACGCTGTTGAACGGCAGCTTGCCGAAATAGGCGAACGAGGCGCGTTGGGCCGGGCCGGCATTGCTGGTCACGCAATCGGTATCCGGCGGCAGCACCGCCGCGGCCTGGCGCGCCACCGTGGCGTAGCTCTTGTTGTAATTGGTCAGCGGCAGGAACAGCGTCATCCACAGGATCCAGATCAGGATCACCCCGCCCGAGGACAGCACCACGGCGCGCCACAGCACCGATGGACGGCGCGAAACGCGCCACTGCACCAGCAGGAACCAGCCCAACGTGGCCGCGCCGGCCACGATCAGCGCCAGCCAGTTCACTTCCGGCACGTAGCCGGGCACCAGCCGGAGCACGTTATGGGCCGGCTTCGGCGGCCAGCCCGTCAGCTGGGCATACCAGAACAGCCACAGCATGGCCGCGCACAGCGTCAGCACCATCACCGAGAACCAGTCGATCGCATTGATCGCGCCGCGCTGCACCGTCAGCAGGCCGAACGCGGCCATGATCGCCAGCGGCGGCAGCAGTACCAGCAACTGGGCATGTTCCGGCGCCGGGTGCATCAGCAGCATCACCATCGACACGGCAACGAAGGTGGTCGGCACCACGATGTGCAGCAGGTTGTTCTGCCGGCGCCATGCATAGGCGGCCCACAGCGCGAACGGCCAGGCAGGCCAGAAGAACCATACGCCGTCGCGGAAGAAAATCTGCAGCGGCCGCAGGCTCGGCAGCGCCAGCTGGGCCATGTTCCACGTGTTCCAGGCGGCCAGCGGCGACTGGCCATAGGGCTGCGTGGCCTGAGCCGGCACCAGCCAGGGCAGCGTGACGGCGCAGGCCACGCCGAGCGAGGCCAGCAGGTGCGGCAGCGCCTTGCCGGCCGGGATCGACAGGAAGCGCGTGCAGATGAACAGTGCCACCAGCACGAAGACGGGCGGTACCCAGCCGCGTGTCAGCGTCATCAGGCCCAGGGCCAGGCCGATCAGCGCGGCATTGCGCCAGCACGGCTTTTCCATGTAGCGCACCGAACGGTACAGCGTGAGCGCGAGCAGCGCCGTCAGCAGCGGCTCGGAG
This sequence comes from Pseudoduganella sp. jia 9, assembly GCF_055502615.1. Lineage (NCBI taxonomy): Bacteria > Pseudomonadati > Pseudomonadota > Betaproteobacteria > Burkholderiales > Oxalobacteraceae > Pseudoduganella > Pseudoduganella sp. jia 9. The sequence goes on along the minus strand of NZ_JBUPWE010000005.1, from coordinate 156,862 downwards.
GTGCTTTCATGGCTGTGCTGCAGGAAGCCCAGGCAGCCGAGGTAGATCAGCAGCGCGGCATCGGCCAGCGTGCGGCCGAAGTCGTCCGGCTCGGGCTGGCCGCCAAAGGCCAGTTTCAGCGGCTGCGCTTCGGGGCGCCGGCCCAGGTTGAAGGTGGCATACCACAGCGACAGCGCGCCCAGCAGGAAGACCCCGATGGTGGCGATGCGCGCCGCCAGCACATCGCCGACGAGGCCGCCGAACAGCTTGATGCACAGCGCACCCAGCCAGAACATCAGCGGGCCTTCCTCGGCCACCGACATGCCGGCGATGTTCGGCCACAGCCAGTCCTGCCAGGTGCCGTGCGCCATCGTCCACATGATGCCGAAGCTGGCGGCATCGTCGTTCTTCCACGGTTCGCGTCCGATCAGGCCCGGCAGGATGTACAGCATGGCCAGGGCAAACAGCGCCCAGCGGGGCAGGGCAAGGACGGCGGAGGCGGGAAGGCGTACTGGCTTCATTAATCGGTCATGCTGACGTTGGAAACAGGAGTATCGGCGATAACAATAAAAAAAGGCAGCCGCAGCTGCCTTTTTTCATGCGCGAGGCGATTAGCCCTGCGAGACGGCGGTCTTGGAACCGACTTTGCCGAACTTCTGGCGGAACTTTTCCACGCGACCGGCGGTGTCGACGATCTTGTGCTGGCCCGTGAAGAACGGGTGCGATTCCGACGAGACTTCGATCTTGACCAGCGGGTACTCTTTACCGTCGAGGGTGATCTTGTCGCGGGTCTGGATCGTGGAACGGGTCACGAACTTGAAGTCGCAGGACAGGTCGTGGAAAACAACTTCGCGGTAATCCGGATGAATTTCGTTCTTCATAATGCTTCTCTATAAAGTTTGGTAGCCAAACGGCACTTCGGCGGTCCAACCGCTTCTCGACCCGATTGCCGATCACTTGCCAGGGTTAAAAACAGCCGAAAATTATACACCAATCGTTGCCATGAAAATGGGGACGGACCCTGTTTTCCAAGAAATTTCCTGAAAAACAGGGTCCGTCCCCATTTTTGCAGCAACTTTTTGTTTAGCCGCCGCGGCGCATCATGTCGAAGAACTCGGTGTTTGTCTTCGTGGCGCGCATCTTGTCGAGGATGAACTCCATCGCTTCGATCTCGTCCATCGAGTACAGCAGCTTGCGCAGGATCCAGATCTTCTGCAGCTCGTTCGGCTTGATCAGCAGTTCCTCGCGGCGCGTGCCGGATTTGTTCAGGTTGATCGCCGGGTAGACGCGCTTCTCGGCCAGGCGGCGCTCCAGGTGCACTTCCATGTTGCCGGTGCCCTTGAATTCCTCGTAGATCACGTCATCCATGCGCGAGCCGGTTTCGATCAGGGCGGTGGCGATGATCGTCAGCGAGCCGCCTTCCTCGATGTTGCGGGCGGCGCCGAAGAAGCGTTTCGGGCGCTGCAGCGCATTGGCGTCCACACCGCCGGTCAGCACCTTGCCCGAGGCCGGGATCACGGTGTTGTAGGCGCGGGCCAGGCGGGTGATCGAGTCCAGCAGGATGACCACATCCTTCTTCATCTCGACCAGGCGCTTGGCCTTTTCCATGACCATCTCGGCAACCTGCACGTGGCGGGTGGCCGGTTCGTCGAAGGTGGAAGCGACGACTTCGCCGCGCACCGAGCGCTGCATTTCGGTCACTTCCTCCGGGCGTTCGTCGATCAGCAGCACGATCAGCGTCACGTCCGGGTGATTGGCCGTGATGGCGTGCGCGATATGCTGCAGCATCACGGATTTGCCGGATTTCGGCGACGCCACCAGCAGGCCGCGCTGGCCCTTGCCGATCGGCGCGATCAGGTCGACGATGCGGCCGGTGATGTTCTCGGCGCCGTTCATCTCGCGCTCGAGGCGCAGCGGCTCGTTCGGGTGCAGCGGCGTCAGGTTCTCAAACAGGATGCGGTGCTTCGAGGCTTCCGGCGATTCGCCGTTGACCTTGTCCACCTTGACCAGTGCAAAGTAGCGTTCGCCATCCTTCGGCGTGCGCACCTCGCCCTCGATCGAGTCACCGGTATGCAGGTTGAAGCGCCGGATTTGCGACGGCGAGATATAGATGTCGTCGGTCGACGCCATGTAGCTGGCGTCCGGCGAGCGCAGGAAGCCGAAGCCGTCCGGCAGCACTTCCAGGGCGCCATCGCCAAAGATCTGCTCGCCGGACTTGGCGCGCTTCTTCAGGATCGCGAACATCAGCTCCTGCTTGCGCAGGCGGGCCGCATTGTCGATATCCAGACTGATGGCCATTTCCAGCAACGCCGAAACGTGCAAGGCCTTTAATTCAGATAGATGCATAGGTGTTTGAGTGTCCCGTGACGGGAAAGTAAGGTAGGGGAGGGAACTGCGTGGGCTATAAATTTTCGGGGGGCGGATGCCTCGGTCCCGGCCAGGCAGGTGGTGTTGCGGGCGCAACACCACCTATATTACTCAAATATTGCTGTCGATGAAAGAGGTCAGCTGGCCTTTCGCCATGGCGCCTACTTTCTGGGCAGCCGGCACGCCGTTCTTGAACAGGATCAGCGTGGGAATGCCGCGGATGCCGAACTTGCCCGGCACGGTCTGGTTGGCATCCACGTCCAGCTTGGCGATGGTCAGCTTGCCGTCATATTCCTTGGCGACTTCTTCCAGGATCGGGGCAATGCTCTTGCATGGACCGCACCACTCGGCCCAGAAGTCCACCAGCACGGGACGGTCGGATTTCAGCACGTCGGCTTCGAACGACGCGTCGGTGATGTGTTTGATGTTTTCGCTCATGTTGTTTTCCCCTTTCGGGATCAGATTAAGTTCGCCTGGCGCGCCCGGTGCCTCTGCCCTGAGGTCCACCTGCCGGCCTGCCAAGCCCATGACTGGGAGATGGAGCCGTCGCGCAACAATTCAATGTCAAGCTCATGTCAAGTCAGATCGTTAATCGCAGTCAATCACAGCGCGGATAACGAGACTTGCAAGAGGGAATCAAGCGGGGATGGATCAAATAATAACCTATTTTCTGTCGCCGTGTAGCAGGGCGGGTCCGCCGCCGGCGGCCTCCAGCAGGCCGGCCAGCGCGCTGCGCGACAGCGGCTTGCTGCAGGCACCCAGGATCGTCAATCCCTGTGCCGTCGCCAGCGTGCGGGCCGCGCGCAGGATGCCGCTGTCCATGCCCGACAGCAGGATCACGCTGCCGGTGAAACCCCGCTCGGCCACGGCGCGCAGGAACTCGATGCCATCCATTTCCGGCAGCGACAGGTCGCAGACCAGCAGGTCGGGCCGGAACGCCGGCAGTGCCGCCAGCGCGCTGCGCGCCTCGGTGTCGGCGCGCACGCAGGAATAGCCCAGGCCGCCAATCATGTCCTTCAGCAGTTCCAGCATGAAGACGTCATCGTCCAGCAGCAGGATGCGCAGCGCGTAATTCATCGGGTCTCGCCAATGGTCGTGTGGTTCATGATGTATTCCCTGATCTGCCCCAGCAGCGGGCGGAATTGTCCGATCAGTGCCCAGGCGCTCCGTTCCGCCGCCGGGCCGGCCGGCGGCAGCGCTTCCATGCGCTCGCACAGGTCGCCCATGCCGATCGCCCCCACGGTGCGGGCGGCCGCTTTCAGCCGATGGCCCAGCTCGCGGATGCGGCCGATGTCGCCGGCGGCCAGCGCCTCGTCCAGTTCCGCCAGGCCCGCCTCGGCCGACTGCAGGAACTTGAAGGCGAAGTTGCGGATCTTGTCCGGCTGGTAGCCCAGCACCTGGGCCAGCACGGAAAGGTCGACGACCGCCGGGTCGCCGGCCAGGGCGCCGTGCGGCCGGCGCTGGGCGGCACCTTCGCCGCCTTCGCCGCCATCGCCATCGCCGTTGCTTTCATCCCCGTCGCCGCGGGCGGCATGCACGCGCCGCTCCGGCAGCCACGACGCGATCGTGCGCACCAGCAGCGCCGGCTGGATCGGCTTGGCGATGAAGTCGTCCATGCCGGCCGTGAGGCAGCGTTCCCGTTCGTCGCTGGTGGCGGTGGCCGTCATTGCCAGCACGCGCAGCCCGGCCAGGCGCGCCTCGGCGCGGATCCGGCGGGTCGCTTCCAGGCCATCCATCACCGGCATCTGCACATCCATCAGCACGCAGTCGAAGCGCGATTCCGACAGTGCCGCCAGCGCCTCGGCGCCGTTGCCGGCCAGCCGTACCGCGGCGCCCGCTTCCTCCAGCATCTCCAGGCCGATCTGCTGGTTGAAGGCATTGTCTTCGACCAGCAAAATATGCGCATGCTGAAGCGGGGCGCCCTTCAGCGATGCCGGTTCGGCGGCCGGCACCGGCGGCAGCGCGTCGGACGCGCCGGGAATGCCCAGCTGGGCGGTGAGCCAGAACGTGCTGCCGGCGCCGGGCGTGCTCGTGACGCCGACCTCGCCCCCCATCAGCTGCGCCAGTTCCTTGCAGATGGCCAGGCCGAGACCGGTACCGCCATAGGCGCGCGTGGTGGAGGGGTCGGCCTGCTGGAACGACTGGAACAGCCTGCTCATTTCCTGTTCCGTCATGCCGATGCCTTCGTCGCTCACTTCGAAGCGCAGCAGGCAATGCGTGTCGCCGCCGGCCAGCCGCCGCACGCGCAGGCCGATCGTGCCGTGCTCGCTGAACTTGATCGCGTTGTTGGCGTAGTTGATCAGCACCTGGCCCAGCCGCAAAGGATCGCCGCGCAGCCTGGGCGGCACATCGGCATCGATGGCGATGTCGAGGCGCAGTTCCTTCGCGGTCGCCTTCGGCGCCACCAGCGTCGTCAGCGTTTCAATGACCTGGTCCAGCGCGAACTCCGTCTGCTCGATCTCCAGCATGCCCGCCTCGATCTTTGAAATATCGAGAATGTCGTCGATGATGCCCAGCAGGTGTTCGCCGGCAAAGCGGATCTTTTCCAGGTAGTCGCGCTGGCGCGGATCGAGATCGGTCTTCAGCGCCAGGTGTGCCATGCCGATCACGCCGTTCATCGGCGTGCGGATTTCATGGCTCATGTTGGCCAGGAACTGGCCCTTGGCCTGGCTGGCTTCCTCGGCGACCTGCTTGGCCTGGTCCAGCTGCTCGGTGCGCTGCGCCACGCGCTCCTCGAGGTGCTCGTTCAGCTCGCGCAGCGCCTGTTCCTGCCGCTTGCCTTCGGTGATGTCGATCGACATGCAGATCAGGTAGACCGGCTCGCCATGCTCGTCGAACACGGGCTTCTTGAACGTGCGCAGCGTCAGGTGCTGGCGCAGTGCCGGATTGAACAGCGTTTCCTCGTAATCGATCTGCTCGCCGCGCGCAAACGCCTCGCGGTCGCGCCGGGCGAATTCCACCAGCTCCTTCGGCGTGTGCAGGTGCGCGTAGGTGCCGTTGTGCAGGTCGGCCATCGTGTAGCCGAACTGCCGCTCGCAGGCGGGATTCATCAGCAGCATGCGGCAATCCGGGCCTTTCAGGAACAGGCCGATCGGCATCATCTGGATGATTTCCTGCAGCCGCTGCTCGCCCTGGCGCAGCGCGTCGGCGCTGTTCTTGCGTTCGGTGATGTCGGTCAGGCTGGCCACCGCCATCGTCGCGGCGCCCAGTTCGTCGCGCATCGGCTCCGCATTCACCGACAGCCAGCAGGTGCTGCCGTTGTCGGCCGTGACCCCCATCACCACGTCGCGCACCGAGCGGCCGCTGGCCAGCGCGCGCAGCACCGGATGCTGGTCGGCGGCGAACGGCCGGCCGTCCTCGTGCATGCCGGGCCACAGCCGCGCGCCGCTGGCGGCCGCCGGCCCCAGCATGCGGCCCGCCGCCGTATTGCATTCGAGGATCACGCCTTCGCTGTTCAGCACCACCAGGCCGTTGGTGACGGCATTGAACACCGAGGCCATGCGCTGGCTCGAGTTGCGCAGCGCCACCTCGGCCAGGCGCCGGTCGGTGATGTCGGAGATCATCGCCAGCGTGCCGGCGTACTCGCCATCGTCGGCATGGATCTGCGTCGTCGACACCAGGCCCCACATCGACGAGCCATCCTTGCGGTAGAAGCGGGCATCGCCCTGTTCCACCTCGCCGGGCCGGCGGCGCTGGTTCTGCCGTACCAGCTGGGCCACGCTTTCCTCGTCGAGGAAGGAGTTCATCGGCCGGCCCACCATCTCGTCCGGCTCGTAGCCCAGCATGCGCGCCATCGTCGGGTTGACGAACGACGTGCGATTGCCGGCGTCCAGCATCCAGATGCCTTCGGTGGCGGTCTGCACGATCAGGCGGTAGCGCTCGGAACTGGCGTGCAGGGCCTGCTCGGTGCGCTGGCGCTGGGTCATGTCGCGCACCGAGACCACCGACAGGCCCTGGCCCGCCATCTCGATCGGCGCCAGGTGCACCATGGCCGGGAAATGGGCGCCGTCGGCGCGCCGCGCCGTCAGCACGCGGCCCGGCAGGTTCGGGCGCGAGAACAGCTCGCGCGTCAGACCGGGCGCGCTGCGCATCACTTCCGGCACCAGCAGCTCCATCGACAGCCCGGCCATGTCGCCGGCCTGGTAACCGAAGCAGCCGGCGGCGGCGCGATTCACCTGTTTCACGCGGCCGGCGCGGTCCGCCACCAGGATGCCTCCGGGCATGGCCTCCAGCACCGCGGACAAGCGTTCCCGCTCGGCCGCCGCGCGATCGCCCACCGGCCCCAGCGTGCCGCTCGCCAGCACGGCAAGCACGCCGCTGCGTTCGGTCACGCGGCCGCGCACCACGGTCCAGCGGAAACTGCCGTCGCGGCAGCGCATCCGGCATTCGTGCACCAGCAACGTGTCGTCGACGGGATCGAGGCCGATGCGCGACATCTCGTGTATCAGCTGCAGGCGGTCGTCCGGATGCACATGCTGCAGCCAGGCTTCGCGGTCGCGCGGTGCGAAGCCATCGGTGCCATAACCGAGCAGCTCGCCGACGCGGGGCGACAGCCGCACCTCATCGCTTTGCGGGTGCCATTCCCAGACGGCTTCGCAGGCGGCGTCCAGCGCGCGCTCGGCCAGCGGTGCCGGTGCCGCGGCCGGCGCGGCAGGTGCCAGCTGGGGCTGCGCGCGGGTGCCGCGCAGGCGCCAGAGCGCCGCGCCACCCAGCAGCGCCGCCAGCGTGCCGGCCGCGATCCATGGCCAGGGCGGGCGCGGGGCGGGTTCGCGGTACAGGAAACCGTCGAGCGGCACGCTGCGCGGCAACATGCCCAGCGTAATATAGGTATTGACGATTGCCTGCCAGCGCACCGGATTGCTGTAGCCGGGTTCGACCAGCGCCTGCTCCAGCAGCTTGGCGGTCTCGCGCGCCTCGTGCATCAGGTGCTCGCGCGAATGGCCCTGCGGGTAGCGGGCGCGGATCAGGTCGACGATTTCTTCGGGGTGCGCCATCGCGTAACGCCAGCCGCGCAGCGTGGCGGCGCGCATCGCGCGTGCCCGTTCCGGATGCTCGCGCAGTTCTTCCTCGGTGGTGAACAGGTTGTCGCCGTAGAAGTCGATGCCGGCCGCGCGCGGCGACAGCACGTCGTAGCGCGCACCTGTGCGGCCCAGCGTGTACGACACGTCCGTGATATAGCCCGACATCGCATCGACCTTGCCGTCCAGCAGATCGTCGAACCGCTGGCTGTGCGTCTGCAGTTTCAGGTCGGTCAGCTTGACGCCCTGGCGCAGCAGGTAGGCCTGCAATTCGTCGTTGCCCGGCGCCAGCATCACGCGCGCGCCGGTCCAATGGATTGGCGTGCCGTCCGGCGCACGGCGCACGATCAGCGCGGCCGCCGAGTGCTGGAAGATCGAGGCGAGCACCACCACCGGCTTGCCCGCGGCACGGTGCAGCAGCAGGCTGCTGTTGCCGATGCCGTACTGGGCCTGGCCGGACAGCACGGCGCGCACCGGAGCCTCGCCGGGCTGCGCCTCGAGCAGCGTGACGTCGAGCCCTTCGTCACGGTAATAACCCTTGTCCTGCGCGGCGTAGTAGCCGGCAAACTGGAACTGGTGGCGCCACTTCAGCTGGACGGTAACCCGCTCCAGCCCGAATGCCGGGCCGCATGCGCACAGCAGCAATGCGGCCAGGTGCAGCAGGCGGCGGCGTGCGGGGCGGACAGGATGGGACGGCAACGGCTTCCTTTCGTGAAGTCGGCCAACGCGGCCGGATCGGTATTCAGCGAACAATGGAATATACAACGACCGGCGCGCTCAGGCGTGCGCACCGGTGGCGACGCTGCCGGCGAACTGGTAACGGTGGCCGGGATGCCACATGGTGACCAGCGATGCCACCTTGCCGGCCGAGCGCGTGCGCCGGCGCAGCACCAGGCAGGGCTGGCGCGCATCCATCGCCAGCATGTCGGCAATGTCGCGCGGCGCCGCCAGTGCCTCGAGACTGTAGGTGGCGGCCTGCAGCGGGGCCGTCGCCAGCAGGTATTCGCTGGGCGTCATGCGCGTGAAATCCTGCACCAGGTAATCAGGCGCCACCTGCGGATTAACCCAGCGGTCCTCCACCTGGATCGGCACGCCGTTTTCATAATGAACGATGATCGAGTGAAACAGCGTGTGCCCGGCGGGCAGTTCGAAACCCTTGGCCAGCAACTCGTGGGCGGGGCCCTGGTCGAGCCGCTGCAGCGTGCTGCGGTGCGTGTGGCCGCGCGCGCGGATCTCGTCGGCGATGCTGCGGATCTCGAGCAGCGTGGCCTGCACCTTCTGCGGCGCCACGTAGGTGCCCGAGCCCTGGCGGCGCGTCAGGATGGCCTCGGCCGTCAGCTCGCGCACGGCGCGGTTGACGGTCATCCGCGACACGCCGAACTGCTTCACCAGCGCCTGTTCGGACGGGATCACGTCGCCTTCCTTCCAGTGCCCGGCGGCGATCTGCGCCATCAGGAAATCCTTGATCTGCTGGAAAATGGGCGTGCCCGCTGCATCATGCCGTGCTTCCAAGTTCCTGCTCCTCTGCGCCATGGTCGCGGCATTTTAGCAGCCAGAGTGAATTCAAAAGCAAGCGGCAGGGTGCCGGCCATGCCGCCGCTGCCTATCATGGCGGCATACAATGCTGAAAGGAGCCTTCCATGGATAACCCCACCCTCGATACCGCCCTGGCGCCGGCCTTCGATACCGACGAGGCGCGCTGGGCCGCCGTGCAGGGGCGCGACGCGGCCGCGGATGGCCGCTTTGTCTATTCCGTGCGCACCACCGGCGTGTACTGCCGGCCGTCGTGCGGCGCGCGGCCGGCGCTGCGCACGAATGTCGCCTTCCACGCCGGTACCCGCGAGGCCGAGCTGGCCGGCTTCCGGCCCTGCCTGCGCTGCAAGCCCGACGGCCCGCCGCTGGCCGAACGCCATGCCGCCCTGGTGGCCGAGGTGTGCCGGCTGATCGACGCGGCCGACGAGGAACCCGATCTCGCCACGCTGGCCGCGGCCAGCGGCATCAGCCGCTTCCACCTGCACCGCATTTTCAAGGCGCAGACCGGCATCACGCCGAAAGCCTACGCCGCAGCGCGGCGCAAGGAGCGCATGCGCGACAACCTGGCGGGCCCGGCGCAACAGCCGTCGGTGACGGAGGCGATCTACGCGGCCGGCTACAACTCGAGCGGCCGCTTCTACGCCACCTCGCGCGAAGCGCTGGGCATGACGCCCACCGCGTTCCGCCGCGGCGGCCGCGGCGCCACGATCCGCTTCGCCATCGCCCAGTGTTCGCTGGGCGCCATCCTGGTTGCCAGTACCGATGTCGGCATCTGCGCGATCCTGATGGGCGACGATCCCGAGGCGCTGGCGCGCGAGCTGCAGGACCGCTTCCCGAACGCCGACCTGGTGGGCGCCGAACGCGACTACGAAGCCGTGGTGGCGCAGGTGATCGGCCTGGTCGAAGCGCCGGAAACGGGGCTCGATCTGCCGCTGGACGTGCGCGGCACGGCATTCCAGCAGCGTGTGTGGCAGGCATTGCGCACGATCCCGGCCGGCCGCAAGGTCAGCTACACGGAGCTGGCGGCAATGGTCGGCGCGCCGAAGAGCGTGCGCGCGGTCGCCGGCGCCTGTGCCGCCAATGCGATCGCGGTGGCGATTCCCTGCCACCGCGTGGTGCGCAACGACGGCGCGCTGTCCGGCTACCGCTGGGGAGTCGAACGCAAGCAGGCCTTGCTGGAGCGGGAGCTTGAGCGCGAAGTTGCGCGGGAGCGGGCGAAGTGAGCGTCGACTGGCAATGCGTGGAGGAGGAACTGAACGCCTTCGGCTGCGCGCGCGTGTCAGGCCTGCTGACGCCGGACCAGTGCACGCAGCTGGCGGCCGCCTACGATGACGCCGGCCTGTTCCGCAGCCGCATCGTGATGGCGCGGCATGGCTTCGGCCGCGGCGAGTACCAGTACTTCCGCTACCCGTTGCCGGACCCCGTGCAGGCGCTGCGCACGGCGCTGTACGGCCCGCTGGCGGCGATCGCCAACCGCTGGCATGCGGCGCTCGGCATCGACGAACGCTACCCGCCGCGGCATGCGGACTACCTGGCACGCTGCCATGCCGCCGGCCAGGTCCGCCCCACGCCGCTGCTGCTGCGCTACGGCGAAGGCGACTACAACTGCCTGCACCAGGACCTGTATGGCGAGCACGTTTTTCCGCTGCAGGCGGCCTTGCTGCTGTCGCGGCCCGGCGCCGACTTCACCGGCGGCGAATTCGTGCTGACAGAGCAGCGGCCGCGCATGCAGTCGCGCGCCGAGGTCGTGCCGCTGGAGCAGGGCGATTGCGTGATCTTCCCGGTGCACCACCGCCCCGTGAACGGCACGCGCGGCGTGTATCGCGTCACCATGCGGCATGGCGTGTCGCGCCTGCGCGGCGGGCGGCGGCATACGCTGGGCATCATTTTCCACGACGCGGCCTGAGCGCCGGCGGGATCAGCCGATCGCCGCGATCCGGTCCAGCTCCGCCACCGCATCGGCCGGCAGCACCAGCGCCGCCGCGGCGAGGTTCTGGCGCAGATGAGCGAGCGACGAAGTGCCGGGAATCACGAGGATGTTCGGCGACCGCTGCAGCAGCCAGGCGATCGCCACCGCCATCGGCGTGGTATCGAGCCGCGCCGCCACGGCCGACAGCGTGTCCGACTGCAGCGGCGAAAAACCGCCCAGCGGGAAGAACGGCACGTAGGCGATGCCGTCGGCGGCCAGCGCGTCGATCAGCGCATCGTCGCCGCGGTGGACCAGGTTGTACTGGTTCTGCACGCAGGCGATCGGCACCATGCGGCGTGCCTCCTGCACCTGGGCCGCCGTCACGTTCGACAAGCCGATGTGGCGCACCAGGCCCTGCTCGCGCAGGCCGGCCAGCACGGCCAGCGGTGCTTCCAGCGAACCTTCCGCCGGGCCGTGCACATCGAACATGGCGCGCAGGTTGACCACGTCCAGCGATTCCAGGCCGAGGTTGCGCAGGTTGTCGTGCACCGCTTCCGTCAGTTCCTCCTTTGAAAACGCCGGCAGCCAGTTGCCCTGGCCGTCGCGCCGCGCGCCGATCTTGGTCACGATGCTCAGGTTTGCCGGGTAGGGATGCAGCGCTTCGCGGATCAGCTGGTTGGTCACGTGCGGGCCGTAGAAATCCGAGGTGTCGATGTGATCGACGCCACCCGCCACCGCGGCGCGCAGCACGTCACGCGCGGCTTGCGGATCTTTTGGCGGGCCGAACACGCCCGGCCCGGCCAGCTGCATGGCGCCGTAGCCGAGCCGGTTCACCGTGCGGTCGCCCAGCTGCCAGGTTGCGTGTTGGGTAGTCGACATGCCGTTCTCCTTCGTCAGTAGTAATGGACAGAGCATAAAAGCGCGTCGGCTGCGCGACAATCCGGTAAAGTGTGCATGGGTTGTGCGAAAAATCGAACAATGGATGGCAATGAAGGTCGATCTCGGTGATTTGAATGCGTTCGTGACCGTGGCGCGCGCCGGCGGCTTCCGCGATGCCGCGCGCGCGTCCGGCGTCAGCCCCTCCGGGCTGAGCGAAGCCGTGCGGCGCCTGGAAGCGCGGCTCGGCGTGCGCCTGCTGAACCGCAGCACGCGCAGCGTGGTGCCCACCGAGGCCGGCCGCAGCCTGCTCGATCGCCTGGCGCCGGCACTCGACGAGGTGCAGGGTGCGCTCGACGTCGTGAACGCCTTCCGCGACCGGCCGACCGGCACCCTGCGGCTGAACGTGCCGCTGGCGGCCGCGCGGCTGGTGCTGCCGTCGATCCTGCCGCGCTTCCTTGCGGCGTATCCGGACATCGTGGTCGATGTCGCCGTCGAGGACAGCTTCGTCGACATGCTGGCCGCCGGCTTCGACGCCGGCATCCGCTACGAGGAGCGGCTCGAGCAGGACATGATCGCCGTGCCCATCGGCCCGCGCGTGCAGCGCTTCGCCGCCGCCGCGGCGCCGGCGTACCTGGCCCGCGCGGGGCGCCCCGCGCATCCAGGGGAACTGCTGCGGCACGCCTGCCTGGCGGGTTACTTTGCCGGCGGCACCGCCACGCCATGGGAATTCGCGCGCGACGGCGAGACCGTGCGCGTCGACCCGCAGGGGCCCCTGCGGGTGCGGCTGGGGGCCGGTGCAGACCTGGCGGTGCACGCCGCGGTGGCCGGCGCCGGCATCGTCTACCTGTTCGAGGACTGGCTGCAGCCATATTTCACGCGCGGCGAACTGGAACCGGTGCTGGAACCATGGTGGCTGAGCTTTTCCGGGCCTTTCCTGTATTACCCCGGAAGGCGCCTGGTACCCGCGCCGCTGCGGGCGTTCATCGATTTCGTCCGGGACGCGTGACGACGGGATGGCAAAAAATCAGGCGCTGTTCGCGTTAGCTCGACATTGCATAGCAGTGTGGAACTTTCTCCATGTGCTGTTGTCGTGGGCGGCGGGCCCTGCCGCTAATTTTTCGCCACGGCAACGCGTAGCCAGTCCCTTGGTACCGTCAGCACGGCGGCATCGAGCACCCGTCGCCAACCCGTGTAGTTGGCCAGGTAGCGGCTGGCGACGCCGTTGAAGCGCCGCAGCCATGTCTTGAAGCGGCTATGCCATCCGTTCACATTCTGGATATGAATTGCGCCGCGCGCGCGGATGCCCGCCTTGACGTTCACTGCTTCGTGCGTGATGCCGGCCTGCCGCGCGAATGCGTGGTAAGCCATGGCGGCATCGCTGATCAGGAGTACGTCCGGTACCAGCACCGGTTGCAGGTGCTGCGCCAACTGGCTTGCGCTGACCGGGCCGCGGCCGGTCACGAAATCACAGGTTTGCCGGTTGCGGTCGCGGGCGACGAGAATGCAGTCGAACTCGCTGCTGATACCACGACGGCGGGCCTTGCCGCCACGCCTGCGGGGCGGGCGGCTCAGGTGCCGCGAACCCTTCTGCGATTCGAGATGATAGGTTTCGTCCGCTTCGACGATGCCGGACAAGTGCGGCCGCCGCTCGCGGCGTACGGCAGCGATAAAGCGGTGGCGCCACCGGAAGCTGGTGGACTTCGCGACCGCGACCCGTTCTGCCGCGGCGCGCACGGTCGCCGAATCGACCAGGCACTGTAGATACGGCAGCCACCTGTCGCGCAATCGCAGGCGGGCGAGCGGCGTGCCGGTCAAGGCATTGAAACTGCGCCGGCACGCCACGCAGCGATAGCGTTGCAAGCCGTTGGCGTGGCCGCAGCGGTGGCAGCGCTGACCGCCACAGGCGGGACACGAAGGTTTTCCAGCTGCTTCCTCGATCAGGCGCAGACACTGGCCTGGGCGCACGAGGTTGCCGAGCAAGCCCTGCAAAAATGCGATCTCCTCCTCGGACAGCCCGAGTTTTCCGAGCGCCTCGACAATCGCACCGAGCTCCGCTGTATCCATAACTCCCCCTGATATACATGAAGTATCTCAACAGGGGATCAGACAGTGATTCCAGCGGGAAGTTCACCGACTTAAGGCGAACAGCGCCAAAAATCATTTGACTGCACTTGTATAGACAACCTATGCTGTAACGATCAGCCACCTTCCGAGGAGACGCCATGAGCGACCCGCGCTTCGATCCCGCCCGCGATATCCGCGCCCCGCGCGGTCCCGACAAGACGTGCAAGACCTGGGGCGCCGAGGCGGCGTACCGGATGATCCAGAACAACCTGGACAAGGAAGTGGCCGAGAATCCGCAGGCGCTGGTGGTATACGGCGGCATCGGCCGCGCCGCCCGCGACTGGGCCTGTTTCGATGCGATCCTGGCCGCCCTGAAGGAATTGGGCGAAGAGGAAACCCTGCTGGTCCAGTCCGGCAAGCCGGTAGGCGTGTTCCGCACCCATGCCGATGCGCCGCGCGTGCTGATCGCCAATTCCAACCTGGTGCCGAAGTGGGCGAACTGGGAGCATTTCAACGAGCTCGATCGCAAGGGCCTGTTCATGTACGGCCAGATGACGGCCGGCAGCTGGATCTATATCGGCACGCAGGGCATCGTGCAGGGCACCTACGAAACGTTCGCGGAAGCCGGCCGCCAGCACTTCGGCGGCGATCTCAAAGGCAGGTGGATCCTCACCGCCGGCCTGGGCGGCATGGGCGGCGCGCAGCCGCTGGCCGCCACCATGGCCGGCGCCGTGTCGCTGACCGTCGAGTGTCAGCAGGCCAGCATCGATTTCCGCCTGCGCACGCGCTACCTGGACAGGCAGGCCGGCGGCATCGACGAAGCGCTGGACATGGTGCGGCATTACAGGGACAAGGGCGAAGCGATCTCGATCGGCCTGCTGGGCAATGCGGCCGACGTGCTGCCCGAGCTGGTGCGGCGCGCGAAGGAGGGCGGGCTGGTGCCGGATCTCGTCACCGACCAGACGTCGGCGCACGACCTGATCAACGGCTACCTGCCGCAGGGCTGGAGCGTGGCCGACTGGCAGGCCGCGCGGACAGAGCCGGCGCGGCACCCCGCATTGAAAGCCGCCGCCGCCGCATCGTGCGCCGTCCACGTGCAGGCGATGCTGGACTTCCAGGCGCTGGGCGCCAGGGTGGTCGACTACGGCAACAACATCCGGCAGGTGGCGTTCGACGAAGGCGTGGAGAATGCATTCGGCTTCCCCGGCTTCGTGCCGGCCTACATCCGGCCGCAGTTCTGCGAAGGGCGCGGGCCGTTCCGCTGGGTGGCGCTGTCCGGCGATCCGGAAGACATCCATAAAACCGATGCCAAGATCAAGGAACTGTTTCCGCACCACGCCAACGTGCACCGCTGGCTGGACATGGCGCGCGAACGCATCGCCTTCCAGGGCCTGCCCGCGCGGATCTGCTGGCTGGGCCTGGGCGAGCGCCACATTGCCGGGCTGGCCTTCAACGAGATGGTCAGGAACGGCGAACTGAAGGCGCCCATCGTGATCGGCCGCGACCACCTCGATACCGGCTCGGTCGCCAGCCCGAACCGCGAAACGGAAAGCATGAAGGACGGCAGCGATGCCGTGTCCGACTGGCCGCTGCTGAACGCGCTGCTGAACACGGCCGGCGGCGCCACCTGGGTATCGCTGCACCACGGCGGCGGCGTGGGCATGGGATACTCGCAGCATGCCGGCGTCGTCATCGTGGCCGACGGCACCGACGCCGCCGCGGCCCGGCTGGCGCGCGTGCTCGTCAACGACAGCGGTTCCGGCGTGATGCGCCATGCCGATGCCGGCTACGACGCCGCAATCGCCTGTGCGAAACGCAATGCCCTCAACCTGCCGATGGTGAAGTAAATGACGCTGACATTCAATCCCGGCAAGCTGACGCTGGCCGACCTGCGCGCCGCGTGGACGGCGCACGCACCCATTGCGCTGGCGCGCGAAGCCTACGCCCGCATCGACGCCTCCGCCCGGGCGGTGCAGGCCATCGTGCAAAAAGGCGACGCCGCCTACGGCATCAACACCGGCTTCGGCCTGCTGGCGAAGACCCGCATCCCCGACGACCAGCTGGAACAGTTGCAGCGCAACCTGATCCTGTCCCATTCGGTGGGCACCGGCGAGCTGATGGCGGACCACGTGGTGCGCCTGCTGATGCTGACGAAGATCGGCAGCCTGGCGCGCGGCTACTCCGGCATTCGCGCGGTCGTCATCGACACGCTGGTGGCCCTGTACAACGCCGGCATCGTGCCGGCCATCCCGGTGAAAGGTTCGGTCGGCGCCTCCGGCGACCTGGCGCCGCTGGCGCACATGACGCTGGCGCTGCTGGGCGTGGGCCCGGTGCGCGTGAAGGGCGAGCTGATGGACGCGAACGCGGCGCTTGCCGCGGCCGGTATCGCGCCCGTGACCCTGGCGCCGAAGGAAGGGCTGGCGCTGATCAACGGCACCCAGGCCTCCACCGCGCTGGCCCTGCACGGCCTGTTCATGGCCGAGCGGCTGCTGGATGCGGGCATCGTCACCGGATCGCTGTCGCTCGATGCCGCCAAGGGCAGCGATGCGCCGTTCGACGCCCGCGTGCACGACGTGCGCGGCCAGCCGGGCCAGATCGCCGCCGCGGCGATCTACCGCCAGCTGGTGGCGGGCAGCGCGATCCGCGCCTCGCATCTGCTGGGCGACGAACGCGTACAGGACCCGTACTGCCTGCGCTGCCAGCCGCAGGTGATGGGGGCCTGCATGGACCTGATCGGCAACGCCACCCGCACGCTGCTGATCGAGGCGAACGCCGTCACCGACAATCCGCTGCTGTTCCAGGAAAGCGGCGATGCGGGCGACGCCGTGGCCATCGTCTCGGGCGGTAACTTCCATGCCGAGCCGGTGGCGTTCGCGGCCGATACGCTGGCGCTGGCCATCGCGGAAATCGGCAGCATCGCCGAACGGCGCATCGCGCTGCTGATCGACGCCACGCTGTCCGGCCTGCCGCCGTTCCTGGTGCGCGAACCGGGTGTCAATTCCGGCTTCATGATCGCGCACGTGACGGCCGCCGCGCTGGCCTCGGAAAACAAGTCGCTGGCGCATCCGGCCAGCGTGGACAGCCTGCCCACCTCGGCCAACCAGGAAGACCACGTCAGCATGGCCACGTTCGCGGCGCGCCGGCTCGACGAGATGGCGCACAATACCGCGGCCATCGTCGGCATCGAGCTGCTGGCGGCCGCCCAGGGCATCGATTTCCACCGGCCCCTGAAGACATCGCCGCACCTGGAACACGTGCATGCCCAGTTGCGGCGGCAGGTGCCGTTCTACGATGCCGACCGCTATTTCGCACCCGATATCGAGGCGGCAAAACAGATGGTCATGCATGGCGACCTGTCGGCCGATTGCCGGCCGCTGTTCACGCCGCTGCACCCGTGACACACAACGCGCATCGCAACCCGAAAACCGGTGACAGGCACCTATTAATTTGAAATGTTTCAAAAGAACCGGAGCCTGTCACCGGTTTTGATGCGGTGCAATCTTGAGGAGGCTGGAGTGAATTTCCATTTCGAAGCGGGCACGCTGCCGCTGCTGGTGTCGATGCCCCATGTGGGCACCGCCATCCCGGAAGACATTGCCGCCGCGATGACGCCGGCCGCGCTGCCGAAGGCAGATACCGACTGGCACCTGCGCGAACTGTACGGCTTCGCCCGGGATATCGGCGCGTCGACGCTGGCGGCGCACTGGTCGCGCTATGTGATCGACCTGAACCGCCCGGCGGACGATGCCAACCTGTATCCCGGGCAGGACACCACCGGCCTGTGTCCGCTCGATACCTTCGCCCGCGAACCGCTGTATCAGCCGGGCCGGGCGCCGGACGACGCGGAAGTGCGGCGCCGCCTGGCCCTGTACTGGCAGCCGTACCACGACCAGCTGCGCGCCGAGCTCGATCGGCTATTGCAACTGCACGGCCGGGTGGTGCTGTGGGAAGCGCATTCGATCGCCTCGGTCGTGCCGCGCTTTTTCGAGGGCAAGCTGCCCGACCTGAACTTCGGCAGCGCCGATGGCGCCAGCTGCGATCCGGCGCTGGTGAACGTCGTGACCGCCGCCGCGCGGGACGATGGCCGCTACACGATCGCCGTCAACGGCCGCTTCAAGGGCGGCCACATCACGCGCCTGCATGGCCGGCCGGAAGCGGGCGTGCACGCCTTGCAGCTGGAAATGTGCCAGAGCACCTATATGGATGAGACCGCGCCGTTCGGCTATCGCCCCGACCTTGCAGGGCAGGTGCAGCCGCTGCTGCGGCGCATGCTGGACGCTGCCGCCGGCTGGGCCGGAAAGCGGGGCATGGCGTGACGGCCCTGTTGGCACGCCACGCACTGCTGCCGGACGGCTGGCGGCGCGACGTGCTGCTGCAATGGGGCACCGATGGCCGCTTCACCGCGGTGACGGCGGATGCCACCGCGACGGCCGGTATGGAAACAGCCGGGATCGAAGCGGCCGGCATTGAAACCGTTGATTATGTGCTGCCCGGCATGATCAACCTGCACTCGCACAGCTTCCAGCGCGCGCTGTCGGGCCTGGCGGAAATCGCCGGCGACGGTCCCGACAGCTTCTGGACCTGGCGCGACCTGATGTACCGCTTCGCGCTCGGCATCGCGCCGGAGCAGATGGAAGCCATCGCCGCCCAGCTGTTCGCCGAATGCCTGCGGCACGGCTACACGTCCATCTGCGAATTCCATTATGTCCACCGCGCACCCGATGGCGCGTTGTATGCGGACGCGGCGGAAACCGCGCGGCGCGTGATCGCCGCCGCGCGCCACGCCGGCATCGGCATCACCATGCTGCCGGTGCTCTATGCGCATGCCGGTTTCGGCGGCGCGGCGCTGCGTAGCGAACAGCGCCGGTTCCGCGCCGGCCCGGCCGATGTGCTGGCGATCGTGGCGGCACTGGAACCGCTGCGCGGCACGATGGTCGAAGTGGGGGTGGCGCCGCATTCGCTGCGCGCCGCCTCGGTGGCGCAGATCCGCGAGCTGCTGGCGGCACTGCCGCCGGAGCGGCCGGTGCACATCCATATTGCCGAGCAGGGGGGCGAAGTGCAGCAGTGTGTCGACCATAGCGGGCGCCGCCCCGTGCAATTTCTGTACGATAATCTGCCGGTCGATGAGCGCTGGTGCCTCGTTCACGCCACGCACGTGGCCGATGACGAAGTGGCGGCCATTGCCGCCAGCGGCGCCGTGGCCGGGCTGTGCCCGACGACGGAAGCGAACCTGGGCGACGGCCTGTTCCCGCTGGCGCCGTTCCTGGAGCGGGGCGGCCGGTTCGGCATCGGCAGCGACAGCCACGTGTCCACCAGCCCGGTGGAAGAACTGCGCTGGCTCGAATACGGCCAGCGGCTGGCGGGGCAGCGGCGCAACGTCGCGGCGGCAACGGATGAGCGCCGCGTCGGCGATCGCCTGTGGCGCGCCGCCCTGGCCGGGGGCTCGCAGGCGGCGGGAAGGCGGGTAGGCGCGCTGGCGCCCGGTCATGCCGCCGACCTGCTGGTACTGGACGAGGCGCACCCGAACGTGGCCGCGCCGCCCGAGCTGCTGAATGGCTTCATTTTCAGCGGCAACGACAACCTGGTGAAGGATGTGCTGGCCGGCGGACAGTGGGTCGTTCGCGGCCGGCAGCACGTGGCGCAGGCGGCCATCGCCGCGCGCTTCAAGGAAACGTTGGCCAACCTGCGCGAGCTGCCATCATGACGACGCTGATACAGTATGCAAGCCTGCATCCCACGCCCTGGAAGAACGGCGCCGGATTCACGACCGAAATCCTGGCATCGCCGCCCGGCGCCACGCTGGACGATTTCGATTTCCGCATCAGCCTGGCGACGATCGCCCAGAGCGGTCCGTTTTCCACCTTCCCCGGCGTCGACCGCACGCTGTCGCTGGTCGATGGCGGCAACGTGGTGCTGGACGTGGGCAACGAGCGCAAGGTGGCGCTCAGCGACCGCGAACCGGTGGTGGCCTTTCCCGGCGAAGTGCCGGTTTCCGCCACCGTGGATGGCAGCCCCACCGTGGATTTCAATGTGATGACACGGCGCGGGCGCTGCTCGCACCAGGTGGAGCGCCGCGTGTTCCGCGATTATTCCGAACTGGAACGGCGCAGCGCGCTGACGGTGCTGTTCGTGGCCGAGGGCGACCTGCTGACCGTGCACAGCGAGCGCGAACGCATGTCGATGGTGCGCTACGATGCCGTGGTGCTCGACCGCGAGCAGAACTGGGTGCTGGAGGCACCGCAGGCAACCGTCTACATCGTCGACATCATTCCCGAAGCGGAAGCGGAAGCGGATGGGGATATGCTGCAATGAGTGGATGGGACCTGCTGATCCACAATGTCCACCTCGCTACGCTGGCCGGCGGTGAAAGCCAGGCAGACGAATATGGCACCGTCCGCGACGGCGCGATCGCCGTGCGCGACGGCCGCATCGCCTGGCTTGGCCGGTACACCGAGGCGGCCCGGCACGGCAGCGCGGCGCAAGAGCGCGATGGCCACGGCTGCTGGCTCACGCCGGGCCTGATCGACTGCCACACGCACATCGTCCACGCCGGCAATCGCAGCGACGAGTTCGAAGCGCGCCTGAACGGCGCCACCTATGAAGACATCGCGCGGGCCGGCGGCGGCATCATGGCCACCGTGCGCGCCACCCGCGCCGTGGATGAGGAAACCCTGCTGGCGCAGAGCCTGCCGCGCATCCGCAACCTGCTGGCCGAGGGCGTGACGACGCTGGAGATCAAGTCCGGCTACGGTCTCGACCTGGACAACGAAGCGAAGATGCTGCGCGTGGCGCGGCGCGTGGCGCAGGCGCTGCCGGTGCGCGTCGCCACCACCTTCCTGGGCGCGCACGCGCTGCCGCCGGAATACGCGGGGCGGGCGGACGACTACATCGACGCGGTGTGCGCGATGATCCCCGAACTGGCCGGCGCAGGGCTGGCCGACGCGGTGGATGCCTTCTGCGAGCGCATCGGTTTTACCGCGGCGCAGACGGAACGCGTGTTCGAGGTGGCGCGCCGCGCGGGGCTGCCGGTCAAGCTGCATGCCGAACAATTGTCGGACCAGGGCGGTGCCGCGCTGGTGGCGCGCCATCGCGGCCTGTCGGCCGATCACCTGGAGCACGTGAGCGAGGCCGGCATCGCCGCGATGGCGGCCGGCGGCACGGTTGCCGTGCTGCTGCCGGGCGCGTACTACTTCCTGCGCGATACCACGCCGCCGCCGGTGGCGGCCTTGCGCGCGGCCGGCGTGCCGATGGCGGTGGCCACCGACTGCAATCCCGGCACGTCGCCGCTGACATCGCTGTTGCTGGCGCTGAACATGGCGTGCACGCTGTGGCGGCTGACGCCGCGCGAAGCGCTGGCCGGCGCCACCATCCATGCCGCCCGCGCGCTTGGGCTGCATGGCGACACCGGCTCCCTGGAAGTGGGCAAGCGCGCCGACTTCGCGCTGTGGCGCATCGCCCGCCCGGCGGACCTGTGCTACGCGATCGGCGGCAATCCCTGCGCGGCGGTCGTCAACGGCGGAGTGTGGCGCATGCCGCAAGTGGCAGCGTGAGGGGCGCTTTCCTTGCGTGCCTGGCCGCCCTGGCGCTGCTGTGCGCCCAGCTGGCCCGGGCCGATGGCGGCACGCTGCGGGTCGGCTCCAAGCGCTTTACGGAATCGTACATCCTGGCCGAAGTGGTGGCGCAGACGGCCGCCCCGCATGTGAAAGTCGAACATCGGCAAGGGCTCGGCAATACGGCCATCGTGCTGGCGGCGCTGAAGAACGGCAGCATCGACCTGTACCCGGAATACGTGGGCACGATCGACCAGGAAATCCTCAAGCACGGCACCGGGGACAAGCGACCGTCGAGCCTGGAGCAGATGCGCGGCGAGCTGGCGAAGATGGGCTTTGGCATCGCCGTGCCGCTCGGCTTCAACAATACCTATGCGCTGGCGGTGCGCGGCGATGCTGGCATCGGCACGCTGTCCGAGCTGGCGCGCCAGCCGGGCCTGCGCTTCGGCCTTTCCCACGAATTCATCGGCCGCGCCGACGGCTGGCCCGGCCTGGCGCGCCGCTACGGCCTGCCGCAGCAGCCGCGCGGCCTCGATCACGGCATCGCCTATGAAGCGCTGGCGGCGCGGCAGGTGGATGTGATCGACATCTATTCCACGGATGCCAAGATCGCCCGTTACGGCCTGACGGTGCTGCGCGACGACCGCGCCTACTTCCCCCGCTACGACGCGGTGCTGCTGTACCGGCTCGATGCCGCGCAGCGCTTTCCTCAGGCCTGGCGGGCCATCGAAAAGCTGGAAGGAAAGATCACCGAACGCGACATGATCGGCATGAACGCGGCCGCCGAGCTGGAAGGGCAGGCGTTTGCGGAAGTGGCGCGGCGCTGGCTGGCGCGGCAGGAAGCGGGCAAAGGCGCTGCCACTCAGGGGCAGGCGGCGGCGCAATCGGCCGCTGCGCCGCGGTCGCTGGCCGGGGTGCTGTTCGGCCCCGACCTCGCCAGGCTGACGGGGCAGCATGTGCTGCTCGTCGCGCTGTCCGTGCTGCTGGCCGCCATCGCCGGCATTCCGCTCGGCGTGCTGGCCGCCTTCAGGCCGCGCCTGCGGCAACCGGTGCTGGCATTGACGGGCATGCTGCAGACGGTGCCCTCGCTGGCCTTGCTGGCGATGCTGATTCCGCTGCTGGGCATGATCGGCATCGTGCCGGCGCTGGTGGCGCTGTTCGTGTATGCGCTGCTGCCGATCGTGCGCAACACGTGCACCGGCATCCTCGGCATCGCGCCCGGCCTGCGGCAAGCCGCGCTGGCCCTGGGATTGACGCCGCGCCAGCGCCTGTGGCACGTCGACCTGCCGCTGGCGCTGCCGGTGATCCTGGCGGGTGTGAAGACCGCGGCCGTGATGAGCGTGGGCACCGCCACCATCGCCGCCTTCATCGGCGCCGGCGGCTACGGCGAACGGATCACCACCGGGCTGGCGCTGAACGACAACACGATGCTGCTGGCCGGCGCCTTGCCCGCCGCGGCGCTGGCGCTATTGACGCAGGGGCTGTTCGAACTGCTCGAGCGTCGTTTTGTCGTTGCACGCAGGAAGTAATCGTTTTACCCGGTGTCGTAAGCATTTGTAAAAGCCCAGGCGACGGCCGGGAGCGGGGGACTATATTGAACCCGTTGATTCATCTCCCCTCCCAACTGACACCTGGGTTCACGCCACGCCGCCAATTGCCGCGTGGCTTCTTTTTATGTCGGTCGCATCTCAGTTGCATCTCGGCGGCATCTCAGCGGTACCTCAGCTGTACCTCAGCTGTACTTCAGCTGTCCCTCAGCTTTGCTGCGCCAGCGCCGTGAGCGCATCGCCGGTGACGCGGCAGATGCGCCAGTCGGGCAGCACGGCGGCGCCCATCTTTTCATAGAATGCGATCGCATTGGCGTTCCAGTCCAGCACCGACCATTCGAAGCGGCCGCACTGGCGCTCGACGGCCAGCGCCGCCAGCGCCGCCAGCATGCGCTTGCCGTATCCGAGGCCGCGGCGATCTTGCTTGACGTACAGGTCTTCCAGGTACAGGCCCTTGCGGCCGAGGAAGGTGGAAAAATTGTGGAAGAACAGCGCGAAGGTGACCACGTCGCCGCCCGGCGCTTCGCCCACGATGGCCTCGCATGGCGGCCGCGTGCCGAACAGCGCATCGTGCAGCAGCGCTTCGTCGGCGATGACCATGTGTTCCAGTTTCTCGAATACGGCCAGTTCGCGGATCATCGCGAGGATCGGGGCCACGTCGGCGGGGCGGGCAGGGCGGATGTGCAGTGCGGTCATGAGGCTTTCTTCAATAATGCGGGTTCGGGTTCGATGGCGGCCGGGGCCGGGGGACGGGCCGTGGCAGGCCCCTTCAGCGCCCACGCCACGCTGGCCAGGCACAGCAGCATGCCTAGGCATTCGACGACGCCGGGGCGGAAATGTTCGAGGCGGATCGACAGCAGCACCGAGATCACCGGCGTGACGACGCCGATGTACACGGCCTTGCCGGAACCGATCCGGTGGATCAGCGTGAAATAGCAGGCAAACGCGATCACGGAGCCGAACAGCGACAGGTACAGCAGCCCGCCCCAGTAGCGGGCCGTGGCCGGCAGCACGAAGGGCTGGCCCGTCGCCACCACCCAGGCCGCCACCAGCAGCGTGCCCCACAGCATGCCCCAGGCCATCGTCAGCAGTACGTTGTCATCGTGTTCGCGCACTTTCACCACCAGCACATTGCCGGCGGCACTGGCGACCGTGGCAACCAGCGCCAGGATCAGTCCCAGCAGGAAATGGCCATCGCCGCCCGCCAGGATCTCGCGCACGGCCCCGCCGATCGACTGCCAGAACAGCAGGATCACGCCCAGCACGGAAACCGATCCCGCCGCCCAGGTCCGCCACGACAGCGGCGTGCCGAGGATCATGCGGTTCAGGATCGGATTCCAGAACACCATCAGCGCAAACAGCACGGCGACCAGCGCCGAGACGAGATATTGCTCCGATGTGTAGGTGCAGATGTAGCTGAGGCCGAACGTGGCGCAGCCTTGCACGATTGTCCAGCGCTGCGCGCGCCAGGAAAGCCGCAGGCTGTCGCCGCGCATCTTGCACCAGGCGAACAGCACGGCCGACGCCAGCGCAAAACGATACACGACAGAGACGGCCGGCGGCACCTCGCCGAGCTGCAGGGTGATGGCCCAGAACGTGGAACCCCAGATCAGGCAGGCGATAGCGAAAAGCACGGGAGTAGGCATTGCGCCAGTATAGGGTGTTTGACTGTCCTTGCCCTAGAGCATCTTATGCTTCGGCATGTTGCTGTCACGCCCGTACCACTTGAGCCGTCTCAAGTGAAGTCGACACGGCAATAAGGCTGCAAAACGCGCAATTACGATGGAACACCAACCTGGCCAGGAACCACCATCATGAACTGGACGCTGCATCTGAAAGTCATCACGCTGCTGGGCTATATCGGCGCCCTGGCCGCCTTCCTCGCGACGTGCGCCGAGGGCGCGTTGTCGCAACTGGTCATCCTGCGGCTGGTGTCGCCGCTGTGACGCATACCGAAGCCGGAACACCACAGCGCAGCCACGGCGGGCATCGCTATAATCCGGCGCATGGCATCCGAAACGCTCCTGACCGGTCTCGCACCGGTGATCGATCCCCACGTCCGCATCCTGATACTGGGCAGCTTTCCCGGCGCCGCATCGCTGGCGGCGCAGCAGTACTATGCGCACCCGCGCAACGGCTTCTGGCGGCTGGTGTCCGCGCTGGTCGGCGAGGACCTGGCTTCCTTGCCGTACGCCGAACGGCTGCCGCGGCTCCTGGCGCACCGCATCGGCCTGTGGGATGTGCTCGGCGCGTGCGAGCGCGAAGGCAGCCTCGATTCCGCGATCCGCAAGCCGGCCGCCAACGACTTCGAGCGACTGCGCCACCTGTGCCCTGAACTGGCGACGGTTGGCTTCAACGGCCAGGCTTCGGGAAAGTTCGCGCCGCGATTTGCGGAGCAGGGCTACCGGACGCTGGTCCTGCCGTCCAGTTCCCCCGCCCATGCGGCAATGTCCTTCGATGACAAGCTTCAGGCTTGGCAGCAGCTGAAGACAAACTGCTGACGGGCACGGCGGCAGCGATGACGGGCTGGCAGCGCGGCCCTCGGATTAGCCATGCACAGTCAAGTCAGAGGCGGCCTGAACGGTCGTCCGGACCGTGGAGTAAGGCGGAATCTCGAGCAGCAGCTCGCGCACGCCATCCCATACGATCTGCACGCCAAGGCACAGCAGGATGAACGCGGTAAGACGCAGGAAAACGGCGGTCCCCGCTTCGCCGATCAGGCGCAGGAAATGTTCCCCATAGCGAAACGCAAGATAGAGCAGTACCCCGATGACAGCCAGCGCCATCAGGGCACCACCCATGCGGGCCAGCGAGATCACCAGCTTCACGTCGTGCAGGGCAACGCCTACCGTGATGGCCACGGAGATCGACGCCGGGCCACAGCTGATCGGAAAGGTCAGTGGATAGAAAGCCTGGCGGTGGGCGTGGTCCGGCGTGAAAGCTTCCGCCAGGGCTGCCCGGCTGTCTGGCATGGCAGGTGTCGCGCCGAGCAGGCGCCATGCGACGGAAGCCAGGATCAGGCCGCCGCCGACACGGACGATCGGCAAGGAAATGCCGAAGAAATCCAGCACGTACGAACCGATCAGCATCGAACCTGTCATCAGCCAGAACATATTGCGTGCGATACGGCGCGCGAGCAGGGTGCGCGTCGCCGGTGATGCACCTTCGGTCATGCTCAGGAAAATCGGCGCCGTGGCGGCGGGGTTGAGGATAGGCAGCATCGTCACCAGCACGAACAGAAAGCTCCTGGCTGCCGCCAGCAATAATTCGATTGTCATTACCTTGCTTGTCTTTCGTGAGTAAGTGGGGCGTCAGGTCCCGCGGCCCTGCCAGTGGCCCGCTAGGAACGCAATCCCTCCAGGATCGTCATCGCGACCCGTTCCGCCTCGGCCTCGGCGGCACCCTGGTCCATCAACACCAGGTCCGCCGACACGCGCCGCTTTGGGACGATGACATGCATGTGCATCGGATTGGCGGAGGGGGCCGTGATCACGACATATGCTCCCCACTGCGCAGTGCCCTCCAGCGCTTCGCCGGTGAATTCGACTTCGTAGCTGTCAATCTCTTTGATGGGCACAATGTCCTCCGCAGAAGGGGAACGCGGTGGCATGCGGGGACAGCCCGGGCAGCACATCGCACACAAGCATTGTGCTTCAAACAAGCGGTCAGCGTCGCACCAGGTAAGCTATGAACGCCTGGACTATGAATGCCTGGACGATGCGCCAGCAGGGATCGACCAGCAATTCAGGTCGCCGCCCACGATTGCGCGGGTGATGTGGATGTATCGTTCGGACTTCGACGGCGACCCCGCCGCAGCCGATTCGACAAGCACTAAAAATTTCTTCGCATAATTTTGTGCGTCGCACAAAGACTTATGCTATACTTTGTTTGTCGGTGAGTTTATTCGCATCGACCGAAGCAGGCGGCGCGAACAGGCAGGTGTAAAGCTGTGACGCGAGAGGTTGAAAAACCGCATAGACCGCCTGCCGGGTTGTCGTTCCAGACTTTGTCGGATTTACACACCGGCCGCACCGCGCAGATAGCACGGGCGCCCCGGAGCTTCGCACCACGCAGATAGCGTGGGCTGAAGCAGCGATACAAGCATTGGCAGCACATTGAAACGAAGCCCGCAGCAAGCGGGCTTTTTTTTCCCCGTTACGCCCTCATCTGCGTAACTTCCCGCTTGCCACCGAGCGCACTCTTCACTGTTGCTCATCCATTACTGTAGTATCCGTCCGCGCCTGCGGGCACCATCGAAAGGGAATATGGCTAAAGAAGAACTCATCGAAATGAACGGTCTCGTCACGGAAATCCTGCCGGAAATGCGTTTCCGCGTCGATCTCGACAACGGTCACAAGTTGATCGCCTACACCTCCGGCAAAATGAAGAAAAACCACATCCGTATTATCGCGGGTGACCGTGTGACGCTGGAAATGTCGCCTTACGACCTGAACAAGGGTCGCATCACGTTCCGTCACATTGAAAAGCGTGGCCCGGCGCCAACGCACCAGGCTCGTCGCCGTTGATCGTTGACCGCTGATCGCTGATCGCTTTACAGCGCGATTTCAGCAGCGCGACTGCATCAGCACGACTGCATCAGCACGACTGCATCAGCACGACGCCATCAGCACAGCAAGCGGCATCACCAGTTCGTCACCTGCGGGCCCGCCTCAGCGGACTTCAGGGACGTACCAATCGGCGCAGGCCTGGCACCTGGGCTGAATATTTCATGCCAATGGCGACCAGATCGCCTGCCGGTCCGACCGATAACCTCGCACCGGCAAACCGAATACTTCCGCAAGTAACTTCCTGCCGGACTACGCCACCGTTGGCGTATCGTCCGGCTGCGTCTGTTGCTTCAGCTCCGGCTGCGCCTGTGGCTCCGGCTCCGGCTGCACCGGCGGGGTGAGCGTGAACTGCGTGGTCAGGAACTGCGCGATCTTCTGCTGGGTGGCCGGCAGGTAGGGAATGTTCATGTGATCCGATTCCGGAATCGTTTCATCCATGTGCACGCGTAACAGTTTCGAGACCAGCACATCGGTGTGCATGTGCGGCACCACGTCGTCGCTCGCCGCGCGCAGCACGTAGGTGGGGGCGGACAGCAGCGATGCATACTTGATCGATTCGAAGCGGTGGCGCAGCAGGTAGCTGACGGGCACGCCGCGGAAACGGCGCTGGGCCAGTGCCAGGATCGAGTCGTAAGGCGTGATCAGCACCACCGAATGCGCCGGACGCTCCTTCGCGACCTGCACCGCCACGCCGGAACCGAGGCTGCGGCCGACCACGGCCACGCGCTGCCGGTCGACGTTGCGGCGGCTGCACAGCCAGTCGAACAGCATGCAGCCATCCTCGACCATGTGTTCCTCGCCCGGTTCGCCGCGCGAATCGCCGTAGCCGCGGTAGTTCATCGCCAGCACGGCCATGCCGGGAAACAGGTTGCCCGCATCGCGCACCACCCACGACACTTCTTCCGAGCGGCCGCCGAAATACACCACGGCCGGATGCGGCCCCGGCGTGTTCGGCGTCATCAGCCAGCCCGCCAGGCGCGTGCCGTCGTTCGCGCGCAGCACCACGGCGCGCGTGCGGTGCGCGCTGCTGCGCGGGCTTTGCACTTCGCGCACCAGCGTGGGATTGAACAGCAGCTTGCGTTGGCCGGCCGCGATCGCGGAAATCATGCCCGCCCAAAGGAAACCGACCACGCCTACGGCGGCGGCGACTTTTCGTGATGTACTCATGAGCCCAGTCTACTGCC
Organism: Pseudoduganella sp. jia 9; assembly: GCF_055502615.1. Lineage (NCBI taxonomy): Bacteria > Pseudomonadati > Pseudomonadota > Betaproteobacteria > Burkholderiales > Oxalobacteraceae > Pseudoduganella > Pseudoduganella sp. jia 9. The sequence continues at coordinate 128,264 of NZ_JBUPWE010000005.1, read as the reverse complement.
AAACGGGGCCGGGCGTCGCGCATTCTGTTGCGTTTCGGCTATGGGGTTTGCCTGGAGACTGAACTTTTTTAATGCGGCGGCAGTTGTGCCGCCTGAGCGCGCAGACGGTCCAGCTTGGCCGCGTACAGTGCGTGATCGTTGCGCGTCGTGCTGGTGTCGCGGGCCCGTTTGATGTGCTCGTCGGCACGGCGGTGATCGCCCAGCTGCCGCAGGGCGGCGGCCAGCCAGGCATGGAATTCATGGTAATCCGGGTCGCGCTGCAATTCGCGTTCGAACAGCGTGCGGGCGCGTTTCCAGTCGCCCATGGTCATCGCGGTGCGACCCAGGTTGAAGTAATGGAACGGCGCCACCGGCTGCAGCCGCGCCAGCCGTTCGCGCAGCACGCCCGCTTCGTCCTTGCGGCCTTCGGCGTCGAGCAGCTGTGCCAGGTTGTTCAACACCATCGTGCTCTTCGGCTCGCGCTCCAGCGCCCAGCGCAGCGTGCGCTCGGCCAGCGCCGCATCGCCGTGGCGGCGGTACACCACGGCCAGCGTGTTGTACGCGTACAGCAGCGCCGGGTCGGCGGCGATCGCCTGGCGCGCCCACCAGTAGGCATCGTCGAAGCGCTCGCGCGCCAGCGCCTCGGCGGCGCGGTTGTTCATGAACATCGCCACCACCGTGTGGCGGCCGATGACATTGCCCTCCTTCATGCGGCCGTCGGGTGGCGGCTGGAAGTCGACGACCATGTAGCTGGCACTGTCGTAGGTGTTCATCGTGTCGCGGAATATCCGGCCCAGTTTCAGGTTGACGTGGCCGCTGTTGAAATACAGGTCGCCGCTGCGGCTCCAGGTATCCTCGACGGGAACGTCCTGGAACACGACCGGGATGTTCAGCTCGTTTGCCAGCGCCGCCGTCATGATCACCAGCGACAGGCAATTGCCCTGGCGTGCCTCGAAGGCCTGCGCCGCCGTGCGCGTCATCGCGGAATCGTATTCCAGCTGCAGGCCGTCGCGCTGATACAGCGCTTCGAACAGCGCGCGCCGGATTTCCCGGCCGCGGCGGTGGCGCTGCACCTCGCGTGTATAGATCTGCATGGCCGGCGTCAGCGCGAAGATCTCGGCTTCGTTCAGCGTGGCGTTGGCGGGGGCGAACAGGTGATCGGCAAACAGGTCGCCGGGCGGCGCCTGCGGGGCCGGCGCCGTGGCGCAGCCGCCCAGTGCGGCCAGCGCGAAGGCCAGGAGCAGGGCCAATGCCAGCCGCGCGGCCCGGAGCACGGGCAGGGGCAGGGGCCACCGCAGGGACAGGGGCGGGGGCAGCGAAAACGGCAGGGAAACAAGCAAGGAAACAGGCGAGGAACTGGACATGGCACCCTCCTATCGGGCCAGTATCCTCCCCGCCGTTTCGCTTGTCAAAGACGCGTGGTCAGCGGGACGGCAGCACCAGCAGCTGCAGGCCCGAAGGGGTTTCCGGCGCGTGGTACACGCGCTGCGTGGCCTTCCTGAAATCCTCCGGCTTGGCGTGCGGGATCTCCGTAAACGTCTGCGGATTCAGGTCGATCAGCGGGAACCACGAACTTTGCACCTGCACCATGATGCGGTGCCCGCGGCGGAAGGTGTGATGCACGTCGCCCAGGTGGAAATTCACTGCTTCGACCTTGCCCGGCACGAAGGCTTCGGCCCGCTCGAAGCCATTGCGGAACTTGCCACGCAGCGGGTTGCCGCGCACCAGTTGCTGGTAGCCGGCCATCGTCGGCTTCGGTGCGGACACGTCCTTGCCGCGCCCGCGTTCCTCGTCGCCGGACGGATACTCGTTCGGGTAGACGTCGATCAGCTTTACCACCCAGTCGGCGTCCGTGCCGCTGGTGGAGACGAACAGCTTCGGCGTCACCGGCCCGGCGATCGTCACGTCCTCGTCCAGCGGTTCGGTCTGGTAGACGAGCACGTCCGGACGGGTGGCGGCAAAGCGCTGGTCGGACACCATGTATTCCTTCGGCACGCCGGTGGCCGGGTAGCCGACGAACGGCACCGGCTTTTTGGGATCGCTCACGTATTCGTCGTAGCCGCTGTCGCGGTCGGCCGCCGTGGCGGGTTTCTGCCAGCCCAGCCCGCCGTTTGCGCCGAAGTACAGGATGCGCGGCTTGGCCCCTTGCGGCGGCCACGCGGTGTACTGGCGCCACACATTGGTGCCCGTTTCAAATGCCGTGACCTCGGCGATCGGCTTGCCGGGCTTGTTGCCCTTCAGGTGCTGCTCGAAGAACGGATACTGGATCTGCTTGCGGAAGTAGTCGCCCGTATTGGCATCGAACTGCACCCGGCCCAGGCTCTTGCCATCGCCGCCGGCCCAGCCGCCGTGCACCCACGGGCCCACCACCAGGCCGTTGAAGGTGGCGGGGTTGTATTTCTTGATGGCGTGGTAGGTGGTGAACGGTCCCTGCAGGTCTTCCGCGTCGTACCAGCCGCCCACCGTCAGCACGGCTGCCTTCACGTTCTTCAGGTGCGGCGCGATATTGCGGCTCTTCCAGAAATCGTCGTAGGCGGTGTGCTCGATCATCGGCATGAACAGCTTTTGCTGCTTGTCCGACAGGCTCGACGCGATGTTCGCCAGCGTCAGCCGCTGCAGGAAGTAATCGTAGCCGTCCGGCACGCCGTAGTCGAAGTCGCTCCACGTTTTCGGCAGCGGCGTCGGGTTCGGTTCCTCGGTGAACGCGGCATAGAAGTCGAAGTTGGCGGCCAGCATGAAGGCGCCGCCGTGGTAGGCGTCGTCGCCCATGTACAGGTCGGTCACCGGCGCCTGCGGCGACGCGGCCTTGATGGCAGGGTGCGAATCGATGATGCTGGCCGACGTGTAAAAGCCGGGGTAGCTGATCCCCAGGATGCCGACCTTGCCATTATTGTTCGGCACGTTCTTCAGCAGCCATTCCACGGTGTCGTGCATGTCCTGCGATTCGTTGCCTTCGCCGGCGACGCGCTGCGCGTTCACGTGCGGCGTCATTTCCTGCCATTTGCCTTCCGACATGAAACGGCCCCGCACATCCTGCTTGACGAAGATGTAGCCGCTGTCCTCGAATTCCTTCGACGGGCCGATATGCTTCGGCATGAAGTCCACGCCATAGCGCAGCTGCTCGTCCGCGTATACGCCCGCGCTGTAGGGCGTGCGCTGCATCAGGAACGGGTAGCTGCGGCCGGTGTCCTTCGGCACGTAGACCACGGTGAACAGCTTGACGCCATCGCGCATCGGAATGCGGAATTCGTACTTCGTGTAGCGCTCGCGCAGGTCGCTTGTGGCTTCCTTTTTAGCGGGTTCGTCGTCGTGGACGGCCAGCCCGGCAGCCTGGGCGGTGCCGAAGGCCAGGAACAGGGAGAGTGCGAGGGCGCTGGTATGCGTAAGGGTGGGGCGGGACATCGTTTCCTTATTTCGGTCGGCACATGAAGCGTGCAGTGTAGCCGAAGTGGAAACGTGCCCCCAGCGCTCCCTAGAGCGTGCGCTGGCCGACTGGATTGCCCTGCGCATCGAAACGCGCGGCCACCGCCACGTCGTCGATGCCGAGCGTGGCCAGGGCGTCGCGCACGTCGTCCACTTCCACCGCCAGGTCGCTGCCCAGTGCAAGCGGCCGCTCGCCCGTGGCGAGCAACGTGTCGCCGCCAAGCAGCTGCACGCGCAGCACCATGTCGCCTTGCACGTCGTCCGGGCCGACGACGGCCCGGACCGGACCGGCATGCCCGTCGAGCGCCGCGCCCAGCGTGGCCATCAGCGCCAGCATCGCCTGTTCCGCCAGGCCCTGCTCGCGGGCGCCGAAGAACAGGTCCTGGTACAGGAAGTTCAGTTGCAGGGCGCGGCCGGCCGGCGCGAACAGGCGCCGCACCAGGGGCGCGGCATCCTCGGTCCAGCGGCGGAAGCGTTCCGTTCGCGCGTCGAACCATGCTTCGGCGCGTTCTTCGTCTTCCGGCACCGCGTAGAACGGGTCGTCGGCGTGCTTTTGCGAGAAGCCGACCAGGAAGCGCAGCTCCACCGCCGCATCGTCCGGGCCGAACGCGGTGCCGGTCCAGCCGGTGATGCTGCGCTCCAGGGCCGGCGCCTCGGCGACTTTCCTGTTGCCCAGCACGGCGGACGCTTCGCGCGCCATCGCATGCAGCTGGCTGTAGGTAATGCGGCTGGCCTCGGCCGCATCGTACGCATGGCGCACCAGCACGAGTTTGGCCCTGGGGCTTTCCAGGCCCGCGCTCTTCATGCTTTCGAGCAGCGCGTCGTAGGCCGCGTCGTCCTGGAAGCCCTCCGCCTCGACGAGGCCGCCGGTGCTGCCGACGAACACGGGAATCGCAAAGACATCGATTTCCAGCGCGGGCGCATTTTCGCGCCGGATCTGCAGCGAAGCCGCCGCTTCCTCGACGGCGGTGCGCAGCAGCCGCCAGGCGCCGATATCCTCGTGGCTGGCCTGGTCGATGGCGCCGTACAGCACGTCGTCGTGGTTGCCGTTCAGGTAGCGCCGCAGCAGGCGGTTGAAATCGGCTTCCTTCTGGTGCAGCGCATCGCCGAGCGTGTCGCTGTCCTCCTGTTCTGCCAGCTCGAGCGCCAGCGCGCACAGTGCCGCGATCTGCACTTCTTCTTTTTCTTCTGCGGGGATGGCGGACTTGCGGGGAACGGGCTTTTTATTCTTGGGCATGGGTTTCGAGGCCCGGAAGGGCATCGTCAGTGATCGATGTGGAAAGTGTCGTGCAATTCCTCGAGCAGGTCTTCCATTTCCTCGGCATCCAGGCCCAGGTGGCGGCAGGCCGGTTCACCGCCTTTTTCCCACTCCAGCGAATCGCGGTTGCCATGGTAGCGCGCAATGCCCCGTTCAGCCAGCACCGAGGCGGCCACCAGGGAGCGGATCGCGTCGTCGGTGGCGTCGTCGTCCAGCACCGCGTAGTCGTGATGGTGCAGGATCGCCCAGGAAACGTCCGGCGACAACCCCCAGTTGCGGGCCAGCAGGCAGCCGATGGCGGCGTGGTTGGTGCTGTGGCGCGCATCTTCCACTTCGGTGAAACGGCGCAGCGTGTCTTGTCCGGCGATCGCCAGCGTGTCGGCGTAATCGGCGAAGCGGTCCATCAGCAGCGGCACGCCGATGTCGCAGAACAGGCCGAAGGTATGGGCAATGTCCGGCGGGGCGATGCGCAGCCGGCGGGCGATGAATACCAGCGACTCGGCACGCCGCGCGCTGGTGTCCCAGAACTGGTTCAACGCATTGCTGCCGCCATCGATCGCCTGGCGCGCCAGCAGGCCCGTCAGCAATGCCGCGCACTGGTTGAGACCCAGGAAATTGATCGCCTGTTCGACCGACTTGGCCTTGCGGGCCGCGCCGAAGAATGGCGAGTTGGCCAGTTTCAGCAGCGCGCCCGACATGCCCACGTCGTTGCCGATGATGCGGGCAATGCGGCGCGGCGACGGGTCGTCCTCGGCCAGCTCGGCCTGCAGGTCCACCAGCAGGCTCGGCCGCGGCGGAATGCGGATCGAACGCAGCAGCGCGTCTTCTACAGTGGCTTCCCTGGCATGGGCGGTGGCGGTGGTCATGGTTGTGAGGAGGAACGTCGAACGCGCCATTATCGCTTGTTTCGGTAAGGCAATATCACTTTACCTTCTTTTTTGTTACGAACGAGGGGCCGATGTTGCCGATCCGCGCCGTTTCGATAGCGAAACAGACAGATTGTTTACCGGAAAGGCAATGGTGCCAAGCCCGGCGCTGGGCCGCGCGCGGCGGCGCTACAATCCGTGGATGACGACTTTTCTTGCAGGAATCGACTTCAGCGCACCATCGCACGAGGTGGCACGGCTGCTGATCGGGGTGACGGTGCTGGTGGATGGCGTGGGCGGCCGCATCGTTGAAACCGAGGCCTACGACCGCGAAGATCCCGCTTCGCACACGTATAACGGCCCCACCGAACGCAATGCCGCGATGTTCGGCCCGCCCGCGCATGCCTACGTGTACCGCTCGTACGGCATCCACTGGTGCCTGAACTTCGTGTGCCGCGAGGAAGGCCACGGTGCCGGCGTGCTGATCCGCGCTATCGAACCGTTGCACGGGCTGGATGTGATGGCGGTGCGCCGCAGCCTGACGGACCCGCGGCTGCTGTGCTCGGGCCCGGGGCGGGTTTGCCAGGCACTGGGCATCACGCGCGAGCACAACGGCAAGCCGCTGGCGCTGCCGCCGTTCCAGCTGCTGCCGCGTGACGCCGCGGCCATGGAGTTGACGGTGGCGGCCGGCCCCCGCATCGGCATCTCGAAGGCGATGGAAACGCCCTGGCGCTTCGGCGTGGCCCGTTCGCCCTACCTGAGCAAGCCGTTCCGGCCGTGACCCGCCGGGCCGGCCGCTGATGGGCCACCGACCGGCCGAGGCACACTGACCGGCCGAGGCAATCAGCCACAGCGCTGGGCGCGGCCGCCGTCATGGGCCGGCGCGCCCAGCCGCAGTCCGCGCATCGCGCTGTCCCCCGCGCGGCGTTCGCCGCCGTGGGCGGCGCCGGCATGGTGCAGCGCATGGACCGGCTGCTCGGCCAGGGCGTCCAGTTCGAACACGTTCACCGCGCGCGACAGGCTCACGGCCTGCTCCTGCAGGCTTTCGGCCGCGGCGGCGGCCTGTTCGACGAGGGCCGCGTTCTGTTGCGTGACGTCGTCGATCTGGCCGACCGCCTGGTTCACTTCGGAGATGCCCTGCGCCTGTTCCGCGCTGGCCGCGCTGATGCGGCCGATGATGTGATCGACCTGCTGCACCGACGACACGATGTCGCCCATGCTGCGGCCCGCCAGGCTGACGGAGGCGGCGCCATCGTCGATCGTGGCCACCGACTGGGCGATCAGTTCCTTGATTTCCCGGGCGGCGGCGGCCGAGCGCGCCGCCAGCGTGCGCACCTCGCTGGCCACCACGGCGAAGCCGCGGCCCTGCTCGCCGGCCCGGGCCGCTTCCACGGCCGCGTTCAGCGCCAGGATATTGGTCTGGAACGAGATGCTGTCGATCACGCCGGTGATTTCCACGATCTTGCGCGAGCTGGCGCGGATCGATTCCATCGTCGTCACGGCCTCGGACACGGCGTTGCCGCCTTTTTCCGCCATCGTCGTGGCGGTAGCCGCCAGCCGGCATGCCTCGCGGGCATTGTCGGCGTTCTGGCGCACGGCCTTCGTCAGGCTGGCCATCGCGCTGGCGGTTTCTTCCAGCGAGCCGGCCTGGCGCTCGGTACGGCTGGACAGGTCCAGGTTGCCCACCGCGATCTCATGCGAAGCAGTGTCGATCGACTGCACCGCGCCGCGGATGGTGCGCAGTGTCTGGTTCAGGTTGGCGATGCTCTGGTCCAGCACCCGGGCCGTTTCGGCGATTTCGTCGCGGCCGTCATTCGGCTTCGCCGACGTCAGCCGGCCCGCGGCCAGGCTGCGCACCACGTCGGCGATCGAGCGGATATCGCGCAGCAGCGCCGCACGCACCAGCATCGAGACCAGCAATGACAGCGCTACCGACAGTACGCACAAGCCCGCCATGGCGATGCCCAGCTGGCGGAACTCGGCCTTGGCCTCGGCGTGTGCCGCGGCCGACAGCGCCTGCTCCCGCGCCGAAAGCCGCTGCAGGTCCTGCTCGAGCAGCACGAACTGGCGCTCCGCCTTCTGCATCGAATTGGTGGCGATCGACTGGTCCATCTGCGCCATCTCGATGGTTTCCAGCACGCCCTTGCGGTAGGCGATCAGCGCCTGGCTGGACGTGTCGACCAGCTTGCGCTCTTCCTGGTCCGACACCCGCGCCAGCTGCACCAGTTGCTGTTCGATGCTGCGGTGGCGGGTATGGATCCGGTTGGTGAGCTCGTCCAGCCGGGTCTTCGCGAAGCTGCCGTTGACCCACGCCAGCAATTGATAAATGTTGGCATGGGCGAACCTCGCTTCGCCCGCGATGTCGGCCGTGGCCTTCAGCCGCGCCGCGTGCACCTGCACCAGGTTTTCCAGCGATGCGTTCTGACGCACCATGCCGACCCAGGCGCAAGCCGTGATGGCGACCAGCAAGACCAGCACGACGCTGGGTGCCAGCAACAGTTTGGGACCGATTCGTAATTTGTTCAGCATGACTGCTCCCGCCAGGGATGATGGATGAGTGAATTGTCGAGCGACGCGTGGCGATGCGTGACGGGGGTTATTTCCTGTAGATGCCGGCTTCCAGCACCACGTCGCCAACGCGCAGGATGTACGTGGTCTTCGGTTCGATCTTGCCGCTGACCGGGTTCTTGTACATATAGTCGACCCAGCCCTTGCCCTGCTTTGCGGCCAGCTCGATGATCTCGCGGCGGTACACCTTGCCGCTGGCATCCGGCACGTCGGTCAGGTTCTTGCCCACGATCGACGGGTTGATCGGGTGCGCGATCACGATGCCGGTGTTGATGTCGCGCATGTCCACGTACAGCTCGCCCTGCACGAATTCCGGATCCTTGACGGCCAGCTTCTTCATCAGTGCTTCCTTGCCGTTTGCCTTCATGAACGCGGCGCCGCGCTCGGCCATGGCGATCGCATCCTTTTCGGTGGGCTGGGCCGGCTGGGCGGCCAATGCGGCGGCGCCGATACTGGCAATGGCAAGGCAGGCCATGCTGCGGATCAGTACTTGTTTCATGAGGAGCTCCCGTGGTTGGTTAAGGTCAAATCATTGTGCTCCGGTGCTGCCGGTGGGAAATTGCGCTAGCGCAAGGTGTAAAGAAGACCGACGCAAAATTTCCACGTGGGTATTGATGTTTGGCAACACGCTGCCGTGGCAGGTGCCTACGATGAGCATTCCTTTTTCAGGAGCAAACTAAAATGACCGTCGACTTCGCCCCGCAGAAATTCAAGCCGTACACCTGCCAGAGCATTCGCCAGGCCCGCCAGTGGCAATGGCTGCCGCCGGACCAGCAGGAAGCCGTGCAGGTGATATCGCACGTGTTGCCTTTCCGCACCAACGAATACGTGCTGGAGAACCTGATCGACTGGCGCAACGTGCCGGACGATCCCATTTACCGCCTGGTGTTCCCGCACCGCGACATGCTGCCGGTGGATGAGTACCGCCAGTTGCGCGACCTGGTAATGGTGAAGCAGGACGATGCGGCGATCGCCGCGATGGTGCACAAGATCCGCATGCGCATGAATCCGCACCCGGCCGGCCAGATGACGCACAACGTGCCGCGCGTGAACGATCACGTGCTGAAAGGCCTGCAGCACAAGTACAAGGAAACGGTGCTGTTCTTCCCCAGCGCCGGCCAGACCTGCCACGCCTACTGCACGTTCTGCTTCCGCTGGCCGCAGTTCGTCGGCATGGACGACATGAAATTCGATGCGAGGGAAACCACGGAACTGGTTTCCTACCTGAAGACCCATCCGGAAGTGACGGACGTGCTGATCACCGGCGGCGACCCGATGATCATGAATACCCGTTCGCTGGCCGAGTTCATCGAACCCCTGCTGGGGCCGGAACTGGCGCATATCCAGAACATCCGCATCGGCACCAAGTCCGTGGCGTATTGGCCGCAGCGCTTCGTCACCGACAAGGATGCCGACGACCTGCTGCGCCTGTTCGAGAAGGTGGTGGCAAGCGGCAAGAACCTGGCGATCATGGGCCACTACAACCACGCCGTCGAACTGCGCCAGGACATCGCGCAGAAGGCCGTCAAGCGCATCGTCGGCACCGGCGCCACGCTGCGCATGCAGGGCCCGCTGATCCGCCACATCAACGAAGATCCGCACAGCTGGGCCGAACTGTGGAGCACCGGCGTGCGCCTGGGCGCGATCCCGTACTACATGTTCGTCGAGCGCGACACCGGCCCGAGCGAGTACTTCCAGCTGCCGCTGGCGCGCGCGCACGAAATCTTCCAGCAGGCTTACCAGATGGTGTCCGGCCTGGCGCGCACGGTGCGCGGCCCGTCGATGAGCGCCTTCCCCGGTAAGGTCGCGATCGATGGCGTGGTCACGATCAATGGCGAGAAGCTGTTCGCGCTGCAGTTCCTGCAGGCCCGCAACCCGGATTGGGTGAGGAAGCCGTTCTTCGCGAAATACGACGAGAACGCGACCTGGCTCGACCACCTGAAGCCCGCCTTCGGCAAGGAGAAATTCTTCTTCGAGACCGACGACGCGCCAGCGTTGCACCTGCCGCAGCAGCGCAAGGTCATTCCGATCACCAGCGCGCGCTCGTGCACATCGCAGGGCAACGCCGCCTGAGCATGGATGCATCGGCATCGGCATCGGCATCCGCATCCGCACCGGCGCCCGCACCGGCATCGGTACCGGCAACGGCAGCAGCGGCCGTACCGGCACCGGCATCGCTGGCCGGCTTCGTCTCCGGCGGGCGCAGGGCACGGCCGGGCCAGCTCTCCGGCCCGGCCTTGCTGTGCCTCGTGCTGCTGCCCTATGCGCTGGGGCATTACCTGTCTTGCCTGCTGCGCACCGTAAACGCGGTGCTGGCGCCGCAACTGGTGGATGCGGCGGCGCTGACGCCGGGCGACCTGGGGCTGCTCACCAGTGCCTACTTCCTGGCATTCGCGCTGGCCCAGCTGCCGGTCGGCATCGCGCTGGACCGATTCGGCCCGCGCGCGGTACAGGTGCCGATGCTGCTGCTGGCGGCAGCGGGCACGTTCGCTTTCGCGTTCGGCACCGGCTTCGTGCAGTTGCTCGTTGCGCGCACGGTGATGGGCCTCGGCCTGGCCGGCTGCTTCATGGCGGCCGTGAAGGCGATCTCCACGTGGGTGCCGCCGGCCAGGATGCCGTCGGTGCAGGGCTGCCTGATCGCCGCGGGCGGCCTGGGCGCGGCATCGTCCGCGCTGCCGGTTGGCCTTTTCCTGCAACACGCCGACTGGCGCGTGCTGTTCGTGCTGCTGGCGCTGTGCTGCGTGGCGGTGGCGCTGCTGATCCTGCTGGTGGCGCCCACGCAGGCGGCCGCGCCAAGGCAGCCGTTCGGCGTGGCGGTCATCGCCGAGGTGTTGCGCCACCCGGCGTTCCGCGAAACGGCGTCACTGGTGCTGGTGCCGCACGCGGTGTTCTTCGGCATCCAGGGACTGTGGATCGGGCGCTGGCTGGCGGATGTGGGGCACTACTCCGAACAGGACGTGGCATGGCTGCTGTCGATCGGCATGGGCGCCGTGATCGCCGGCGCGCTCGCCGTCGGCATGGTGGTCGAATGGGCCGGCCGGCGCGGCGCCGAACCGATCACCGTGGCCGGCGTGGGCGTGGCGCTGTTCGTCGCCGTGCAGTGCGGCTTCGTGCTGGGCTGGCAGCCCGCTGGCTTCCCTGGATTTGCGACGTTGTCCGTGCTGTTCGCGCTGGTGGGCACGATCACCGGCATCGAATACACGATCGTGGCGCAGGCCATGCCGCCATCGCTCACGGGACGCGCATCCACGTGCCTGAACCTGCTGATCTTCCTGGGCGCGTTCGCCGTGCAGGCGGGCTTCGGCATGATCGTCGGCCTGTGGCAGCCGGACGCCGCGCAGCACTATCCTGCCGCTGCTTACCAGGCCGCGTTTTTCGTGCTGGTGCTGCTGCAGTTGCCAGGCATCGCCCGGTTCTTCTGGCGCCGGCGCAGGCCGCTTCCCGCGAACCCTGTAGAATCTCCGCTTTGACCGGAAGCGGGCTTTTGCCAGGCTTCCGCCGCATCACAAGCAGGAGAGAAAATGAAACTGGTTCGTTATGGCCGCGTCGGCAAGGAAAAGCCTGGCCTGATCGATGAAGAAGGCAGGCTGCGCGACCTGTCGGGCGTGATCGGCGACCTCGCCGGCGCCAACCTGGCGGACAAGGTGCTGAAGAAGATCGCCAAAATCCCGTATGACACACTGCCCCTGGTGCGCGGCAATCCGCGCTTCGGCGTGCCGGTGGGGAAGGTGGGCAAGTTCATCGGCATCGGCCTCAATTACGCCGACCACGCGGCCGAATCGAACCTGCCGGTGCCGAAGGAACCGATCGTGTTCATGAAGGCGGTCACCAGCCTGTCCGGCGCGGACGATCCGGTGATGCTGCCCAAGGGGTCGAAGAAGACGGACTGGGAAGTGGAGCTGGGCGTCGTCATCGGCACCCGTGCGCGCCATGTCAGCGAAGCCGATGCCGAGAAATACGTGGCCGGCTATTGCGTGGTCAACGACGTTTCCGAGCGCGAATTCCAGCTCGAACGTGGCGGCCAGTGGGACAAGGGCAAGGGCTGCGACACGTTCGGCCCGGTCGGCCCCTGGCTCGTCACGCGCGACGAAGTGTGGGACGTCAACGACCTCGACCTGTACCTGGAATTGAACGGCAAGCGCATGCAGACCGGGAACACGTCGACGATGATCTTCAAGGTGCCGCAGATCGTCGCGTACCTGTCGCAGTTCATGACGCTGGAACCGGGCGACATCATCTGCACCGGCACGCCGCCCGGCGTGGGCATGGCGCGCAAGCGCTTCCTGAAGAAAGGCGATTTCCTTCGGCTTGGCATCGCCGGGCTGGGCGAGCAGCAGCAGGACGTGATCGGGTTCCAGCAGTTCTAAAAATAGGGACGGACCCTGTTTTTCAGGAAATACCGTCCCGGCACGTACCATCAAGCCGGCCGGATCGCCTCGAGTGCCCGCCCCATCGCATCGGACAGCCGGTTGACGATCTGCGCCAGGTCCGCCTCGGTGGCGATGAACGGCGGCGCCAGCAGGATATGATCGCCACGCCTGCCGTCCGCGGTGCCGCCCATCGGGTACACCATCAGGCCGCAGTCCATCGCCTTTTCCTTCACCGCCGCAAACAGTTTCAGGTCCGGGTCGAACGGGCGCTTGCTCTCGCGGTCCTGCACCAGTTCCAGCCCCACCAGCAGGCCGCGGCCGCGAATGTCGCCGACATGGGGATGGGCGCCGAACGCGTCGCGCAGCATGCGCCGCAGGGTGGTGCCGCGCACCGTGGCCGCGCCCAGCAGGCAATCGCGCCTGATCACTTTTTGCACCGCCAGCGCGGCGGCCGCCGCAACCGGGTGCGCGTTGTACGTATGCCCGTGCTGGAACACGCCGCTGCCGCTGCGCAGCCGCTCCACCACATGGTCACGCGCCAGCACCGCGCCGATCGGCTGGTAGCCGGCGGCCAGGCCTTTGCCCAGTGCGACCAGGTCGGGCACCACGCCATCCTGCTCGATCGCGTACAAGGTGCCGGTGCGGCCCATGCCGCACATGACTTCGTCCGCGATGAACAGCATGCCGTACTTGTTGCACAGCGCACGCACGCCCTTGAAGTAGCCGGGCGTCGGCGGCACGGCGCCGAGCGTGGCGCCAACCACGGGCTCGGCGCAGAAGCCGATGATGTTGTGCGGGCCCACGTCGAGGATTTTCCGTTCCAGTTCGTCGAGCAGGCCGGCGGTGTACTCGTTGACATCCTGCCCGGCCGGGCGGTGCCGGTATTCATAGCACGGCGAGACGCGCGCCACGTCCATCAGCAATGGTTCGAACTGCTTGCGGCGTGCCTCGTTGCCGCCCAGGGCCAGCGCGCCCAGCGTATTGCCGTGGTAGCTCTGCTGGCGGGAGATGAACACGCGGCGCTCGTGTTCGCCGTTCTCGACGAAATACTGGCGCGCCATCTTCAGCGCCGATTCGATGGCCTCGGAACCGCCGGAGACCAGGTAAACGTTGTTCAGGTCGCCCGGCGCATCGGTGGCCAGGCGCTGCGCCAGTTCCTCGGCGACGTCGGTGGTGAAGAAGCCCGAGTGGGCATAGGCCGTCGATTTCATTTGCGCGCCCATCGCGGCCAGCACGTCCGGGTGGCTGTGGCCCAGCGACGACACCGCCGCGCCGCCGCTCGCATCGAGATAGGTATTGCCATTGCTGTCGCGCAGGTACATGCCGAACGCGCACACGGCGGTCGGGGGTGTCCGGCGCAGGTTCCGGTGGATCATTTGGGTCATGATGTCCTCGTCGTGGTTGATCGTTCGCACGACAGTAGCCCGCAGGAAACACCCTGGTATTGATCTATCTCTTGCCTTAGCGAATAAAACTGGGGACGTACCCCTGTTTAGCGGAAAGTTAATTGCGTGAACGCAGTCACAAACGTGACGGTGCGTCATGCAAGTATTTCCTCGAAACAGGGGTACGTCCCCAGTTTGTTTGCGTCTTGCGCCGACGTGACGATTCGGGACGCTGGTGTTGCCTCAAAACAGGGGTACGTCCCCAGTTTTGCCTTACTTCAGGATTTTGTTCAGCCAGCCGGAGATGTCGCTGACTTCTTCCGGGCAGACGGAGTGCTGCATGTAGTAGTCGTGCCACTCGACGTTATAGCCCAGCGATTGCAGCAGGTCGCGCGAGGCGGTGGCGCGGGCCAGCGGGATCACCGGGTCGAGCCGGCCGTGGACGAGGAAGATCGGCGTGTCCTGGTTGGCGGCGCTGCGCTCGGCGGCCACCTTGTCGGCCAGCGGCACGTAGCCGGACAGGCACAACAGCCCGCCCAGTTTTTCCTTGTAGCGCAGGCCGGTCTGCAGCGTCATCGCACAGCCCTGCGAGAAGCCGCCGAGGATGATCCGGCTGGCCGGGATGCCGCGCGATTTCTCGCGCTCGATCAGCGCTTCCACCTGCAGCTGCGATGCGCGCAGGCCTTTCTCGTCTTCCTGGCGGCCCAGGTCGGTATGGATGATGTCGTACCACGCGCGCATCGTGTAGCCGCCGTTGATCGTCACCGGCATGGTGTTCGCGTGCGGGAAGATGAAGCGGATGCCGGGCAGGCCGGACAGGTTCAGCTCCTTCACGAACGGCACGAAGTCGTTGCCGTCCGCGCCCAGGCCGTGCATCCAGATGATCGCAACCTGCGGAGCGTCGTTGGTGGAAACTTCGATATTCGGTAAGACGTCGATCATGGATTCCTCGTCATTGCAGTGGCGTGGCGGCCGCCTTGTTGTCGGGTGGATTGCGCAGCGCGGACTTCGGCCGGAATGCCTTGCACACGGCGGCATCGGTCTCGATATACGGGCCGCCGATCAGGTCGATGCAGTAGGGCACGGCGGCGAAGATGCCGGCGGCGACCTGGTGGCCGGCGTCGTCCTTCAGTCCTTCCAGCGTTTCCTTGATGGACTTCGGCTGGCCGGGCAGGTTCATCACCAGCGCAGCATGCGGTGGCGATACCCCGTCCGTCTCGCGGATCACGGCCACCTGCCGCGACAGGATCGCGGTCGGCACGAAACGCAGGCTGATCTGCCGCATCTGCTCGCCGAAGCCCGGCATTTCCTTTGTGCCGATGGCCTGCGTGGCTTCGGGCGTCACGTCGCGGCGGGCCGGGCCGGTGCCGCCGGTGGTCAGCACCAGGTGGCATTTCACCGTATCGACCAGCTCCGCCAGCGTTGCCTCGATGGTGGCGCGGTCGTCCGGGATCAGCCGCGTCTCCACGCGGAACGGCGTGGTGATCGCGCTCTTCAGCCAGTCTTCCAGCGCGGGAATGCCGAGGTCCTGGTAGACGCCGCCGCTGGCGCGGTCGGAGACCGACACCAGGCCGATCACCAGTTCCCGTGGTTCCGCGATGGCGTCGTTATTCGTCGCGTTCGTCATCTTCGTCGTCCTCGCCCTCGGCGTCGGCATCGGCCGCCGCCTTGGCCGCGCCGCGCGTCTTGGCATCGAGTTCCTTGAGCAGCTGGAAGATCTCGCGGTACGCCTTCGGCGGCTTGTTCTCGGCCTGCTCCTTGCGCGCATTGCGGATCAGCGTGCGCAGGTGCTGCGCATCCAGTTCCTGGTGTTCGGCCAGCAGCGCGGTCAGCGCCTGGTCGTCGGCCAGCAGCTTGTCGCGGCGGCGTTCCAGCGCATGCAGCGCGGCCGTATCGGCTTTCGACGCGCCTTTCCAGCCTTCGATCGTGCGCTGGATGATGGCCACTTCCTCTTCGGTCAGCGTGCGCATCTTCTTGCCGACGAACTGCAGCTGGCGGCGGCGGCCTTCGTGGTTCTTGATGTTCTGGCATTCCAGGATGGCATCCTTGACATCCTCCGGCATCGGCACGCGCTTCACGCGGTCGCGCGGCTGTTCCACCAGTTCGAGGCCCAGGGCTTGCAGCGCGTCGGAGTGGCGTTTCATTTCGGTCTTGGAAGGGCGCTCGTATTTTTCCTGGAATTCGGAGGAATCGAAGCCGACGGCCCCGCGGTTTGCATTTGGCATGATGAAGAACGCGCCACTTCAGGCGCGCCTGTAAAAACGGTAAACGGCTGCTATGATAACTGTTTTAAAGATTAGCCTACTAAAAGCACCCTATGAGCGAATCGCATTTCACCCACAGCCAGGACCAGTTGAAACAGATCGCGCGAGATGTACTGGATTACGCGCGCAAGACCGGCGGCACCGATGCCGCCGTCGAGATCAGCGAAGGTAGCGGGCTGTCGGTGTCGGTGCGCAAGGGCAAGATCGAAACGATCGAACAGAACAAGGACAAGGGCCTCGGCATCACCGTCTTCGTCGGCCAGAAGCGCGGCAATGCCTCGACGTCGGACTTTTCCACCGCATCGCTGCAGGCCACCGTGGAAGCGGCCTACAACATCGCCCGCTTCACGGCGGACGACGAAGCGGCCGGCCTGGCCGAGGAACACCTGCTCGAGCGCGAACCGCGCGACCTGGAACTGTTCTATCCATGGCCGATCAGCACCGAGGAAGCGGTGGTGCTGGCGCAGCGCGCCGAGGCCGCGGGCTTCGCCGTCGATCCGCGCGTGACCAACAGCGAAGGCGCCGGCGTGCACGTGCAGCAGTCGCACTTCGTGGCGGCCAATTCGCGCGGCTTCATCGGCGGCTATCCGTATTCGCGCCACACGATCTCGGCCACGCCGATCGCCGGCAAGGGCGCCCATATGCAGCGCGACGACTGGTACAGCTCGGTGCGCGATCCGAAGAAACTGGCCACGCCGGAAGCGATCGGCCGCTACGCCGCGGAACGCGCGCTGGCCCGGCTGCACGCACGCCAGATCACCACGCGCACCTGCCCGGTGCTGTTCGAGGCGCCGCTGGCCGCCGGCCTGCTGGGGGCCTTCGTGCAAGCCACCTCCGGTGGCGCGCTGTACCGCAAGTCCACCTTCCTGCTCGATACGCTGGGCCAGCAGGTGTTCCCGGATCACATCCAGGTCAGCGAAGATCCGCATGTCCCGGGCGGCATCGGTTCGGCGCCGTTCGACGAGGAAGGCGTGCGCACGCAGTACCGCGACGTCGTCAAGGATGGCGTGCTGCAGGGGTATTTCCTGTCCACCTACACGGCCCGCAAGCTGGGCATGCAAACCACCGGCAATGCCGGCGGCTCGCACAACCTGTCGCTCACGTCGAGCCTCACGCAGCCGGAAGACGATTTCGCCGGCATGCTGAAGAAGATGGGCACCGGCCTGCTGGTCACCGAACTGATGGGGCAGGGCACCAACTACGTGACCGGCGATTACTCGCGCGGAGCGTCCGGCTTCTGGGTCGAGAACGGCATCATCCAGTACCCGGTCGAGGAAATCACCATCGCCGGCAACATGAAGGAAATGTTCCGCCAGATCGTCGGCATCGGCAACGACGTGCTGATCCGTGGCACCAAACAGACGGGTTCCATCCTGATCGAGAAGATGGTCGTCGCCGGCAACTGAACAGTTGCCACGCCATCGGCGTTTCCCTACACTGTCCTGAGCAGTAGCCGTTTTTCCTTACGTTACAAAAAATCTCAGGAGACCGTATGGAACGTCGACGCTTCATTGCGAAGGCTGCCGCGGGCGCTGGTGCGGGCATCATCGCCGCTCCCGCGCTGGCGCAGTCCCAGCCCACCATCAGCTGGCGCCTCGCCTCCAGCTTCCCCAAATCGCTGGACACCATCTTCGGCGCTTCGGACACCTTCACCAAGCGCATCGCACAGCTCACCAACGGCAAATTCACCATCCGCTCGTTCGCGGCCGGCGAAATCGTGCCGGGCCTGCAGGTGCTCGATGCGGTGCAGGCCGGCACCGTCGAATGCGGCCACAGCGCCTCCTACTACTACTTCGGCAAGGACTCCACCTTTTCGTTCGACTGCGCGGTGCCGTTCGGCCTCACGTCGCGGCAGCATACCGCCTGGTACGACCAGGGCGGCGGCCGCGAACTGATGCGGGCGTTCTTCAAGGACTACAACATCGTCAATTTCCTCGGCGGGAATTCCGGCACGCAGATGGGCGGCTGGTTCCGCAAGGAGATCAAGTCGGTGGCTGACCTGAAGGGCACCAAGATGCGCGTGGCCGGTTTCGCCGGCAAGGTGCTGGAACGGCTGGGCGTGGTGCCGCAGCAGCTGGCCGGCGGCGACATCTATCCGGCGCTGGAAAAGGGCACGATCGACGCGGCCGAGTGGGTCGGCCCGTACGACGATGAAAAGCTGGGCTTCTTCAAGGTGGCGCCGTTCTACTATGCGCCGGGCTGGTGGGAGCCGTCGGCGTCGTTCACGTTCTATGTGAACATCAAGGAATGGGAAAAGCTGCCGAAGGATTACCAGGCCGCCGTCGAAGTGGCCAGCTACGAAGCGCACGTGACGATGCAGGCCGAATACGACGTGAAGAACCCCACTGCGCTGGCCCGGCTGCTGAAGAACGGCGTCAAGCTGCGCACCTATCCGCGCGACGCGATGGATGCCTGCTACAAGACGTCCGTGGCCGTGATGGAAGAGGAAGCCTCGAAGAACGCCAAATTCCGCAAGATCTACGACCCGTGGAAAAGGTTCAGGCAGGACCAGAACCAGTGGGCGTCGGTGGCCGAGGCGCCGATCCAGAATTACCTGATCAATGCCGGGCGCGGGAAATAATTCAGCGTGTGCCAGAAGTCATAAAAAGCCGGAACGGATTCGCCATCCGTTCCGGCTTTTTTATCGCAGGGAGATAAAGCCATCTTTGGAATGTATATCGAATTCATATACATTTTTGATGATTTGGAATACCTCAGAACCATTCAAAGCGCCAGATATCGATAAATGTTTTTGGCTTTTTACAACAGATAGTTTTCTGGCACCACTTTTCTTTGCTGCACTGCAGCAGGCATTTCTCAATCATGAATCTGATCGATTACCGCGAAAAGATCACCGAAATGATTGTGAAATCGATTTCATGCGTCCATTCCCCTGCGTGGTAGCGTGCATAGCACAGCAGCCTTTGCTGCACCTACGGCATTTTTTATTTGATCAACTTGCTGAGCATTGAAATTGCCGAAAGTTAAAAAGCCTCTCCGCCGATTAAATTTCCATTGCAGGGAATCTAATTAAATAAATCAATTAAAAAGTGTGGAGAAGAGAATGCAACGGTTCGAGTTCCAACCACTGCGCCTCAGTACGCTGAGTGCCGCGGTATCGCTGGCGCTGGCGTCGATGGCGGCCAGCGCGCCTGTCATGGCGCAGCAGGCAGCAACGGCCGCCGAGGCCGAGGCGCCCATCCAGAAGGTGCAGGTGGTGGCCACCCGCGCATCGCAGCAATCGGGCATCGAGCGCAAGAAGAATGCCGCCACGGCGATCGATTCGATCGTCGCCGAGGACGTCGGCGCCTTCCCCGACCGTAACGTGGCCGAAGCGATCTCGCGGATCGCCGGTATCGCGGTGGACCGCGGCGACTTCGGCGAGGGCGTCAACGTCGCCCTGCGCGGCAACGGCCCGGACCTGACCCGCGTAGAGATCGACGGCCAGGGCGTGCAGGCCGGCGGCGGTACCGACCTGAACGGCGGCGGCAACGGCCGCGGCGTCGAGTTGCGTGAAATCTCCGCCGACCTGATCAAGAGCGTCGACATCGTCAAGGGCGCCACCGCCGATGGCACCGAAGGCGGCCTGGGCGGCAGCGTCATCATCAAGACCCGTACCGGTCTCGACTTCAAGAAGCCGTTCTACTCGCTGCGCCTGTCGGGCGCGCAGAACTCGCTGAACAAGGACTGGACGCCGGACGGCAACCTGGTGATCGCCCGCCAGTTCATGGATGGCCGCCTGGGCGTGGTGCTGAACGGCTCCGCTTCGCAGGTGCGCAACGAAGGCCATTTCGCACAGGTGGCAACCAGCGCCAGTCAGGGCTATGCCCGCGCCATCGACTTCGACGGTTCGCCTGAAAAGACCTTTGCCTATAATCCTTCCACCGTCTCCACCACGGATGCGACCGCGACGCAGCCGGCGCTGCGCAGCCCGCTGTCCGCCGGCGGCTTCTTCGATGCCTCCTCGCCGCTCGATGTGGTGACCCGCTCGGCGGCCGCGCAGAGCAAGGCGGACTGTTATGCGGCGTTCCCGAACCTGACCGAAGCGCAGGTCAATGCGATCACCGCGGGCAATGCCCGCACCGCGGCCATCAACCACCGCGGCAACGAGCAGATGTCGTGCCTGAACCAATGGAACGACTATACGCCATCGCTGGTCCGTTACATCCAGAAGCGCCAGATCGACAAGCGCCGCTCGCTCGACCTGCGCGTGGACTTCAAGGTCAACAACGAACTGACCGTGTACGGCAAGGGCAGCTACCAGCGCCGCCGCGTGGACGACAACTTCCTCACCTATAACCTGGGTGGCGTGGCCATCAACCCGGCAACTACTGCCGGCCCGAACTACGCCGGGGCGGCCTACACCGAAGACGTCGCCAACAACCGGCTGGTGCCAGTGCCCGGTTCCGGCTACTTCAGCTATGCTTCGCCGTCGTTCCGCTCAGGTAACTACCCATGGTCGAACTCGGTGGTCAACATCGATCCCGCCTCGGTCGAGGTCGATGCGAACCACCACGTGACGAAGTTCACGATCGCCGACGGCAACGTGGGCACGGACCAGATCCACAACGTCATGGAAACCTCGGCCCGCTACCTGCAGCTGGGCGGCAGCTACCGCAAGGGCGGTTTGTTCGCCGAATTCCTGCTGGGCGACGCGAAGTCCGACTTCACGCGCGGCGACAAGCGCACCAGCTGGAGCTACAACTACGGCCCGGCCACCATGTCCGCGCTGCCGAACGGCCTGTGGACGTATCAATTCCCGCAAGGCGGCGGTCCGTCGGCCGTCACGGCGGCGCAGTATGCAACGCTGCGTCCCGCCTCGGTAAATCAGAACGCGGTGGCGGCGAATGCCACGACCATCAACAGCTCGCCCGCCTATACGATCGCCCAGCAGCCGTTGCTGACGCAGGCACCACAGATCACCTGGACGCCGAAGATCAACGAAACGGGCGAGCGCACCGCCAAGCTGGACCTGACGTATGCGCTGCCCGACTCGATCCCGTTCCTGACCCGCTTGAAGTCCGGCTTCAACTTCCGCGACACCAAGGGCAGCAGCTGGGGTGCCGGCGGCTTCGAGGCGCAGACAGCAGTAGGCAGCTTTGGCCAGCCGGGCTTCCAGCGCGCCATCATGGTGCCATCGGCCAACGTGCGCAGCTCCTTCGTCGGCTGCCAGGATACGCCCGGGTCGCTGGGCGCGGGCGGCAAGCCCTGCCAGTACGGTTATGTGCCAAGCAATACCCATGGTGTCACCACGAACCAGTCCGGCCAGATGGTGCTGACGCCAGCCCAGTTCCAGGACATCATCGCCCAGTCGATGCATACGGCCACCACCAACTTCTTCAACGGCTCCAAGGACCGTCCGGCGGAGCTGATCAACGGCTGGACCGAGATCGACGTCGAGAAAGTATTCGCCATGGCGAACCTGCCGAACGTGAACTTCAACTGCGTGAAGGAGTGCGTCGGCAGCGATGGCCAGATGTATGCACAGCCGGTGAACACGTTCCGCGAACGCACCAAGTCCGGCTACCTGATGACCGACTTCGCGCTCGACCATATCCCGTTCACGGAGCGGCCGCTGCCGTTCGGCATGGAGCTCGAAGGCAATGCGGGTTACCGCATCGTGAATACCCGTGTCGAAGCGACGGGCCGCATGCAGTTCACGTCGATCGTTCCGAACGCAAACTTCGATCCAGCGAATCCGTCCGCCCCGGCAGGCCGGACGACGGCCACCGTGTCGAAGCTGACCACGCTGGAGTCGAGCGAGACCGACTACCTGCCGATCTGGAACCTGGCGCTGTGGGTGGTGCCAAACGAGTGGGTGCTGCGCTACAACCAGGGCAAGGCGGTGGCCCGTCCAGCCGTCGGCAATCTGATCCCTTCCGGCAATTGCACGTTCGACGCGACGCAGCTGAGTTCCAATAGCGACGATGCCGACATGCGCTGCTCCGGCACGGTCGGCAACCCTGCCCTGCGGCCGCAGACGAACATCAACCAGAACCTGACGCTGGAATGGTATCCGAACGCCGACACGCAGTTCTCGCTGGCTGGATTCCGCCAGCGCGGCAAGATCGGCCCGTCGCGCACCACCGGCGTCAGCGGCGTGAAGGTATTCCAGGGTTCCAACCTGGTCGATCCGATCACCGGTCAGGCGCTCGACGATGTCGGCTTCAGCTATAACACGTGGGAAAACGGCGCCGCCTCCACGCGAAAGGGCTTTGAGTTCTCGTCGAAGACGGCGTTCACGTTCCTGCCGTGGTACCTGCGCTACACGGGTCTGGACATCAACTACACCCGCGTGCGTTCGGCCACCACGGCGGTCGACGTCGTGGACCTGATCACCGGCGATGCACTGCCGCCAGTGCGGGAATCGAAGTACTCGTACAACTGGTCGCTGTGGTACGACGACGGCAAGCTGTCGGCCCGCGTGGCCGTGCAGGCCGATACCGGCTACTTCACCTGTATCGCCGCATGTGGAGCGAATACGGTGAACAACTACCCGAACGCGGGCGGCGGCCGCACCGCGTTCCTGCCCTATAACCCTGGCTCCCCGAACTTCAAGGATGCCTCGAAGTTCATCGACGCCAAGGTCGCGTACCGCTTCAACGACAACATCGAGGTGTTCGCCGAAGCCCGCAACCTGGGCAAGGAAACCACGTCGAACAGCCAGGGCGCTTATTCGCGCTTCGCGGACGGCACGCAGAGCATCCTCGACTATGCGTATGCTGGGCGCAAGCTGATGTTCGGTATCAACCTGCGTAATTGATGGCGTAGCAGTTGCAAGAAAAAAACCGGTGGCGGAGCAGGGGTTTCGCGGAGCATCGCTCGGCGCCTGCGTAGCGGAGATGGCCTGCAGGCCATCTCTCCTTCCTGCACCGGTTTTTTTTGTCGTAAACCGTGACGGCCTCCAATCTTTTTGCGCCAGATCAAACCACGCGCACGGATGCGGTCAATCGACGACGAACACTTTCGCCGCGCTATCCGCCGTGCGCACGAAGCGCACGATCGCGTCGGTGGTGATGGTGTCGATCTGGCCCGCCATGCGCCGCTCGAACGGATGATCGTCGAACGCCACGTTGGCACGGAACATCCGGCCACCCAGCCGCGTGAACGTCGGCACCTCGATCGTCAGCGGCGTGAAGCCTGCACCCTTCAACCAGGCCTGCGCTTCGGCGCGCGTTTCCACCTTGCCCGTTGGCGCGCTGGCGGCGGCGTAAGTCTCCAGTACCCACTGGTTCGAGTTCTGGTAGCGCGTGGAAAACGCATACGCCAGCATGTTGTAGTGCGGCTCGTGCAGCCGTCTCGGCGTGCGCGAGGCGAGCAATGCGGCAAGCCGTGCCTGCACTTGCGGCGCCGGAACCAGCACGTGCGTCGAGTGGCGGTGCAGGCCGATCAGCAGGAAATTGCCGACGCCTTCGTTCCACAAGTCCGAGCCGGCCGTGCCGCAGTCGTTCAGCTCATGCACGACGGTCCAGCGGCCGGCGGCATGGTTGCGCACCACGAACGCCATATGCGAGTACGTGAGGCCGTACTTGCTCAAGTCCTGTCCGGCGCGGGAAATCATCGCCACGGTTGCGCCGCTATCGTCCAGCGCTTTCAGCGTGCGCTGTGCCAGGTTCATCGTCGTCACCACTTCTTCGATCGATAGCGGGGTTTCTTCGCAACTGCGCCCGGCTAGCGCGAACGGCGAGTGCAATACCAGCGCCACCAGCACCGCCGCCTTCATTGCGGCACCTTTTCGCGGCGCAGCAGTGCTTTGCCAAGTTCGTTCGGAATGAAGGCGATGACCTTGCCCGACAGGACGAGCGCGTGGCCCGTGGACATGGCAACGATGTCGACCATCGTGCCGGCCGCAATCGACAGGCTGGTTGCCGCCTCACCGGACAGGCGCACCGTCGAGCGGCTGGCATTGCCCACGCTTTCGACGACCAGTTCGACGCCGTCACTGACTCGCTCCGACCCGGCGACGATAACGCTTCCGGCCACCAGCGAACCGAAGACGACAACACCGGAAATTTCTCCTGCCGAGTGCGACAGGCCGGACTGGGCAAATGCCGCAGTGTGGACGGCGGCGGTGGAAAAGCACAGGGCAATGGACAGGACGAGCAGGCGTTTCATGGCGATTCTCCAGGGTTGAGGTGCCGCCATCATCCCGTCCGCCTTGCCCGCCGGTACTGATCTAAGGCAACATGCGGTCGCCCGTCATTGGACGATGATCACCTTTGCGGCGTGATCAGAGTGCTGCACGAACCGCACCACCGCATCCGTGCTGACCGTATCGATCCTTCCCGCCATGCGCCGCTCGAACGGGTGATCGTCGAACGCCACGTTGGCGCGGAACATCCGCGCGCCGAGCCGCGTGGCTGACGGGATCTGCACCGTGATCGGCGCGAAGCCGGCGCCTTTCAGCCAGGCCTGCGCTTCCTCGCGCGTCGCCACGTCACCCGCCGGCGCACTGGCCGCCGCGTAGTTCTCCAGCACCCACCCGTTGGAATTCTGGTATTGCGTCGCAAACACGTAAGCCAGCATGTTGTAGCGTGGCTCGTGCAGGCGCCGTGGCGTGCGCCCGGCCAGCAGTTGCGCCAGCCGGGCCTGCGCCACCGGTCCCGGAATGACCAGCTGCGCTTCGTGGCGCACCAGGTCCGTCAGGAAAAAATTGCCCATGCCTTCCTCGTACAGCGCGGAAAAGGCGGTACCGCATTCGTTGAGTTCATGCACGACGGTCCAGCGACCGGCCGGGTGGTCGCGCAGCGCGATGCCCATGTGCGAATAGCGCAGCCCGTACTTGCCCAGGTCCTGGCCGGCGCGCGACACCAGCGCCACCTGCGCGCCGCTGGCCTCGAGGGCCTGCACGGTGCGCTGCGCCAGGTCCAGCGAGCGGGCCGCGTCGGCCGCCGCCAGCGGCTTGTCCTCGCAGGCCTGACCGGCCCATGCGGGCAGCGAAGCGAACAGGCCGAGGAAGAGCGTGACACCCAGCCACGCGCACAGCAGCAGGCGCCGCGTCCACAGCCGCCGCGTCAGCAGCTGCCGGGCCGGAACCCGGCGGATCGACAGGCGCATGTCAGCTCACCTTCCGGCTGTGCAGCAGCGCCTTGCCGGCTTCATTGGGAATAAAGGCGATGGCCTTGCCCGAGGCGACCAGCAGGTGGCCGGTGGCCGTCGCCGACACGTCCACTGCGCTACCGGCGGCCACCGACAGGCCCGCGGCCGCCTTGCCGGACAGCCGCACCGTGGCGCGGCTGCCGTCGGCCGCGCTTTGCAGCAGCAGGTCGACGCCTTCGCCGGCCTTTTCCAGCGCCACCACGACGACGCTGCCGCCGACCAGCACCGTCACCAGCGAGCCGGCGACGACGATCCCGGACGCTTCGCCGACCGCCTGCGACGGGCTCGATGCATCGGCCGCGTGGCCATTCACGCAGGCCAGCGAGAGCAGGGTGGCGAGCAGCAGGCTTTTCATGATTCGTTCCGTATAAGTGAAGGTGGACGCATCATCGGCCGTGGCGGAACGGCGGGCAAGCAGTCCGGCCATGGTGGCGGACGGTTGCTGTTAAAGTATCGGATAACGATACTAATGAAAGGTGAGCCATGTCGAGCAGCATGATGCTGGTGGAAGGCCTGAAGCGCGAACTGAAGGCGCATGGCATCACGTATGCGGAGCTGGCGCGGCGCATCGGCATGTCCGAGGCCAGCGTGAAGCGCATGTTCGCGCAGCGCACGTTTACCTTGCAGCGGCTCGACGAGGTGCTGGTGGCGGCCGGCATCGACCTGCTCGACCTGACCCGCTCCGCGCTGGAGGCACCACGGCTGATCGCGCAACTGAGCTATGCGCAGGAAGAGGAACTGATCGGCGATCCGAAGCTGCTGCTGGTGGCGGTGGCGGCGCTGAACGGCGTGCCGGTCGACGAACTGGTGGCCACCTTCGCGCTGACGCAGGCCGAAGCGGTGAAGCACCTGCTGCGGCTGGATAAAATCGGCTTCCTCGTGCTGAAGCCGAACAACCGCGTAAAACTGCTGGTGGCGCGCACGTTCGACTGGATTCCGAACGGCCCGATCCAGACCTGGTTCCGGCGGGAGGCGGCGGGCGACTACCTCGATGCCCGCTTCGACGGCGAAGGCGAGATCCTGCGGCTGGTCAGCGTGATGCTGTCGCCATCGTCCACCGTGGCGCTGCTGGAGCGGCTGCGCCAGGTGGCGGACGATTTTTCGCAGCAGCACCAGGCCGATGCCCGGTTGCCGTACGAGGCGCGGCAGTCGGTGACGTTCCTGCTGGCCGCGCGGCCGTGGATGCCGGAGGCCTTCGCGGCGCTCCGGCGCGGGGAAACTACCGGCGCAGCGCGCCCAGCACCGGCTGCAGCACCGCGGCACCCAGCTTCATCGAACGGGCGCCGTTCCAGCCGTTGACCGGGTCCGGGTCGTTGGCGTTGTCCTTGAACGGCAGCTCCAGCGTCAGCGACAGGCAGCCGAACAGGTGGGTGATGTGCGGCGAACCCATCGTCAGCACTTCCGGCGTGAACGGCGCGTCCGGGTAGCCGAACTCGCTCTGGAAGTCGGGGCTGGCAACCTTGAAGTCGGCGATGAAGGCATCCTGCGCGGCCTTCTGCTCCGGCGTGAAGTTTTCCAGCGAATCGCTGCCGGCCACGAACACATAGGGCAGGCCTTCGTCGCCATGCACGTCGAGGCACAGGTCGCAGCCGGTTTCCTGCATCGCCTGCTTGACCAGGAAGACTTCCGGGCTGCGCTCCATCGTCGGCGTGTTCCACTCGCGGTTCAGGTTGGCGCCGGCCGCGTTGGTGCGCAGGTTGCCGCGCACCGAGCCGTCCGGGTTCATGTTCGGCACCACGTAGAACACGGCCTGTTTCAGGCACTGGCTGGCGAACGGATCGGCCGGGTCGAGCAGCGCTTCGACCATGCCTTCGACGAACCATTCGGCCATCGTTTCGCCCGGATGCTGGCGCGCGATCACCCATACTTTTTTCGGCGCGTCCGGGTCGCCGATGACCAGCATGTTCAGGTCACGGCCATCCACGGTGGAACCCAGGTCGACCAGTTCGGCCAGCGGCGACAGCTGGGCATTGTCCAGCAGCGACAGGTGGCGTTCCCACGAATACGGCTCGAAGTAGGCGTAGTACACGCTGTCGTATTCCGGTTCGTGCTCGATGGTCATCACTTCGCCGTCGAAGCTGGTGGGCACGCGGAACCACGTGTCGCGGTCGTAGCTGGCCACCGCCTGGTAATCCTTCCAGCCATCCGGGTAGGCGGACTGGCCGGCATTCAGGAAGCGGATCGTCAGCGGCATGCCGCCAGCACCCTGCACGCGGAAATAAAACCACTGGGTGATGTCGGCGTGGGAATCCTTGCGGATGTTCAGGTCGATGTCGCCAACGCTGGTGGCGCTGACGAACTCGATGGCACCAGCGTCGAACTGGCTGCTGATCTTGATAGACATTGTGTGTCCTGTGATGAGGGGAAGCGCCGTGTGGCGCGAGGCCGACATGATAACGGCTTTTGTATTTTCGGTACTACAATGGCCCATCCATTCCAAGGAGTCCGACGATGCAGCGCCGTTCCTTCCTGACCAGCTCCGCCACCGTGGCCGGCACCGCCACCATCGCCACGGGCATCGCCGCGCCGGCCTTCGCGCAGGCCCGGCCCGCCGTCAGCTGGCGGCTGGCATCGAGCTTCCCGAAAACGCTGGACACGATCTACGGCGCGGCCGAGAACTTCGTGAAACGGGTGGCCCAGCTCACCGGCGGCCAGTTCCAGATCCGCCAGTTCGCCGCCGGCGAAATCGTGCCCGGCCTGCAGGTAATGGATGCCGTGCAAGCCGGCACCGTCGAGATGGGCCACACGCCGGCCTACTATTACTTCGGCAAGGACCCCACCTTTGCGTTCGACTGCGCGGTGCCCTTCGGGCTCACGTCGCGCCAGCAGACGGCGTGGTTCGACCAGGGCGGGGGCCGCGAACTGCTGCGCGAGTTCTACCGGGGCTACGGCATCGTCAACTTCATGGGCGGCAATACCGGCGTGCAGATGGGCGGCTGGTACCGCAAGGAGATCCGCTCGGTGGCCGACATGAAGGGCCTCAAGATGCGCGTGGCCGGCTTTGCCGGGCGCGTGATGGAGCGCATGGGCGTGGTGCCGCAGCAGATCGCCGCCGGCGACGTGTATGCCGCGCTGGAGAAGGGCACGATCGACGCCGCCGAATGGGTGGGGCCGTACGACGATGAAAAGCTCGGCCTGGTGCGGGTGGCGCCCCACTACTACTCGCCGGGCTGGTGGGAAACCGGGCCGCAGCTGTCGTTCTACGTCAACGGCAAGGGGTGGGACAAGCTGCCGAAACAGTACCAGGCCGCGCTGGAAGCGGCCGCGTACGAATGCCACGTGCGCATGCAGGCCGGCTACGACGCCCGCAATCCCGCTGCGCTGGCCCGGCTGCTGAACAACGGCGCGAAGCTGCACAATTTCAGCAAGGACGTGATGGATGCCGCGTATCGGCAGTCCACCGCGGTGATGGAAGAGGAAGCCGCGAAAAACCCGAAGTTCAGGAAGATCTACGCGCCATGGAAGAAGTTCCGGCACGACCAGAACCAGTGGGCTTCGGTGGCCGAGGCGGCCATGCAGAATTACCTGATCGCCGCCGGGCGGCGCTGAACACCAACGTCACCATAGAGGATCGCACCATGGCCAAGTTTCTTGTCTCCTTTCCCGCGAATGCGATGAATGTTCCCGCCGAGGACATGGCCGCCGTCGGCGAAGCGTCGCGCGCGGTGATCCGGGAAGCCAAGGCTGCCGGGGCCTACGTGTTCGGCGGCGGCATCAATAGCGAGGCCGCGCCGGTAATGGTGTCGGCGGACGGAAGCTGCGCGGCCGGGACCTAT
Source organism: Pseudoduganella sp. jia 9 (assembly GCF_055502615.1). Classification (NCBI taxonomy): domain Bacteria; kingdom Pseudomonadati; phylum Pseudomonadota; class Betaproteobacteria; order Burkholderiales; family Oxalobacteraceae; genus Pseudoduganella; species Pseudoduganella sp. jia 9. The sequence continues at coordinate 99,276 of NZ_JBUPWE010000005.1, read as the reverse complement.
CCCCAGACCAGGGAGTTCGATGGGGGCTTCTGTGTGCTGGAACTGCCGTCCAGGGCCGATGCCGTCCAGTGGGCGGCCAGGCTCGCCGCCGCCTGCCGCTGTGCCCAGGAGCTGCGCGAGTTTTACTACGACGCTGAGAGCTGACCTTGAGAAAAGCAGGAACGGCCCGCGCCGCCGTAGCGGCATTGGCCCTGCTCGTATCGGGCAGCCCGGTCATGGCTGGCAAGCCACAAGGCATCGCGTTCGCCCATCACGACTGGGAACTTGCCTGCGATAACACGCGCACCTGCCGTGCCGCGGGCTATCACCCCCAATCAAACGACGATGACGATGGTAACCATGGCAGCGAGGGATTACCGGTATCCATTCTGCTGACCCGGAAAGCCGGACCGAACCAGCCTGTACAGGGCGAGCTCCAGATCGGCCATTACGGAGAGGAAACGATGGAAACCTATCCGGCGAAGCGATCGTTGACGATGCTGGTCGACACGGCACCGCTTGGCCAGGTCGCGCTCGCGCAAGGGCACTGGACCGCGAGGCTGACGCCTGGACAAACGGCTGCACTGCTGGCGGCGCTTCCCCATCACGGCAACGTCGAATGGACGGATGGCAAGCGGACGTGGAAACTGTCGAACAAGGGCGCCACCGCGGTGATGCTGAAGATGGACGAGTTCCAGGGGCGCCTCGGCACGCCTGGAGCCCTGGTGGCCAAGGGCGGCAAGGACGAGCGCCATGTGTTGCCCGCCGTGCCGGCGCCCGTGATCGCCGTCCCCGACATGCCGGGCGATGAAGATCGCGTCCATTTTTCCGCGCCGGAGCTGGCGGCCCTGCGCAAAGCCCTGGCCACGTCTGCCGGCGACGAATGTCCTGCCCTTGCCGAACCTGCCCGGGAGCCCGATCCCATCCACGTGATCCGTCTGTCGCGCACCAGGCTCTTGGCCTCGACGACTTGCTGGGCGGGGGCATCCGCCGTCGCGGAAGCATACTGGACGATCAACCCGGCACCACCCTTCGCGGCCAGTATCGTTACGACAAATGGCGCGGAATATTCGAAAGGGAAGATCGACGCCTCGCACCGGGCCAGCGGTTTCGATTGCATGGAGATCGACGAATGGACGTGGGACGGCAAACGCTTCGTGCAGACCAGGAAAGGCACGACGGGCATGTGCCGGGGCATCGACATGGGCGGTGCCTGGTCCTTGCCGGTCATCGTGACCGACGTGCGGCAATCCCCGATCCGGCCATAAGGGCGCAGGCCTGCATCGGTCAGGCTGTCCAGCCCGGCCACACAGGCGCCGCTAGCCGGCCGGAGTCAGCGCCTTCGTGTGCGTCTTCACACCCTTTGCCAGGTCGGCCAGCGTGACGCTGCCGAAGCGCTCCAGCAGTATCCGCTCCGCTTCCCGCATCGCCTCCCCGAGCTCCGCATTGACGGCGCGTTCGACCAGGCAATCCGCGTGTTCGTTGGTCGTGCCGATTGCAAAGACGGGCGGTTCGCCCAGCGCGCGGTGGATGTCGAGCAGCGTGATCCGGTCGAGCGGCTGCGTCAGCATCCAGCCTCCGCCATGTCCCTTGCCCGACTGCACATAGCCCTGCTCGCGCAAGCCTGCCATCGTCCGGCGCACCACAACGGGATTGGTGCCCAGCATGCCGGCGATCGTTTCCGATGTGGCGGGCACGTCGAGGCTGTCCATGTGGATCAGTACATGGAGCATGCGGGAAAGGCGGCTGTCGTGTCTCATGGCGCGATCATAGCAAACCCGGATCAAGTAACAAATGAAGTTTCTTGATGGGGCTTTTTGCGTTATCATGTAACTCCATAAAGTACATAAGGAGCGATCATGTTCGATGCCATCATCGTGGGCGGCAGCTTTGCCGGCCTGTCGGCCGCGCTGCAACTGGCGCGGGCGCGCCGCAGCGTGCTGCTGGTCGACGCGGGCGAGCCGCGCAACCGTTTCGCCACCAGCGCGCACGGCTTCCTGGGGCATGACGGCAAGCCGCCGCAGCAGATCCGCGCGGAAGCCCGGCAGCAGCTGGCCCGCTATCCCACCGTGACGTTCGCCGACGGGGCGGCCACCGCCGCCATCCGTGCCGAAGGAGGCTTCCTCGTCGCGATCGACAGCGAAGGCCGCCAGCGCCAGGAGCGCGGCGCACGCCTGGTGCTGGCCACCGGCGTGCGCGACGAACTGCCCGCGTTGCCGGGCCTGGCGGAGCGCTGGGGGCAAACCGTCATCCACTGCCCTTATTGCCATGGCTATGAAGTGGCGGGGCAGCCGCTGGGCATCCTGGGCGGCGATGCGATGGCCGCGCACAAGGCGGCGATGATTCCGGACTGGGGGCCGGCAACGCTGTTCACGCAAGGCGGCGAAGAGCCGGCGGAGGAACAGGCCGCGCTGCTGGCGGCGCGGGGCGTGACGATCGAGCGCACGCCCATCGTCGCGCTGCTGGGCAGCGCGCCCGGCCTCGACGCGGCGTGCCTGGCCGACGGCCGCGTGGTGCCGCTGGGGGCGCTGTTCGTGTCGCCGATGACGGTGCCGGCCAGTCCGCTTGCCGGGCAGCTGGGCTGCGCGTTCGATGACGGGCCGACCGGACCGTACCTGCGCGTCGACGAGCGCAAGCAGACCACCGTGCCCGGCGTCTTCGCCGCCGGCGACGCGGCAACGCCGATGCACAGTGCGACGCTGGCATCCGCGGCCGGCGTCCTGGCCGGCGTGCATGCGCACCAGTCGCTGGTGTTCGGATAGGGATCCGCCCGCGGGCCGCCGCAGTTCAGCTGCAATACAGCTGCGCCGCCCCCGGCGAGGGTCTGCTAACCTCGGGGCCGGCCAGCCGGCCGGTCGAATCGAGGGTGAACCGTCACGAGGAGAATGCAAATGTCCGATGCGAACAAGCGTGTGCTGCAACAGGCGAATGCGGCGGTCACCGCCGGCGACAATGAAGGCTTCCTGTCGTTCTGTGTGGACGATGTGGTCTGGTCCACCGTGGGCGGCGACACGCTGCATGGCAAGGAGGCGGTGCGCGCGTGGATGGCAACCGAGTACGTGCAGCCGCCCGCGTTCACCGTGCGCGAACTGGTGGCGGAGGGCGACCATGTCATCGCGCTCGGCGATATCGACAGCCGGGACGAAGCCGGCAATGCGTTGCATAACGCCTACTGCGACGTGTGGCGGCTGCGCGATGGCAAGCTGGCCGAGCTCAGGGCATTCGTCATACCGGTCGGCGATCCGATCGACGATTCGCTCAACAAGCCGATCGGCAAATAAGCCGGCGCGTTCCAGTCTAGGCCAGTCCGCCGAAGCGTTCAAAGAACGCCGGCCCGGCATCCGGCACGTCCGCCTGCTCCTGCCGCAGCGCGCCGAGCACGTGCTCTTCGGCAGGCGCATGCGTCAACAGGTACAGCTCGCGCGCCAGCGCATAGGCGGCGGCGCCGGGCCACGGCTCGGGCAGCAGCTCGACGGGCAGCTGCGGGTCGTGCAGCTGCACCCGCCGGTAGGCGTGGATCAGCAGCGTGCGCACGACAAATGCCCGTTCCGGGGCGGCGCCGCCGGCAAGCAGGGCGCGCAACGGTGCAAACCTTTCGATGAATTTCTCGTAGCCTGCCGCCACTTCCCGCAGATCCCAGCCTTCGGCGATCAGGTCGGCCAGCGGCTTGCCCTGCACGCCGGGCAGTTGCGCGGCCTGCACGACGTACACCTTGCCGCGCATGTCCAGGCGGCCGAGCAGGTCGTCGAGCGCCTCGGCATCGCCGGCCGGATGGCCCGCGATGCCCTGCGCCACCATGCTGTAGCCCTCCCACAGCAGTTCCTTGCGCAGCGCCGCCCGTTCCGCGGTCGACAGGCCGCTGGTGCCCAGCACGAATGTCCAGCTGCCATGCCAGTGCACACTGGGCGCCGCGTAGACACGCCGGAAGGCGCGGGCGAAACGCTGCGCCGCTTCCGGCGTGATCGTGTAATGGCTGCGCCGTCCATCGCGCTGCGACACCAGCCAGCCTTCCTGCGCCAGCCGGAACACGGACGTGCGCAGCAGCCGGTCGTTGACGCCGAACGGCGCCAGCAGGTCGATCAGGCTGCCCAGCCAGGCCAGGCCGCCGTGCGGCACGATGGAATCGCCGAAGACGGTCATCACCAGCGATTTCGAGCGGGGCGGGTCCTCTTGCAGGAAGGCGGTAATCCAGGCATTCAAATCATTGTTCATCCCCGCATTGTACCGAGCCGGACAAGATACGGGCTTTCAATGTGACACACAAAAACAGCTTGCATTTAAAATTGTGTATCGTATTATGAGTGCAAACACAGGTACACGAGGAGACGAGCATGTACGCACAAATGGTGGAGACCGGGCTGAAGAACGTCCGCACCGTCGATGACATGAGCGCCGAAGAGCGCGCCTTTCAGCAGCGCATCGACGACGGCATCAAGATCGAGCCGAAGGACTGGATGCCCGAGGCCTACCGCAAGACGCTGATCCGGCAGATTTCGCAGCACGCCCACTCGGAAATCGTTGGGCAGTTGCCGGAAGGGAACTGGGTCACGCGCGCACCGACGCTCAAGCGCAAGTCGATCCTGCTGGCCAAGATCCAGGATGAAGCGGGCCACGGCCTGTACCTGTACAGCGCCGCCGAAACGCTGGGCGTGTCGCGCGACGAACTGCTGCAGGCCCTGCACGCGGGCAAGGCCAAGTACTCGAGCATCTTCAATTACCCCACGCTGTCGTGGGCGGACATGGGCGCCATCGGCTGGCTGGTCGACGGCTCGGCGATCATCAACCAGATCCCGCTGTGCCGCTGCTCGTACGGCCCGTATTCCCGGGCCATGATCCGGGTCTGCAAGGAAGAATCGTTCCACGCCCGCCAGGGCTACGACATCATGCTGGCGCTGTGCAATGGCACGGCCGAGCAGAAGGCGATGGCGCAGGATGCGCTGAACCGCTGGTGGTGGCCGTCGCTGATGATGTTCGGTCCGTCGGATGCCAGCTCCGTCAACAGCGCGCAATCCACGCAATGGCGCATCAAGCTGTTCTCCAACGACGAACTGCGCCAGCGCATGGTCGACCAGACCGTGCCGCAGGCCGAATTCCTCGGCCTGACGATTCCCGATCCCGACCTGAAATGGAACGCCGGGCGGGGCCACTACGACTTCGGCGAGATCGACTGGGCCGAATTCCACGCCGTCTTGCAGGGCAACGGCCCGTGCAACCGCGAGCGGCTGCGCACCCGCGTGAAGGCCTGGGACGACGGGCAATGGTTCCGCGACGCGCTCGTCGCGCATGCGGAAAAGGCGGCCGAAAAACACGCAGCCTGAGGAGACAGCAATGAGCAAGGAATGGCCCCTGTGGGAAGTCTTCATCCGCAGCCAGCACGGCCTGGCCCACAAGCACGTGGGCAGCCTGCATGCGCCGGATGCGGAAATGGCGCTCAATAACGCCCGCGACGTCTATACACGGCGCAACGAAGGCGTGTCGATCTGGGTGGTGCGCGCGGCGGACATCGTGGCCAGCAGCCCGTTCGACAAGGGTGCCCTGTTCGAGCCCGCCAACAGCAAGGTCTACCGCCACCCCACTTTCTTCCCGATGCCGGAAGAAGTGAAGAACCTGTAAAGGCCGCGCATGGATGCGAAAGTTCAATACCTGCTGCGCCTGGGCGACAACGCCCTGGTGCTGAGCCAGCGCCTGTCCGAACTGTGCGGCAAGGGCCCGGCGCTGGAAGAAGACATGGCGCTGACGAACGTGGCGCTCGACCTGCTGGGCCAGGCGCGCCTGTGGTTTACCTACGCCGGCGAGCTCGAAGGCCGCGGCCGCGACGAGGATGCGCTGGCCTACCTGCGCGACGCGCATGATTTCCACAACGTGCTGCTGGTCGAGCAGCCGAACGGCAATTACGCGCACACGCTGGTGCGCCAGTTCTACTTCGACACGTGGCACTACTTTCTGATCGGCGCGCTGGTGCAGTCGGCCGACGCACGCATCGCCGACATCGCCGGGAAAGCGCTGAAAGAGGTCACGTATCACCTGCGCCGCAGCGGCGACCTGGTGGTTCGCCTCGGCGACGGCACCGCGCTCAGCCACGAGTACACGCAGACTGCCGCCGACGAGCTGTGGATGTACACCGGCGAAGCATTCAACTACGACGCCATCGACGAACAGATGGTGGCGGCGGGCATCGCGCCGCCCGCCGCCACGCTGCGCGCGCAATGGCTGGCCCACGTGGGCGATATCTTCGCCGAGGCAACCCTGCGAATGCCCTCGCCGGACGCCTGGATGCAGAAGGGCGGCAAGACGGGCCGCCACAGCGAGCACCTCGGCTACCTGCTGGCGGAGATGCAGTTCCTGCAGCGTGCCTATCCGGGTGCAACGTGGTGACGGCGACGATGACGACGGCGCTGGACGAGGCCACCGTGTGGACGTGGCTCGCCGAAGTGGCCGACCCGGAGATTCCCGTGATCTCGGTCGTCGACCTCGGCATCGTGCGCTCCGTCGGCGTCGATGACGACAGCGTCACGGTCACGCTGACGCCCACGTATTCCGGCTGCCCGGCCACGCATGTGATCGAGGCCGCCGTGCGCGAGGCGCTGCAGGCGCACGGCGTGGACGATGTCCGCATCGTCACGCAACTGTCGCCGGCATGGACCACCGCCTGGCTCAGCGAAGCTGGCAGGCAAAAGCTGAAGGGCTACGGCATCGCCCCGCCGGCGCAGCAGGTGATCGACATCTCCGGCTTGCGCGGCGGGCTGGCCGCGGCCGTCTCGCGCCGCGCCGGGGGAGCGTCCAGCGCCGTACCGGCCGTCGCCTGCCCGCATTGCGGTTCGCCGCACACCGAGCTCACGAGCCAGTTCGGCTCCACGCCCTGCAAGGCGCTGTACCGCTGCCGCGCCTGCCGCGAGCCGTTCGATTACTTCAAGTGCCACTGACCTCAGTTTCCAACATGAGCCAATGAGATGAGCAAATTCCATCCGCTGACCGTCGCCCGCGTCGTCAACGAAACGCGCGACTGCATCGCCGTCACGTTCGCCGTGCCGCCCGAACTGGCCGGCGATTTCCGCTACCAGCAGGGCCAGCACCTGACGCTGCGCGCCAGGATCGGCGACGAGGACGTGCGCCGCTCCTACTCGATCTGCTCGGCCGTGCAGGACGGCGCGCTGCGCGTGGCCATCAAGCGCACGCCGGGCGGCATGTTTTCCAGCTGGGCCAACGAATCGCTGAAAGCCGGCGCCGTGCTCGAGGTGATGCCGCCGATGGGCCACTTCAACGTGCCGCTGCAGGCCGACAGCGAACGCCATTACCTGGCCTTTGCCGCCGGCAGCGGCATCACGCCGATCCTGTCGATCGTCAAGACCACGCTGATGACGGAGCCGCGCAGCCGTTTCACGCTCGTCTACGGCAACCGTTCGTCCTCGTCGATGATGTTCCGCGGCGAACTGGCGGAGCTGAAGGATCTGTTCCTGGCACGCCTGAACATCGTCTATGTGATGAGCCGCGAACAGCAGGACATCGAACTGTTCAACGGCCGCATCACGAAGGACAAGACACAGCAGTTCCTGCGCCAGTGGATCGACATCGCCGACTACGACACCGCCTTCATCTGCGGCCCGGAAGACATGATGCTCGGCGTTTCCGAAGCGCTGCAGGAAGCGGGCATGCCGAAATCGGCCATCAGGATCGAACTCTTCGCCGCCTCGATCCCGAAGCACCAGCACCAGCCGCGCGCCCAGCACGACGCGCAGGCGGCGCGGCACCTCACCGAAGTCACCGTGATCCAGGACGGCAACGCCGCCACGTTCACGATGGAAAAGGACAAGGAATCGATCCTCGACGCCGGCCTGCGCGCCGGGCTGGACATGCGCTACTCGTGCAAGGGCGGCGTCTGTTCCACCTGCCGCTGCAAGGTCGTCGACGGCAAGGTGGACATGGACGTCAACTATGCGCTGGAGGATTACGAGATCGCCCGCGGCTTCGTGCTGAGCTGCCAGAGTTTTCCCGCCACGGACCGGGTCGTGATCGATTTCGACCAGGCTGAATGACCATTCACCGGAGGAGACAGCCAATGAGCTATCAAGACATCCTGTTCGGTATCGAAGGCGGCGTCGCGACGCTGACCCTGAACCGTCCCGACAAACTGAACAGTTTTACGCAGGCCATGCACCGCGAAGTGCGCGATGCGTTCGAGCGGATCCGCGCCGACCAGGGCGTGCGCGTGCTGGTGCTGACCGGCGCCGGACGCGGCTTCTGCGCCGGGCAGGACCTCTCGGACCGCGCCGTGGCGCCGGGCGGCGCGCCCGTCGACCTGGGCGACTCGGTGGAACAGTACTATGCGCCGCTGGTCATGGCGATCAAGGACTTGCCGATGCCGGTGATCTGCGCCGTCAACGGCGTGGCCGCCGGCGCCGGCGCCAACCTGGCGCTGGCCTGCGACATCGTGCTGGCGGCGAAATCGGCATCGTTCATCCAGTCGTTCTGCAAGCTGGGCCTGATCCCCGACACGGGCGGCACCTGGCACCTGCCGCGGCTGGTCGGCCCGGCGCGGGCGATGGGGCTGGCCATGCTGGGCGACAAGCTCAGTGCCGACCGCGCCGAGGAATGGGGCCTGATCTGGAAGGCGCTGCCGGACGACGCGCTGATGGCCGAAGCCAGGGCCATGGCCGAGCACTTTGCCTGCGCGCCCACCAAGGGCCTGGCCTTCACGAAGCGGGCCATGCAGCTCAGCGCCTGCAACGGCCTGCACGCCCAGCTGAAACTGGAGACCGACATGATGCGCGAACTGGGCAACAGCCACGATTACCACGAAGGCGTGGCCGCTTTCGTGGCCAGGCGCACGCCGCACTTCAAGGGGGAATGATGGCCGCGCTGACACCTGATTCCATCGTTGCCGTCGTCGGCAGCGGCGCCATGGGCGCCGGCATCGCCCAGGTGGCCGCCGCCGCCGGCCACACGGTAAAACTGTACGATGCCCGCCCGGAAGCGCTGGACAAGGCCATCGACGACATCGCCGGCAGCTTCGGCAAGCTGGCCGCGAAAGGCAGGATGGGCGCCGCCGACGCGGAGGCGGCGCGCGGCCGGCTGCATGCGGCGGCGTCGCTGGGCGACCTGGCCGATGCCGCGCTCGTCATCGAGGCGATCGCCGAGAACCTGGAGGCCAAGCGCGCGCTGTTCGCCGAACTGGAAGGCATCGTCGGCGATGACGCGATCCTGGCCACCAACACCTCGTCGATCTCGGTGACAGCCATCGCCGCGCCGCTGCGCCGGCCGGAACGCCTGGTCGGCATGCATTTCTTCAATCCGGCACCGCTGATGGCGCTGGTGGAAGTGGTCAGCGGCCTGGCGACGGACCGCGCCGCCGCGCAAGCCGTGCATGACACCGCCGCCGCCTGGGGCAAGAGCCCGGTGCATGCGCGCTCCACGCCCGGCTTCATCGTCAACCGCGTTGCGCGGCCGTATTACGCCGAGGCGTGGCGCCTGCTGGCCGAAGGCGCCGGCGACGCCGCAACGCTGGACGCGGTGATGCGCGAGGCCGGCGGCTTCCGCATGGGGCCTTTCGAACTGATGGACCTGATCGGGCACGACGTCAACTACGCCGTCACCAGATCCGTGTTCGACGCATATTTTGGCGATCCGCGCTTCACGCCATCAGTGCTGCAGCGCGAAATGGTCGATGCCGGCTTCCTCGGCCGCAAGGCGGGCCGCGGCTTCTATCGCTATGCCGAGAGTGCCGTGCCGCCGGCGGCGCAATCCGAGCCGAACTGCCCGCGGCCGGAATACGTGGGCTACAGCCTGGAAGCGGGCGCCAGCGGCACGCTGACGGAGCCGATGCTGGCGCGTTTCGAGGCGCATGGCCTGCACGTGACACGGCGCACCTCGGCGGAAGGCCACCAGCATGGCGAAGCCCCGGCATTCCACTGCAACGGCGCGGCGATCTACCTGACGGACGGCCGCACCGCCACCGCCCGCGCCCGCACCAACCGGCATGACGACACCGTGGTCTTCGACCTGGTGCTCGACGCCGGCAATGCCGCGCGCATCGCCGTGGCCCGCGCCGACCAGTGCAGCGAGGCGGCCTATCTCTCCGCCGTCGGGCTGTTCCAGGCCGCGGGCTTTGCGGTGACGCGGCTGGACGACGTGCCCGGGCTGGCGGTGATGCGTACCGTGGCCATGCTGGCCAACGAGGCGGCCGACACCGTGTACCAGGGCGTGTGCAGCGCGCAGGCCGTGGACACGGCGATGCGCAACGGCGTCAATTACCCTCGCGGTCCGCTGGCGTGGGCGGATGCGATCGGCGCCGGCCATATCGTCAAGGTACTCGACAATCTGGCTGCCGCGTATGGCGACGGCCGCTACCGCGTGTCGCCGCTGCTGCGCCGCCGGCAAGCCAGCCGAAAGCCGATCCATGCCGAATGATTCCATGCACCCGGATGCGCAGGCGCTGGCCGAAGCGGCCGGCGCGGCGATGTTCGGCCGCGATCCGGCCAGCCGCGGCCTGGGCATGACGCTGGACGAGATCCGCCCCGGCTATGCGCGCATGTCGATGCGCGTGCGCGAGGATATGCTGAACGGCCACCGCAGCTGCCACGGCGGCTTCATCTTCACGCTGGCGGACAGCGCGTTCGCCTTTGCCTGCAACAGCCATAACCACAACACGGTGGGCGCCGGCTGCACGATCGACTACCTGGCACCCGGCCGCGAGGGAGACCTGCTCACCGCTGAAGCGGTCGAGCGGGCGCTGGCCGGCAAGACCGGCATCTACGACGTCGACGTGACCGACCAGGATGGCCGGCTGGTCGCCACGTTCCGGGGCAAGTCGCACCGCGTGGCGGGCACGGTGGTCTGAGCCCTGACGTTTCAAGAGAGTTTCAAGAGAGTTTCAAGAAATACTGGAGGAGACAATGGCTGAATTTGCAACCGCGCGCACGCCCGCGCCCGGCGACCTCGAACCGATCGAGCGCGCCAGCCGCGACGAACTGCAGGCACTGCAACTGCAGCGCCTGAAGAAAACGCTGCGGCACGCGTACGACAACGTGGCGCACTACCGCGCCGCCTTCGATGCGAAAGGCGTGCATCCCGAAGACCTGCGCACGCTGGCCGACCTGGCGAAATTCCCGTTCACGGACAAGAAAAGCCTGCGCGACAACTACCCGTTCGGCATGTTCGCCGTGCCGCGCGAGCAGGTGGTGCGCATCCATGCGTCGAGCGGCACCACCGGCAAGGCAACGGTGGTGGGCTACACCCGCAGCGATATCGATACCTGGGCCGATGTCGTGGCCCGCTCGATCCGCGCCGCCGGCGGCCGCGCCGGCGACATGGTGCACATCTCCTACGGCTATGGCCTGTTCACCGGCGGCCTGGGCGCGCACTACGGCGCCGAGCGGCTCGGCTGCACGGTGATCCCGATGTCCGGCGGGCAGACGGAGAAGCAGGTGCAGCTGATCCGCGACTTCGCGCCGTCGATCATCATGGTCACGCCGTCGTACATGCTGAACATCATCGAGGAATTCCACCGGCAGGGCATCGATCCGGCCGCCTCCTCGCTGAAGGTGGGCATCTTCGGCGCCGAGCCGTGGACCGATGCGATGCGCCGCGAGATCGAGGCGCGCGCCGGCATCGATGCGGTGGACATCTACGGGCTGTCGGAAGTGATGGGCCCCGGCGTGGCCAGCGAATGCATCGAGAGCAAGGATGGCCCGACGATCTGGGAAGACCATTTCTACCCGGAGATCATCGACCCCGAAACGGGCGAGGTGCTGCCGGACGGCGCCGAAGGCGAACTGGTATTCACGTCGCTGACGAAGGAGGCGATGCCGGTGATCCGCTACCGGACGCGCGACCTGACGCGGCTGCTGCCGCCGACTTCCCGCGCGATGCGCCGGATGGACAAGATCACCGGCCGCTCGGACGACATGCTGATCATCCGCGGCGTCAACGTGTTTCCCACGCAGATCGAGGAACTGATCCTGGCCATGCCGAAGCTGGCGCCGCAGTACCAGCTGGTCGTCACGCGCGACGGCCACCTGGACAAGCTGGACGTCGTCGCCGAGCTGCGTCCGGAAACGCCCGGCAGCGAAGCCGATGCGCTGGCGCGGGAGCTGGAACACTGCATCAAGACCCATGTCGGCGTCACCACCCGCGTCAGCGTGGTGGGCGCCGACGGCATCGAACGTACGCTGACCGGCAAGGCCCGGCGCGTGGTCGACAAACGGCCGAGGAGCTGAAGGTTCATGGTGAAAGTCTATGAAATCAATGGCGTGCGGCCGGTGGTGCATCCGACCGCCTACGTGCACCCGACGGCGGTACTGATCGGCGACGTGATCGTCGGCCCGCGCTGCTATGTGGGCCCGCTGGCATCGCTGCGCGGCGACTTCGGCCGGATCGTGCTGGAAGAAGGTTCGAACGTGCAGGACAGCTGCGTGATGCACGGCTTCGAGAATACCGACACGGTGGTGGAGGCGGATGGCCATATCGGGCACGGCGCCGTGCTGCACGGTTGCCGGATCGGGCGCAATGCGCTGGTGGGCATGAACGCCGTCGTCATGGATAACTCCGTGGTGGGCGCCGAAAGCATCGTCGCGGCGATGAGCTTCGTGAAGGCCAATATGGCGATTCCGCCGCGCAGCATGGTGATGGGCACGCCGGCGCGGGTCGTTCGCGAGGTGACGGATGCGGAGATCGTGTGGAAAAACGTCGGTACCGCGCAGTACCACGAGCTTGCGGTACGTTCGCGCGAGACGATGCGTGAAGTCGAGGCGTTCGCGGAGCCCGAGCCCGACCGCCCCCGCATCGCCTGGGAGGGCGTGGGGCCGCTGCACGTGCACAAGACAACGAACTGAATACACGCTGAACGGAGACGAACATGGGAACGTTGCAGAGTTTTATCGGCGGCCGCTGGCATGGAAAGGAAACGCACCAGCCGCTGCACAGCGCCTTGAACAACAGCCTGATCTATCACACCCACGCCGAGCCGATCGACTTCGGCGAAGTGCTGGAGTACGGCCGCAAGACCGGCATCCCGGCGCTGATGACGCTGGATTTCCAGCAGCGCGCCGCGCGGCTGAAGGCGCTCGCCGTGTACCTGATGGAGCGCAAGGAGCAGCTGTACGAAATCTCCCGCTTCACCGGCGCCACGCGGCCGGACAGCTGGGTCGATGTCGAAGGCGGTATCGGCACGCTGTTCGCCTACGCCAGCATCGGCAGCCGCGAACTGCCGTCGTCGAACGTGCTGCACGAAGGCCCGGCCATGGCGCTCGGCAAGCGCGGTGGCTTTTCCGGAACCCACATCCTGGTGCCGCGCGGTGGCGTGGCGGTGCACATCAATGCCTTCAACTTTCCGATCTGGGGCTTGCTGGAAAAGTTCGCCCCCAGCTTCCTGGCCGCGATGCCGTGCATCGGCAAGCCGGCCACCGCAACCAGCTACCTCACCGAAGCGCTGGTGCGGATGATGCACGCATCCGGCCTGCTGCCGGACGGCGCGCTGCAACTGGTGATCGGCAGCACCGGCGACCTGCTGGACCGGCTGACCGGCTTCGATGCGGTGACCTTCACGGGCTCCGCCGACACGGCGCAAAAGCTGCGGAGCAACCGCAACCTGATCGCGAACTCGGTGCCGTTCACCGCCGAAGCCGATTCACTCAACTGCGCGATCCTGGCGCCGGACGTGACGCCGGACGACGTCGAGTTCGACTTGTTCGTCAAGGAAGTGGCGCGCGAGATGACCGGCAAGGCGGGGCAGAAGTGCACGGCGATCCGCCGCATCATCGTGCCGCGCACGCAGGCCGACGCCGTGGCCGAACGGCTGCGCGAACGGCTGGCGAAGATCACGGTCGGCGATCCCTCGGTCGACGGCGTGCGCATGGGGGCGCTGGCCTCGAAGGACCAGCAGCGCGACGTGGCGGCGCAGGTCGAGCGCCTGCTGGCCGGCAACGAGCTGCTGCACGGCGGCGAACTGGAACTGGTCGGCAACGGCGTGCACGATGGTGCCTTCTTCGCGCCCACGCTGGTCCTGTGCCGCAATGCGATGGACAACGATGCCGTGCATGACGTGGAAGCGTTCGGGCCGGTCAGCACCTTGATGACGTATGAGGGCATTGAAGAAGCATTGGCGCTGGCGGCGAAGGGCAAGGGCAGCCTGGTGTCCACGCTGGTGACGAAGGATCCCCGTATCGCGGCGTACGCGGTGCCGGTGGCGGCATCGCATCACGGCCGCGTGCTGGTGCTGGAGCGCGAGGCGTCGGTCGATTCGACCGGCCACGGTTCGCCGCTGCCGCAGTTGAAGCATGGCGGTCCGGGCCGCGCCGGCGGCGGCGAGGAACTGGGCGGCATCCGCGCCGTCAAGCACTTCCTGCAGCGCACGGCGGTGCAGGGCTCGCCGACGATGCTGTCCGCCATCACCGGAGAATATGTGCGCGGTGGCGCGGTACGCGAATCCGAAGTGCACCCGTTCCGGCGCCACTTCGAGGATTTGCAGGTGGGCGACTCGCTGCTGACGCACCGCCGCACCGTCAGCGAGGCGGACATCGTCAACTTCGGCGGCGTCTCGGGCGATTACTTCTACATGCACTTCGACGACATCGCCGCGAAGGAGACGCAGTTCGGCAAGCGCATCGCGCACGGCTACTTCGTGCTGTCGGCGGCGGCCGGGCTGTTCGTCTCGCCCGCGCCCGGCCCGGTGCTGGCCAACTACGGCCTCGACAACCTGCGTTTCATCACGCCGGTGGCCATCGGCGACACGATCCGCGCGCGGCTGACCTGCAAGCGCAAGGTCGACCGCAACCGCAGCGACGACAAGGGCGTGGGGCAGGGCGTGGTGGCGTGGGACGTGCAGGTGACCAACCAGCACGAGGAGCTGGTGGCCAGTTATGACATCCTGACGCTGGTCTCCAAGAAGGCCTAGCCGGCCAGGCCGAAAGGATCGTCAATCGAGCGGGCCGGCCGGGTAAACCAGCGCGGCCCGTTTTCCGTCATGTAGAAGTGATCTTCATGACGGATGCCGAATTCGCCCGGCACGCAGATCATCGGCTCGTTCGAGAAGCACATGCCGACGTCCAGCGGGGTCTTGTCGCCGCCCACCAGGTACGGCCACTCGTGGATGTCGAGGCCGATGCCGTGGCCGGTGCGGTGGGGCAGGCCGGGCAGCCTGTAGCCGGGGCCGAAGCCGGCCGCTTCCAGCGAGCGGCGCGCCGCCGCATCGACTTCCTCGCACGGCACGCCCAGCTGCGCCGCATCGAATGCCGCCTGCTGCGCCGCCTTCTCCGCATTCCACACGGCGCGCTGGCGTTCGCTCGGCGTGCCGAACACGTAGGTGCGGGTGATGTCGGAGATATAGTCGTGCAGCTTGCAGCCGGTGTCGATCAGCACCGTGTCGCCATCCTTCAGCGTCTGCACGTACGACACCCCGTGCGGGAAAGCGGTGGCTTCGCCGAACAGCACGATGACGAAGTACGAACCGGCCGGGGCACCAACTTTCCTGTGCGCGCGGTCGATGAAATCGGCCACCTCCACCGTGGTGATGCCTTCGCGCAGGATGCTGGCGGTGGCGACGTGCACTGCCAATGTCATGTCCTTGGCGCGCTGCATCAGCGCGATCTCGGCCGGCGACTTGCGGGTGCGGCAGTGCGCCGTCACGCTCTTCGCGTTCTCCAGCATGTAGCCGTGCGCCTGCTGGCGGATGCCGTCGGCGGTGAAGAACGGCGTGCTTTCGTCGACGCCGATGCGCGCGCCCGGCTCGATGCCTAGCACCTTCAGCGTGTCGACGAACAGCGCGCACGGGTTCTCATGCTCGTGCCACGTGTGCACCGGGGCATCGACCAGCATGAAATCGCGCAGCGTAGCTTCCTCGAACGCTGGCGCGAGGTAGGCCAGGCCGCCGTCCGCCGGCAGGATCGCCCCCACCATCCGCTCGCTGGCATGCCATTTCATGCCAGTGAAGTACAGCAGGCTGGTACCCGCGTTCAGCCACACCGCCGCGATGCCCTGCGCCCGCATGAACGCCTGCGCCCTGGCGATGCGCGCCAGGTGCTCCTCGCGCCCGATCGGCACCGCCCCCGCCGTCATGTCCGACAGCGTTGCCAATGCCTGTTCGATGCTCTTGCCGCCGATACCCATGCTGCCTCCAGAATGCGAAACCGGCAATAATAGCAGTGCCAGTTTGCAATGTTTCCAAAAACCGGGGTCTGACCCCGGTTCCGGGAAATATTTCCTGAATTCGGGGTCTGACCCCGGTGGGAGGAAATTATCGATCCGGGGCGGCTGTGGAGAAACGTCAGCGGGCCGGCGTTTTTTCGTCGTTGTCGGTGGAGAAGTCAAGCTGCGGCGTGCCATCTTCAGCTGGGGCGCCATAGTCGGCCGGGGCGTCGATCTTCAGCTCGACCTCCTCGGTCATGTCGGTGCGGGTTTCCACGGAGACCAGGTTCGGGAACGCGATGATCAGCGCCACCATCACCACCTGGATGCAGACGAACGGGATGGCGCCCCAGTAGATATCCGACGTCTTTACCGCCTTCGGCGCTACCGAGCGCAAATAAAACAGTGCGAAGCCGAACGGCGGGTGCATGAACGAGGTCTGCATGTTCACGCCCAGCAGCACGCCGAACCAGATCAGGTCGATGCCGAGTTTTTCCGCCACCGGGCCCACCAGCGGCACGAGGATGAAGGCCAGCTCGAAGAAGTCGAGGAAGAAGGCCAGCACGAAGAACAGGATGTTCACGGCGATCAGGAAGCCGGTCGAGCCGCCCGGAAGACTGGTCAGCAGGTGCTCCACCCACAAATCGCCGTTCACGGCGCGAAACACCAGCGCGAACACGGTGGAGCCGATCAGGATGAAGATCACGAAGCACGACAGGCGCGTGGTCGACATCATCGCCTGCGTCAGCAGCGGCCAGGTCAGGCGCCGGTTCAGCAGCGCCAGCACGATGGCGCCCACCGCGCCCATGCCGCCGCCCTCGGTGGGCGTGGCCAGGCCGATGAAGATCGTGCCCAGCACGAGGAAGATCAGCGCCAGCGGCGGGATCAGCACGAACACCACTTTCTCGGCCATGCGCGACAGCAGCCCCAGTTTCAGCTGGCGGTTGGCCAGCGCGAACAGGAACGCGCCGGCGATGCCCAGCGCGGCGGAGAAGATGCCCACTTCGTCGCGGTGGGCGTCCGGGTGGCGCGCGTCGTACCACCAGGCGAAGGCATACGATGCCGCCACCGTGACCGCCAGCAGCACCAGCAGCGAGCGCACGCCGGAATCGCCGTTCGGTTCGCGCAGGTTGCGCGCTTCCAGCGGCAGTGCCGGCGCCTTGTGCGGCTGGAAGATCGCGATCGCCATCACGTAGCCGGCATACATCGCCGTCAGCAGCAGGCCGGGAATGAACGCGGCCTTGTACATGTCGCCGACCGAGCGGCCCAGCTGGTCGGCCATCACGATCAGCACCAGCGAGGGCGGAATGATCTGCGCCAGCGTGCCGGAGGCGGCGATCACGCCGGATGCCAGCCGCTTGTCGTAGCCATAGCGCAGCATCACGGGCAGCGAGATCAGCCCCATGGAGATCACCGAGGCGGCGACCACGCCGGTGGTGGCCGCCAGCAGCGCGCCGACGAAGATCACCGCGAACGCGACGCCGCCGCGGATCGGCCCGAACAGCTGGCCGATCGTGTCGAGCAGGTCCTCGGCCATGCCGGAGCGTTCCAGGATCAGGCCCATCAATGTGAAGAAGGGGATGGCCAGCAGCGTGTCGTTGGCCATGATGCCGAAGATGCGGTTCGGCAGCGCCTGCAGCAGTTCCGGCTTCAGCAGGCCCAGTTCGATGCCGACGATGCCGAAGAACAGGCCGTTGGCGGCCAGCGCGAACGCCACCGGGAAGCCGCACAGCAGGAACAGCACGAGGGTGCCGAACATGATCGGCGCGATGTTGGCGATGATGAATGCTTCCATGTGCCGTCTCCCCTCAATCGATGCGGTTGGCTTGCCGGATGGCGTCGATCTCCTGCCGCGCCGGGGAGGCCTGCTTCGTGAACGCACTCTCGTCGAGCCGCCCGCGCAGGTATTCGATGCGTTTGATGATTTCGGAAAGCCCCTGCAGGATCATCAGCGCGAAGCCGATCGGTACCAGGATCTTGGCCGGCCAGACGATCAGGCCGCCGGAGTTGCTGGACATCTCGGCGCTGCGCAATGATTCCAGTCCGAACGGGATGCCGTAATACAGGATCACGCAGCAGATCGGCAGCAGGAAGAGGAAGAAGCCGAACAGGTCGATCCAGACCTGGGTACGGCGCGAGAAGCGGCCGACGATCACGTCGATGCGAACGTGCTCGTCGCGCCTCAGCGTGTGAGGAGCCGCGAGCAGGAAGACCGCGGCGAACAGGTACCACTGGATTTCCAGCCACGCATTCGAGCTGGTGTTCAGGGAGTAGCGGACCAGCGCATTGGCCGCGCAGACCAGCACCGCGACGAGCAGCCCCCAGGCCACCACCGCCGCGATCCTGTCGTTCAGTCCATCGATTGCCCGGGATATTGCCATCAACATCGTTGTCTCCTTTGCTTCCTTTGAGTGGACGCTGCTCTGGCGTCCGGATCGCGTGGGTGATGCGGTGACGGGGCGATGGTTTACATGGCGGGGGCTCCTGTGCGGTGAAAGGCCTGGTTACGCGCCCAGCTGGGCACGCACGCGGGCAATCGCGGCGCGCACCTGGTTCGGCGCGGTGCCGCCCACGTGGTCGCGCGCGGCCACCGAGCCTTCCAGCGTCAGCACCTCGAAGACGTCCTCGCCAACCAGCGGCGAGAAGGCGCGCAGCTGCTCCAGCGACAGATCGGCCAGGTCGCAGTTCGCATCCACGCAGGTGCGCACGGCGTGCGCCACGGCTTCGTGCGCGTCGCGGAACGGCAGGCCCTTCTTGACCAGGTAGTCGGCCAGGTCGGTCGCGGTGGCATAGCCCTGCAGCGCGGCGGCGCGCATCGCTTCCGGCTTGACGGTGATGCCGCCGGCCATGTCGGCGAAAATGCGCAGCGTGTCGACCACGGTGTCGACGGTGTCGAACAGCGGTTCCTTGTCTTCCTGGTTGTCCTTGTTGTAGGCCAGCGGCTGGCCTTTCATCAGGGTGAGAAGGCCCATCAGGTGGCCGTAGACGCGGCCGGTCTTGCCGCGCGCCAGCTCCGGCACGTCCGGGTTCTTCTTTTGCGGCATGATCGACGAGCCGGTGCAGAACCGGTCGGCGATGTCGATGAAGCCGACGCGCGGGCTCATCCAGATCACCAGTTCTTCCGACATGCGCGACACGTGCATCATGATCAGCGAGGCAGCGGCCGTGAATTCGATGGCGAAGTCGCGGTCCGACACGGCGTCGAGCGAGTTGTGGCACACGTCGTCGAAGCCCAGGCCCTGCGCCACGCGCAGGCGGTCGATCGGGAACGTGGTGCCGGCCAGCGCGGCGGCGCCCAGCGGCAGCCGGTTGACGCGCTTGCGGCAGTCGGCCATGCGCTCGGCATCGCGGCCGAACATCTCGACATAGGCCAGCATGTGATGGCCGAAGGTGATCGGCTGCGCCACCTGCATGTGCGTGAAGCCCGGCAGGATGGTATCGGCATGCTGCTCGGCCAGGTCGACCAGGGCGCTGCGCAGTTGCGTCAGCAGGCCGGTGATGTCGTCGATGGCGGAACGCACGTACAGGCGGATGTCGGTGGCCACCTGGTCGTTGCGCGAACGGCCCGTGTGCAGGCGCTTGCCGGCGTCGCCGGCCAGTTCGGTCAGGCGCTTCTCGATGTTCAGGTGTACGTCTTCCAGGTCCAGCAGCCATTCGAACTGGCCGCCTTCGATCTCCGCGGTGATCTGCGCCATGCCGCTGCGGATCGCGTCCAGGTCGGCGGTTGGGATGATGCCCTGCGCGGCCAGCATCTCGGCGTGGGCCAGCGAGCCTTCGATGTCGGCCTTCCACATGCGCTTGTCGAAGAATACCGAGGCGGTGTAGCGCTTGACGAGATCGGAAACGGGTTCGGAGAAGCGGGCCGACCAGGCCTCGCCTTTTTTGGAGAGTTGTTCAGTCATGATGGGAAGGGTCCAGGTAATCCGGCGATTATAGCCAACGTTGCATCCCCGCCGGGCTTTTACCTGCCGGTGCTATTGTTGTGTTTTTGACGACAGGAGCCCGTGATGAAGAAGTCGATTGCGATGTTCGCGTTGTTGACGGCCATGGCCGGAAGCGCATTTGCGCAGCAGGCACCGGCCAAACCGGCTGCGGCGACGGCCCTTGCGGACGCTGCCAGCATCGATGCCGTGATCGCCGCCCTGTACGGCACCATCTCCGGGCCGGCCGGCAAACCGCGCGACTGGAACCGCCTGCGCGCATTGTTCCGCGCCGATGGAAAGATGATCGTCCATGGCAGGAACAAGGAGGGCGTGTTCATGACGCGCGTGCTGTCGGTGGACGATTACATCGCCCGTGTCACGCCGCTGTTCGCGAAAGAGGGCTTCTTCGAGTCGGAACTGGCGCGCAGGACCGAGCAGTTCGGCCAGATCGCCCACGTGTTCTCCACCTACGAATCGCGCCATGCGAAAGAGGAGGCGAAACCGTTCCAGCGCGGGATCAACAGCATCCAGCTGGTCAACGACGGCCGGCGCTGGTGGGTGCAGTCCCTGGTATGGCAGGCGGAAACGGATCACAATCCGCTGCCCGATCGCTATCTGAAATAGGCACGGAGATGCCGCCGGCGAAAATAACATCGATGGCATGTTTGACGCTTGTGCACCACGCCCGCCCCTGGCACGTTTGAGTTTTGCCGCCGACCTGCGTACATTGGGACGCAATGGCATTTTGGCAAATAACACTCGAAAATCGGAGCACGGGGATCATGGGCAAGCGTCACCATCAAAAAACACAAAATAAAGTTCGTCGTCCCGTTCGCGGACATTTCGCCGCGGGTGCCGTCATGGCATTGGCGGTGCATGGCGCCTGGGCCCAGGATTCGGCCATCGCCCAGGTGGTGCCGCGCGTTGAAATCACCGGCTCGGCGATCAAGCAGATCGAATCGGAAACCCCGCTGCCGGTGCAGGTCGTGACGCGCGCGGAGATCGACCGGGCCGGCGTGACCACGGCGGCCGAACTGATGACGCGCATCTCGGCCAACGTCGGCGGCCTGACGGACGGTGTGTCGATCAATGTCGGCGGTGTCGACCAGCGCGGCATGAACAGCGCCAACCTGCGCGGCATCGGCACGTCGTCGACGCTGGTGCTGCTGAACGGCCGGCGCATGGCCAACTTCGCCTCGCCAGGCGACGACACCGGCGTCGACCTGAACAACATCCCGGCCGCGGCGCTGGCGCGCGTGGAAGTGCTGCTCGATGGCGCGTCGGCGCTGTACGGCACCGACGCGATCGGCGGCGTGATCAACTTCATCACGCGCAAGGATTTCCAGGGCGTGGAAGTCAATGCCTACGGCCTCGGCACCGACGAAGGCGGTGCCTCCAAGCGCCAGGCCACGATCAGCGGCGGCATCGGCAACCTGCAGAAGGATGGCTACAACCTGTTTGCCACGTTCGACGCGCAGGGTACCCAGGGCCTGCGCTCGTCGCAGCGCAAGTTCATCGAGGAGCTGCGCATTCCCGAGCGGCTGGGCCACCTGCTGTCCGGGTATACGGGGCCGGCGAACATCCGCCTGTCGGGGGACCAGCGCGATTACCTGAACTCCATCGGCTGGACGCTGAACGGCCGCCCGCTGACGAACCAGACGATCAACCTGTCGATCCCGAACTGCAATCCGCCGGCCAACCTGTACCTGCCGGCCGGCACCGGCGGCATCGATGCGTGCACCTACGATTACATGGGCGACACGGAGCTGTATCCGAAATCGAACAAGCAGAGCTTCCTGTCGCGCGGCGTGCTGGACCTGGGTGGCGGCCACCAGCTGTACGGCGAAGTGATGCTGAGCCGCGCGCGCAGCAACTACGTGGGCTCGTCGACCCGCGTCACCGGCGACATCGATTACAGCCTGGTGCCGGCGCTGGCCGGTACGGGGCTGGAAAACTCGGAAGACGGCGACCGCATGCTGCAGCTGCGCATGCGCCTGTTCGAGGCTGGCAACCGCACCAGTGAGCTGACCAGCATCGGCCAGCGCTACGTGGTGGGCGTGAACGGCACGTTCGGCGCGTGGGACTACGACGTGGCGTACAACCACAGCGTCAGCACCGTGAAGGACCGGGACACCCACGGCTATGTGCTGTACAACGAGCTGATCGAAGGCATCACGGCGGGCCTGATCAATCCCTTCGGTCCATCGAGCGCGGAAGGACGCGCGTACCTGGAAAGCATCCAGGTCAACGACGTGGTGCGCCATGCCAAGGGCGTGATGGATTCGGTCGACTTCAAGGCCTCGCGCACGCTGATGGCACTGCCCGGCGGCGATCTGGCCATGGCCGTGGGCGGCGAGTGGCGCCGCGAGAAAACCGACTTCACGCCATCCGAACTTCTCCTGTCGGACAATATCAACGACGACTTCGCGCCGGAAGGCGGGCGCGCCACGCACGACAGCCGCAAGGTGGCCGCCGTGTTCGGCGAGCTGCAGGCGCCGTTCGCGAAGGACTGGCAGGCGCAGCTCTCGGCGCGCTACGATCACTACGAAGCGGTAGGCCGCGCCTTCAGCCCGAAGGCCGGCCTGTCGTACACGCCGGTGAAGTGGGCGATGCTGCGCGCCTCGGCCGGCCGCGGCTTCCGCGCCCCGTCGATGACGGACCTGCACCGCCCCACTGTATACAGTGCCACCGCCACGCTGCCCGACCCGGTACTGTGCGCGGAGGTCGACTACAACTATGCCGACTGCGCGCTCAACTGGGACACGCGACGCTACAGCAATCCGAACCTGAAGCCGGAGCGCAGCCGCCAGTACTCGATCGGCGCGGTGCTGGAACCGACCCGCAATATCACCACCAGCATCGATTACTGGAAGATCAAGCGCACCAACCTGATCAGCGAGATCGGCGACGACATCATCCTGTCCAACCTGGACAAGTACGGCGACCTGGTGCACCGCGACGAAGACAATGAAATCGAGTACATCGACCTGTTCAAGGAAAACCGCGGCGCGCAGGTCGCCAGCGGCATCGACCTGGTGGTCGACCTGCATGGCATCGACACCGCGGCCGGGCGCCTGGGCGGCCGGCTGACCGGCACCTACGTGCTCGATTCGAAGATCCAGACCTCGCCCGGCGATCCGTTCATCAGCAATCTTGGCCGCTTCGTCACCGACGGCGTGGTGCAGCGCTGGCGCCACACGATCACGTTCGACTGGGACAAAGGACCGTTCTCGGCCAGCCTGTCGAACACGTTCTCGTCGTCGTACGAAGACCAGAATTCGGCCATCAACACCGATGACGGCAGCGTGGTGGAGCCGAATCGCGTGACTTCGTATTCGCTGTGGGACATGTCGGCCGCCTGGCAGGCGAGCCGTGCGCTGAAAGTGCGGGCAGGGGTGCAGAATATGTTCGACCGCAGCCCGCCGTACTCGAACCAGGCGTACCACTTCCTTTCGGGTTACGACCCCACGTACACGGACCCGCGCGGCCGCCGTTTCTATGCGAGTGTGAATTACGCCTTCAAGTAAGGAGAGCCGATGTTCAAGCCGATCTTCGCCGCGACTTTCACCATGTTCGTTGCCCTGACCGGCCTTGCAGCCACGGCGCAGACGCTTGCAACCCATCCCGAGGAGCCGGCGGAGGCGCGCGCGCCACTGCCTCCCGCCAAGGGTTCGCTGGTGATCATCGGCGGCGGCCTGCGGGCCGACAATGCCGACGTGTGGCAGAAGATCGTCAGCCTGGCGGGCGGCAAGGGCGCGCGGATCGCCGTGTTTCCCTCGGCGTCCGGCACCCCCGAGCGCGCCGCGGCCACCAGCATCGCCTACCTGAAGAAATACGGCGCCGAGCCGTTCGCCGTGCCGGTGGCGCAGCGGCTCGCCAACAGCGACTACCGCAAGGCGGCGGACGACGCGGCGCTGGCCGAAAAGATCCGCAAGGCCGACGGCGTGTATTTCGCCGGCGGCGACCAGGCCCGCATCACGCAGGCGCTGATCCGCGAGAACGGCACGCGCACGCGGGCACTCGAGGCGATCTGGGACCTGTACCGCCGCGGCGGCGTGGTGGCCGGCACCAGCGCCGGCGCCGCCATCATGAGCAGCACCATGTTCTACCGGCCCGACGCGATCCTGGCGATGCTGCGCGGCGGCGTTCGCGACGGGCAGGAAATCGCGCCCGGCCTGGGCTTCATCGGCGACGACGTGTTCGTCGACCAGCACCTGCTGGTGCGCGGCCGCTTCGCGCGGATGATCCCGGTCATGCTGGCCAAGAACTACAAGCTGGGCCTGGGCGTGGACGAGGACAGCGCGATGGTCATCAATGCCCAGCGCGAAGTGGAAGTCATCGGCTACACGGGGGCGCTGCTGATGGACCTGTCGCTGGCGGTGACGGATACCAGCAAGCCCGATTTCAACGTCAGCAACGTGCGTATCAGCTACCTCGACCGGGGCGACAAGTTCAACATCATCACGCAAAGCTACACGCCGTCGCCGGACAAGGCCGGCGGCCGGCTCGACCCGGCCCGTACCGCGCTGCGCGGCGCCGTGTTCACCAACGATATCCTCGGCAACAACGCCGTCGTCAACATCATGGAACGTCTGATCGACAGCGACCAGAACGAGGCGATCGGCATCGCCAGCGGCAATCCCCGCTCGACGACGCCGGAAGTGGGCTTCGAATTCCGCTTCACCAAGACACCGGAAACGGTCGGCTACATCTCCAGCACCGTCGAAGCGTATTCGGTGCTCAACGTGCGGCTGGACATCCGGCCGATCGATATTCCCCGTCCGCTCTATAAATACCGCTGAGAGCATGGCGTTTCGCGAATATTGCTGAGCATAAAACAATAAATTTAAAATAATTGAATCCGCCCGGCGCGCCGGTGCGTACAAGGCCACGCTGTCTCCACAACATAAAGGGGAATATCGTGGTCAACCTGATTCAACGTTCCTTACCCGCAGCACTCCCGTTCGCATTCGCGCTGCTGTCGTCGCCGGTGCAGGCGTCGAGCCATCGCGAGGCGCCGTTCATCGCCGGCATGCCGCGCGCCGACGCGACGGATTTCTACATGTTCCGCAGCTACGAGCCCGGCCGCGAGAAATTCGTGACGCTGGTCGCCAACTACCTGCCGCTGCAGGACGCCTATGGCGGGCCAAACTATTTCCAGCTGGACCCGAATGCGCTGTACGAGATCCACCTCGACAACAACGGCGACGCCAGGGAAGACATCACGTTCCAGTTCCGCTTCACGAACACGAACGCGAATGACACGTTCGCCGTCGGCGGCAAGAAAGTGCCGATTCCGCTGATCATCAACGGCGGCGCGATCAATGACGTCAATCCGCCGGGCCTGAACGTGCGCGAAACCTATATCGTGAACGTGGTGCGGGGCGACCGCCGCACCGGCGCGCGGGAGCGCATCGCCAATCCCAGCGGCGCGAAGATGTTCGACAAGCCGGTCGACAATATCGGCAACAAGGCCATTCCCGACTATGCCGGGTATGCGGCGCGGCACGTGTATGAAGTGAGCATCCCGGGTTGCGATACGCCCGCGCGGATGTTCGTGGGCCAGCGCAAGGATCCGTTCGCCGTCAACCTGGGCGAAACGTTCGACCTGGTCAACTACAAGTCGCCGGCGGTGGAGTTCGATGCGAACGCCGAGCGCAGCGCGCGCGACGACCTGGCCGACAAGAACGTGACGACGATCGCGCTGGAAGTGGCCGCCGGCTGCCTGGTGGCGCCGGGCGGCGCCGATCCCGTCATCGGCGGCTGGACCACGGCCAGCGTGCCGCAGGCACGGCTGGTCAATCCGGTGCCGTCCAACACGAACAATGCGGCGAAGGAGGGCGGCGCGTGGACGCAGGTATCGCGCCTGGGCATGCCGCTGGTGAACGAAGTGGTGATCGGGCTGAAGGACAAGGACCGCTTCAACCACAGCCGCCCCAGCGGCGACACGCAGTTCCTGCCCTACGTGACCAATCCCACCTTGCCCGCGCTGGTGGAAACGCTGTTCGCGAGCGCCGGCGTGAAGGCGCCCACGAACTTCCCCCGCAACGACCTGGTGACCGTGTTCCTGACGGGCGTGGCGGGCCTGAACCAGCCGGCCAGGGTGACGCCGTCCGAGATGCTGCGGCTGAACACGGCCATCGCGCCGGTACCGAAAGGCGGGCAGAAACGCCTCGGCGTGATCGATGGCGACAACGCCGGCTTCCCGAACGGCCGCCGGCCCGGCGACGACGTGGTGGATATCGAACTGCGCGTGGCGATGGGCAAGCTGTGCACGCTGAACCTGGGCTGCGCGCCGGCCAATGCCCCATCCGGCGCGATCCGCTTCACCGATGGCGCCTACCTCGACGATGGCGCGTTCGACGCGGCCTTCCCCTACCTGACCACGCCGATTCCGGGTTCGCCGCAATCGGTGGCGTCGCGCCAGTAGGGAGAGCACCATGAAGACGGCTTGTTTCGTGGCGGCCCTGCTGCTTGCCGGTTGCGGCGGCGGCGGCGATTCGTTCGCCGGTGCCGGGGCGGCCGGTCCCGCGCCGGCACCGGCGCCGGTTCCCGCGGCCATGGCCGACGCGTTTTTCTCCGGGGTGCAGGCACTGCTGGGCCGCGATGCCGACGGCGAACCGGTGGCGGTCGAGGGCGAGGGCACCCCGGCCGAAGGCCTCGAACCGCAGGCCGTGAACTAGCGGGGGCGCCGTGAAACGCATGATCGCGACCGCGGCGCTGGCGCTGCTGCCCCTGGTGCAGGGGGCGGCGGCGCCGCGCACGCCGGGTTCCGGCACCGAAGTGATTGCCGGGCTGCCGCGGCAGGACGACGGCCTGCGCGCATTGCGGGTTGCCGTGGCGGCGGCGCCGCGCGACCCGGTGCCGGCACTGGCGCTGGCCCGGCGCTACGTGGCGCTGGGCCGCGCCAGCGCCGATCCGCGCTACTACGGGCAGGCCCAGGCGGTGCTGGCGCCGTGGTGGGACAAAGCCGATGCGCCGGACGGCGTGCGCCTGCTGCGCGCGACGCTGCTGCAGAACGGCCACCATTTCACCGCGGCGCAGGCCGAGCTGCGCCGGATCGTCGCCGGCGATCCGGGCGCCGTCCAGGCCTGGCTGACGCTGGCGACGGTGCAGGCGGTGCAGGGCGATGCCGCCGGTGCCATCGCCAGTTGCGGCCGGGTGTCGTCGCTGGCCAGCCAGCTGGAGACGTTCGCCTGCCTGGCCGTGGCCGGTGCCAATACGGGCCGGATGCGCGGCGCGGAGCGGCTGCTCGCGCTCGGCCTCGAGAGGGAAGGCGATGCCGCGCCGGACATCAGGACCTGGGCACAGACCATGCTGGCGGAATTCGCGGCACGGCGTAGCGACGCGCCGCTGGCGCGGCAGCGCTTCATCGACGCGCTGCGCGGCGCCCCCGCGGACAGCTACCTGCTGGGCGCCTACGCCGACTTCCTGCTGGACCGGGGCCGCGCCGCCGAGGTGCCGGCATTGCTGCGCGACCATCACCGCAACGACGCGCTGCTGCTGCGGCACGCGCTGGCGCTACGGGCACTCGGCAGGCAGGACGCGCTGGGGCCGGTGCGGGCCGAGCTGCAGGCACGATTTGCTGCCGCGGCGCTGCGCGGCGACGCGGTGCACCTGCGCGAACAGGGCCGCTTCACGCTCCACCTGCTCGGCGATGCCCGTGGCGCCCTGGCGCTGGCGCAACGCAACTGGCAGGTGCAGAAGGAGCTGGCCGATACCCGCCTGCTGCTCGAGGCGGGCCTGGCGGCAGGCGACCGGACGGCGCTGCGGCCGGTGCTGCGCTGGATCCGCGAGCAGGGGCTGCAGGACGTGGTTGTCGCGCGGCTGGCGGAGCAGGCATCGTGAAAGCGCTCTTCGCCCGCTTCGTGCCTCCGTTCCCGCTCCCGCTCCCGCTCTTGCTGCCGCTCTTGCGACCGCTCCCGCTGCTGTTCCTTCTGCTGCTGGCGCTGCCGGCCCACGCGCACAAGCCCAGCGACAGTTACCTGGTGTTGCGCGTCGACGGCGCCCGCATCGAAGGGCACTGGGACATCGCACTGCGCGACCTCGACCTGGCCATCGGCCTCGATGGCGACGGCGACGGCCGGCTGACGTGGAACGAGCTGCGTGCCCGGCACGGCGCGATCGAAGCCTACGCGCTGTCCCGGCTGAGCATTGCCGCCGGCGGCGCGCCGTGCACGCTGGCCGCCGGCCTCCAGCAGGTCGACGAGCATACGGACGGCGCCTACACGGTGCTGCCGCTGCGGGGTACCTGTGCCGTGGCGCCAACCGAACTGACCGTCGCGTACCGCCTGTTCGGCGATGTCGATGCGCAGCACCGCGGATTGCTGCGTATCGGGGAAAACCACACGGCCATTCTCGGCGGCGAACGGCCGGTGCAGACGGTACCGCTGGCGCAGGCTGGCGCCGCGTCACACGCGGCAGGCCAGTTCCTGGCCTACCTCCGGCACGGTGCCTGGCATATCTGGATCGGCTACGACCACGTGCTGTTCCTCGTCTCGCTGCTGCTGCCCGCCGTGCTGGTGCGGCGCGATGGCGGCTGGCGGCATGTGCCGGCATTCCGCGGCGCCGCCACCGACGTGCTGAAGACGGTAACCGCCTTCACGCTGGCCCATTCGCTGACGCTGGCGCTGGCCGCGCTGGGCGTGGTTGCGCCGCCGTCGCGCTGGGTCGAGTCGGCGATTGCCGCTTCCGTTGCCGTGGCGGCCCTGAACAATGTATGGCCCGTGATTCCCGGGCCGCGCTGGGCGGCGGCATTCCTGTTCGGGCTGGTGCACGGCTTCGGCTTTGCCGGCGTGCTGGCCGACCTGGGCTTGCCGCGCGGGGCACTGGCGGCGTCGCTGACCGGCTTCAATCTCGGCGTGGAACTGGGCCAGCTGGCGATCGTGGCCGTTGTCCTGCCGCTGGCGTTCGCGCTGCGCGCCACGCGCGCCTACCGCCGCGTATTGCTGCCGGCCGGCTCGCTGGCGATCGCCCTGGTCGCCGTGGTCTGGCTGGGCGAGCGCGCCTTCGATGTCCGCGCCGCCGATCTCCTCGCATCGAATTTCCTTTCTCCGGGAGCTTGACCATGTGGCGAACCATCTTCACCGCGGGCGGCCTGCTCGCGGCGGCGGCCTGCGTCGCCGCCGAACCCGGCATGGCCGTTGTCCAGGTGACTGGCCAGCGCGATGGCGCGACCGATGCCGCCAGCGCCGGCAGCGTGGGCGCGGCGGAGATCGCGGCCCGGCCGCTGCTGCGCACCGGCGAGCTGCTGGAGTTCGTGCCGGGGCTGGCCGTCACCCAGCACAGCGGCGACGGCAAGGCCAACCAGTACTTCCTGCGCGGCTATAACCTCGACCACGGCACCGATTTCGCCACCTTCGTCGATGGCATGCCCGTCAACATGCGCAGCCATGCGCACGGCCAGGGCTATTCGGACCTGAACTTCGTGATTCCGGAACTGGTGCGGCGCATCGACTACCGCAAGGGGCCGTATGCCGCCGGCGACGGCGATTTCGCTTCCGCCGGCAGCGCGCGCATGGCGCTGGCCGACGCGGTGCCGGATACCGCCAGCGTCACGGCCGGCCGGCATGGCTACCGGCGCGCGCTGCTGGCCGGCACCACCCCCGGCGGCCTGCTGTATGGCCTCGACGTCCAGCGCAACGACGGGCCATGGACGGTTCCAGAAGACGTGCGCCGGTTTTCCGGCGTGCTGCGCTGGAGCGGCGGCGAGGGGGGCGGCGCCGGCGATGGCTGGCACGTGACGGCCATGGCCTACCGCAACCGCTGGCAGGCAACCGACCAGATCCCGCAGCGCGCCGTGGCGCAGGTCGGCCGCTTCGGCAGCCTCGATGCCAGCGACGGCGGCCGTGCCTCGCGCTACAGCCTGTCCGCCGGGCGGACAGGCCCCTGGGGCGGCGGCCGCGTCGAACTGAACGCCTGGGCGGTGCGCTCGACGCTCGACCTGTACAGCAATTTCACCTATGCCCTGGACCGGCCGGAGGACGGCGACCAGTTCCGCCAGAGCGAGCGGCGCCTGATGCTGGGGGCCGATGCGTCGTATGCGTGGCGCGGCACGCTCGCCGGCCTGGAACTGGACAACCGCGCCGGCGTGCAGGTGCGCGGCGACCGGCTGTCGCCGGTCGGGCTGTACACGACCGTGGCGCGCCGCACCACGGCCACCGTGCGCGAGGACCGCGTGCGCGAGACCAGCGCCGGCGTGTTTGCCGAGACCTCGGTGCAGTGGCTGCCCTGGCTGCGCACCGTGGCCGGGCTGCGCGGCGATGCCTACCGCTTCAGCGTGAACGGGCACAGCACCGATGCCACGATCGCCACGCCGAAGCTTTCCGTGATCGCGGGCCCATGGCGCGGTACGCAGCTGTTCTTCAATGCCGGGCATGGCTTCCACAGCAACGATGCGCGCGGCGTGGTCGATGGCGTGACGCCACTGGTGCGCACGCGCGGCATCGAGGCCGGTGTGCGCAGCGAGCTGGCGCCGGGGCTGGAGACATCGCTGACGGCATGGGGCCTGGCCAGCGCTTCGGAGCTGGTCTACGTGGGCGATGCCGGTACCACGGAGCCGAGCCGCGCCAGCCGGCGGCGCGGCATCGAGTGGAACACGCAACTGGCGCGCGGGCCATGGCGGGCCGACCTTGACCTGGCCGTTTCGCGGGCCCGCTACAGGCAGCAGGCGGAGGAAGGCGACCGCGTGCCCGGCGCGCTGGAACGGATGGCGGCGCTGGACGTGAGCCATGCACCCGCCGGCGCGCGCTGGTCGGCCGGCTTCAACGTGCGGCACCTGGGGCCGCGTGCGCTGGTCGAAGATGGCAGCGTGCGTTCGCGCGCCGCCACGCTGGCCGCGGCACGCGCCGGCTACCGGTTCGGCCGGCATACCCGGCTCACCCTGGACGTATTCAATCTGTTCGACCGCCGGGCCAGCGACATCGAGTATTACTATGCATCGCGGCTACCGGGCGAAGCGCGGGCCGGCACACCGGCGCGCGACGACGTGCATTTCCACCCGGTCGAACCGCGCACGGTGCGGCTGACGCTCAGCCATGCATTCTGATCACAGCACCCGTACCCAGGCACCCTTGTACAGCACCGGCCCGGTTGGCGCGGCGGGGTTCGGCGAACCGCCCTTCGGTTCCAGGCTGACGGCCAGCACCGCGACGTCGGCGCCCAGCGCGCGGTCGCTGAGTGCGATCGTGGCGGTACCCCGCTCGTCGAGGATACCCAGCGAGCGCGGCGTGCCGGCCTGCGTGATGGCCCACAGCTGCAGCGTGCGGTCGCCAGGCACCGGCGTGCCGCTCGTGGTGCGGATGGCGATCACGTTGTTGCGGCGGTCCGCCGTCACCAGCAGCGCGGCGCGGGCGCCGTCGTCCGTCAGCGCGGCGAAGGTGTCGATGCGCGGCGCCGGCTCCTGCACGGTGAGCAGCACCGCCAGGGCCACGGCCGCCGCCGTGGCAGCGCCGGCCAGCATGCGCCACCATTGCAGCGGTTCGCGGTACCACGGCTGCGCGGCGGCGCCTTCCAGCCGCAGCCGCCGGGCGATGCCGCGCCACACGCGGGCTGGTGGATCCTGCGGTGGCGCGAATTCGGCCAGCGGCACGAGCCGCTCCCGCCATTCGGCCACGGTGCGGCGCAGCGCCGCGTCGCCATGCAGCCAGCCTTCGAAGCGGCGCCGGGCGCCGCCCTGCAGCGTGCCGAGCACGTATTCCGCGGCGAGGCGGTCGCACAGGTCGGGATGGTCGCGATGGTTCATGGCGCCTCCCCGCGTGCCAGGCATGTCTTCAGCCGGTCCAGGCCGCGGCGAATCCAGGTCTTGACCGTGCCGAGCGGCAGTGCCAGCTGCTGCGCCACCTCGCCGTGCGTGAGCTCATGGAAGAAGGCCAGGCCGATGGCCTGCTGGTGGCGGCGTTCCAGCGTGGCCAGGCAGCGCGCCAGGGCCTGCGCCTGGGCCGAGCGTTGCAGCGCGTCTTCCGGGCCGGGACCGGGCGTAGCCAGCGCGGCGACGATGTCGCTGTCGAAACCGTCCGCGTCGATTTCCACGGCAGTGTCCTGGCGGCGCCGGATGTCGTGCGCCTTGTTGCGCACGATGGTCGCCATCCATGTCATCGGCGCGGCCAGCGCGGCCTGGTAAGTGCCGGCGGAGTGCCAGATCGCCACATAGCCATCCTGCAGCGCCTCCTCGGCCAGTTCGCGCTTGTGCAGGATGCGCAGGGCAAAGCCGAACAGCCTTGGCGCGGTGGCGTCGTACAGCGTGCGGAATGCCTGCGCGTCGCGGCGGGCGGCGGCCAGCAGCAGACCATGCAGGTGTTCCGGATCTTTCGGGGTGTCGTAGGGCACGGCGCTCGGTCGCTGGCAGGTGGTAACAGCAGGTTATCCTGCTTTGTCCGGCCGGGCAAGGACGGCCGGTGCCGCGGTTACAATGGCCGCCACATTTGTTCACAGGAGCTCCTATGCGCGCGTTTTCCTTCGCCGGCCTGGCCTGGCTCGCATGCGCCGGCACGGCCTTTGCCGCCCAACCCGCCACCGTGCGCGTCGACTACATCCACAGCGGCAATGCGCTGTCGGAGCATTACGCGATGGACCGCGTGGTGATCGAACCGCTGCCCTGGCCGGGCGACATGACGCGCACGCTGGACGACACCGACCGCGGCATCAACAAGGTCGAAGTGGTCGATGCGAAGACGGGCCGGCTGCTGTACTCGCGCGGCTTTTCCACCATCTTCGGCGAGTGGAAAACGACGGACGAGGCGGCGAAGGCGACGCGCGCCTTCGGCGAATCGGTGCGCTTCCCCAAGCCGGATGCGCCGGTCAAGGTGCGCATCCTGAAACGGGACGAGCGCAACCAGTTCTCGATCGTGTGGACGGCCGACGTCGACACCGATGCGCTCGACGTGGTGCGCAGGCAGCCGCCGGCGCCGGCGAAGCCGGTTCCCATCCGGGTCAGCGGAGCGTCGCCGCAAAAGGTGGACCTGCTGATCCTCGGCGACGGCTATACGCGCGCCGAACTGGGCAAGTTCGAGCAGACCGCGAAGCGGCTGGCCGACTACCTGTTCACCGTGTCGCCGTTCAAGGAGCGCGCGCAGGATTTCAATGTGTGGGGCCTGGCCGTGCCGACCGAGGAATCCGGCGTCAGCCGCCCGTCGACGAACACGCATCATGCGTCCGCGCTGAACACGCGCTACGACATCTTCGGCAGCGAACGCTATGTGCTGACCACGGATAACCGCGCGCTGCGCGACATCGCCCAGCACGCGCCATACGAATTCATCGAGATCCTCGTCAACAACGATACCTACGGCGGCGGCGGCATCTACGGCCAGTTCAGCACGGCCGCGGCGAACAACGACTGGGCCAACTACCTGTTCGTGCACGAGTTCGGCCACCACTTCGCCGGACTGGCGGACGAGTACTACACGTCGCCGGTGGCTTACCAGGCCAGCGCCGGGCGCCCGGAACCGTGGGAGCCGAACGTGACGGCGCTGCACGATCCCGCCAACGTGAAGTGGCGGCACTTCGTGAAGCCGGGCACGCCGTTGCCGACGCCGTGGCCGAAAGCGGAATACGAGGCCCATTCGCGCGAGTACCAGAAGGTGCGCGCGCAACTGCGCAAGGACAACCGGCCCGAGGCGGAGATGAGCAAGCTGTTCGCCGACGACCTGGCGTGGACGGGGCGCCTGTTCTCGAAGGCCCCGCATGCGCACACGGTGGGCGCGTTCGAAGGCGCGAACTATGAAGCCAAGGGTTACTACCGTTCGCAGCAGCAGTGCCTGATGTTCGACCGCAGCGAAGCGTTCTGCGCCGTGTGTGCCGAGGCGGTGGGGCACACGATCGACCTGTACTCGCGGCCGGGAGGAAAGTAAGAAAGATAACAAAATGTTACTAGGTTCGGTACCGCACAGTGGATATCGTTTGGAAACTTTAATCTGAGCACGTGTCAGAACGAAACGCATCCAGATACGTAGTCAATAACCACTTGAAAGGTGTCAATCATGAACAAACTGCTCGCAACCCTGATCGCCGGCGTCTTTGCAACCGCTGCCTATGCCCAGTCGAACGACGTCGCCAAGGCCCAGGCCGAAGCCCAGCAAGACATCGCCAAGGCACAGCAGAAACAAGCCAAGAAAGTGGCCAATGCGGATGAAGACGTAGCGAAAGCCCAGTCCAAGGCAAACGAAAAAGTCGCCAAGGCCGAGGCGAAAGCCAACAAGGAACACCTGAAGGCCGGTGAAAAAGTAGCCGATGCCGATCCGGAAGACCGCCTGAAAGCGGAAGCCAAGGCCGACAAGAAAATCGCCGCCGCCGATGCCAAGGCCGCCAAGAAGATCGCCAAGGCCGATGCCAAGGTAGCCGAGGAAGTGGTCGAAGCCGACAAGGAAAAAGCACTGGCCGCTGCCAAGACCAGCGAAGCCATCGCCAAGGCCAATGCCGACGTGAAGAAGGAAGCTGCCAAGCACTAAGCTGGCCGCGCGGTAGAGAACGGCTGGGGCCGTGTTGAAAGACACGGCCCCAGCCGTTTTTACGCCGCTGTTGCTTTCCGTGAGTCATTGATACGGATCAATACCGCTAACCTTCCGCCCGGCAATCTGGAACTTCTCTTGATCTGTTCGATATGGAGGAGTCATGAAAAGGCCGATGGCATTGATCCTGCAGGGTGGTGGCGCGCTGGGCGCGTTCGAGTATGGCGTCGTGACGGCGCTGGTCGACGAGGGCTGGTATCCGAAGGCGGTCACCGGCGTGTCGATCGGTGCGATCAACGCGGCGTCGGTCGCCGGCGCGAAGGAGGGCGATATCGCCGCCAGCCTGAAGAAGATCTGGCAGGCGATCACGCTGCCGACCATCCCCTTCCTGCCGGCGGACAAGCAGGCCAACCTGTCATTGCTGGGCAATCCGAACTTCTGGCTGTCCCGTACCGATTACTGGAACATGGCTGGCTGGACCAGCTTCTGCACCACGGCGCCGATGCTGGCCACGCTGGCTGGCCACCTGGATTTCGAGCAGCTCAACGATCCCGGCCATATCCGCTTCGGCGTGACGGCCACCAGCCTGCACACGGGCGGGCAAACCACGTTTTCCAACCACGTGGCCCACGGCGCGCACGCCGCCAGCTGCCACCACCGGGCGGTGCGCACGAAACTCACGCCGTTGCACGTCGTCGCCAGCGGCAGCCTGCCGCCGGGCTTTCCCGCCACCCGCATCGACGGCACCGATTACTGGGATGGCGGCCTGTTTTCCAACACGCCGATCGATTCGCTGCTGAACCTGCTGGAACCGGACGAAATCGGCTCGTTGCCGATCTTCGTCGTCGACCTGTTCCCGGCCGATGGCCAGCCAACGCCGGCCACGATGCAGGAAGTGCAGACGCGCACGATCGCGCTGCAATACCAGAACCGTTTCTGGGATCAGTATGGCGGCGATGGCAAGCTCGACGGCTTCGTGGCGATGCTTGAAAAACTGGAGACGGTGGCGGCCGGCACGGCTGTCGAAGGGATGCCGGCATTTGCCTGGCTGATGCGCCTGCGCGCGCTGAAGAACCTGCACGTGATTGCCGCCACGCCGGCACCGGCCGGCGGCGATCACGATTTTTCGCAGCACGGCGTGGCCGAGCGCTACGAGGCGGGCTACGCGGCGGCGCAGCAATACCTGGCGCGTTCGGCGCCGCGCCCACTGCTGCGGTCGGCGGCGTAAAAGAAAAAGCCCGGGGATCGACCCGGGCTTTTCGTATCGGCAGCGCGAAGACCGCGCCCGACAATCAGTTCGGCAGCAACCCCGTCGGCTTGATCCGGGTCGGCATCGGCTTGCCCTTCCTGGCGCGCTTGCCGAAGTGTTCGCCCTCGGCCAGCGCGTGCGACGTCATGCGTTCTTCCTTCGCCTT
Source organism: Pseudoduganella sp. jia 9 (assembly GCF_055502615.1). Taxonomy (NCBI): domain Bacteria; kingdom Pseudomonadati; phylum Pseudomonadota; class Betaproteobacteria; order Burkholderiales; family Oxalobacteraceae; genus Pseudoduganella; species Pseudoduganella sp. jia 9. The sequence continues at coordinate 63,396 of NZ_JBUPWE010000005.1, read as the reverse complement.
CTGGGCGTTGCCGATGCCCAGCACCGTCACGCCTTTCTGCGTGATCGCGCAGGCGGCCACCAGTTTTTCCTTCGGTTCCAGCTCCATCAGCGTCACGCCGCGGCCGCCGTTCGCCAGTACCTTCATCTCGTCCATGCCGAACACCAGCAGGCGTGCCTTTTCGGACACCACGGCGATCGCGCTGGCATCGGGCAGCACCACCGTGGGCGCCAGCGGCTTCGCGCCGTCGTCCAGCGTGAGGAAGGACTTGCCGCTCTTCTGGCGGCTGACCATGTCGCCCGCCTTCGTGATGAAGCCGAAGCCGGCGTCGGACGCCATCAGCAGCTGCGTCGATGCGGGGCCGGCGAAGTAGTGCAGCAGGCGCGCGCCGCCGGACAGGTCGACCAGCGTGGTGATCGGCACGCCGTCGCCGCGCGCGTTCGGCAACGCGGCCACCGGCACCGAGTACACGCGGCCGTTGTCGCCGAAGCCGAGCAGGGTGTCGACGGTGCGGCATTCGATCGCGTCGTGCAGCGCATCGCCGGCCTTGAACGTGAACTGGCCACGGTCATGGCCGATGCCGGTGCGCGCGCGCACCCAGCCTTTCTGCGAGACGATCACGGTCACCGGTTCGTCGACGATCTTCTGTTCGACGGTGGCGCGCTGCGCTTCCTCGATCAGCGTACGGCGCGCATCGCCATACTGCTTGGCGTCGGCCTCGATCTCGCGGATGATCAGGCGCTTCATCGACGAAGGATTGTCGAGCAGGTCCTGCAGCGTGCCTTTTTCCTTGCGCAGCTCGGCCAGTTCCTGCTGGATCTTAATCGCTTCCAGGCGGGCCAGCTGGCGCAGCCTGATTTCCAGGATATCCTCGGCCTGCCGGTCGGACAGGTTGAAGCGGGCGATCAGCGCCTGCTTCGGTTCGTCCGCATTGCGGATGATGTGGATCACCTCGTCGATGTTGAGCAGGATCGTTTCGCGGCCTTCCAGGATATGGATGCGGTCGTCGACCTTGGCCAGGCGGTGCTGCGTGCGGCGCGTCACGGTGGCGAAGCGGAAGGCGATCCACTCCGTGAGGATTTCGGTCAGGCCCTTCTGGCGCGGGCGGCCATCGCCGCCGATCATCACCAGGTTCATCGGCGCCGACGTTTCCAGCGACGTATGCGCCAGCAGCATCAGCATGAATTCGTTCTGGTCCTGGTTCTTCGATTTCGGCTCGAACACCAGGCGCACCGGTGCGGCGCGGCCGGATTCGTCGCGGATCGTGTCCAGCGCGCCGAGGATCTGCTGCTTCAGCGCCAGCTGTTCCGGCGACAGCGCCTTCTTGCCCAGCTTGACCTTCGGATTGGTCAGTTCCTCGATTTCTTCCAGCACCTTCTGCGCCGACGTGCCCGGCGGCAGTTCGTAGACGACCGCCTGCCACTGGCCGCGCGCCAGTTCCTCGATCTTCCAGCGCGCCCGCACCTTCATGCTGCCGCGGCCGGAGGCGTACATGTCGGCGATCTGCGCCTGCGGCGTGATCAGCTGGCCGCCGCCCGGGAAGTCCGGGCCCGGCATCATGTCCATCAGTTCGGCGTGCGACAGTTTCGGATTGCGGATCAGCGCCACGGTGGCCGCGGCCACTTCGCGCAGGTTGTGCGACGGGATTTCGGTGGCCATGCCGACGGCGATGCCGGAGGCGCCGTTCAGCAGCGCCATCGGCAGCCGCGCCGGCAGCAGCGCCGGTTCTTCCGTCGAACCGTCGTAGTTCGGGATGAAGTCCACGGTACCCTGGCCGATCTCGTCCAGCAGCAGCTTGGCGATCGGCGTCAGGCGCGCTTCCGTGTAACGCATCGCCGCGGCGCCGTCGCCGTCGCGCGAGCCGAAGTTGCCCTGGCCGTCGATCAGCGGGTAGCGCAGCGAAAAGTCCTGCGCCATGCGCACCAGCGCGTCGTACACCGACTGGTCGCCGTGCGGGTGCAGTTTGCCCAGCACGTCGCCGACCACGGTGGCCGACTTGCGCGGTTTCGCCGTGGCGTTCAGCCCCAGTTCGTTCATCGAATACAGGATGCGGCGCTGCACCGGCTTCTGGCCGTCGCACACGTCGGGCAGGGCGCGGCCCTTCACGACGGAAATCGCGTAATCGAGGTAGGCGCGTTCGGCGAAGGTGGACAGCGTCAGCGATTCGCCGCCGTCGCCGCCGTTGCCGCTGTTGCCATTATTGGCGCCATTGGCCGGATCATCCGGCGGCGGCGCGTCAAAGAGGTTTGCTTGGCTCATGGTGCTCGTTCAATTAAATATCGGCTTCGACTTCGTTGCCGTGTTCCTCGATCCATGCGCGGCGGGCGGCGGCTTCGCCTTTGCCCATCAGCATGTTGAAGCGGGCTGCCGCCTCGGTGTGCGCGAAGTCGCCCAGCGCCACCGGCAGCAGGCGCCGCGTATCCGGGTTCATCGTGGTTTCCCACAGCTGCTCGGCGTTCATCTCGCCCAGGCCCTTGAAGCGGGAAATGCTCCAGCTGCCATCCTTCAGGCCATCCTTGCGCAGCTTGTCCTCGATCGCGGTCAGTTCGCCGTCGTCCAGCGCGTACAGCTTCTGGATCGGCTTCTTGCCGCGCGCCGGCGCATCCACGCGGTACAGCGGCGGGCGCGCCACGCAGATATTGCCGTTCTGGATCAGCCCCGGGAAGTGGCGGAAGAACAGCGTGAGCAGCAGCACCTGGATGTGCGAGCCGTCGACGTCGGCGTCCGACAGGATGCAGATCTTGCCGTAGCGCAGGTTCGACAGGTCCGGCGTATCGGTGAAGCTGTGCGGGTCGACGCCGATGGCCACCGCGATATCGTGGATCTCGTTGTTGGCGAACAGGCGGTCGCGGTCGGTTTCCCACGAGTTCAGCACCTTGCCGCGCAGCGGCAGGATGGCCTGGAATTCCTTGTCGCGGCCCATCTTCGCCGAGCCGCCCGCCGAGTCGCCCTCGACCAGGAACAGTTCGGTGCGCGACACGTCGTTCGATTCGCAATCGGTCAGCTTGCCCGGCAACACGGCCACGCCGGACGATTTTTTCTTTTCCACCTTCTGCGCCGAGCGCAGGCGCGACTGGGCCTGCTTGATGACCAGTTCGGCCAGCTTCTTGCCCCAGTCGATGTGCTGGTTCAGCCACAGTTCCAGTGCCGGCTTGCTGTACGTGGACACCAGCCGCACCGCGTCGCGCGAGTTCAGGCGTTCCTTGATCTGGCCCTGGAACTGCGGGTCCAGCACCTTGGCCGACAACACGAACGACGCCCGCGCAAAGACGTCTTCGGGCAGGAGTTTGACGCCTTTAGGCAACAATGAATGCAGTTCGACGAAGTTCTTCATCGCCCCGAACAGGCCTTCGCGCAGCCCCGATTCGTGGGTGCCGCCATTCGGCGTGGGAATTAGGTTGACGTAGGATTCGCGCATGATCGCGCCTTCTTCCGTCCATGCCACCACCCATGAGGCGCCTTCGCCTTCGGCGAATCCTTCCGCGTCCGGGCCCGCGAACTGCTCGCCCTCGAACAGCGGCACGAAGGTTTCGCCGTTGCCCGTCTGCGCCAGCGCTTCGGTGAGGTAGCCGCGCAGGCCGTCGTTGTACTGCCAGGTCTGCACGTCGCCGGTCTTGCCGTTCTTCAGCGTGACGGTCACGCCCGGCAGCAGCACGGCCTTCGAGCGCAGCAGGCGCTGCAGTTCGACCTGGGAAATCAGCGGCGAGTCGAAATACTTGGCATCCGGCCACGCGGTGACGCGGGTACCGGATTTCTTGCCGTCCTTGGGCGCAGGGCCGGAGGTCAGGGGCTGGACCAGGTCGCCGTTTTCAAAAGCGATGGTGTGGTAGCCGTTGCCCTTGTCGTCCTTGCGCCAGACATTGATTTCCAGGCGCTTCGACAGCGCGTTGGTGACGGACACGCCGACGCCGTGCAGGCCGCCGGAAAACGCGTACGCGCCGCCCGAGCCCTTGTCGAACTTGCCGCCGGCGTGCAGCCGGGTGAACACGATTTCCACCGTGGGCACGTTTTCTTCCGGGTGCAGGCCGACCGGGATGCCGCGGCCGTCATCCTCGACGGTGATGCTGCCGTCGGCGTTCTGCGTGACGACGATGTTCCGGCAATGGCCGCCCAGTGCTTCGTCGGATGCGTTGTCGATCACCTCCTGGATGATGTGCAGCGGATTTTCCGTGCGGGTATACATGCCGGGGCGCTGCTTGACGGGCTCCAGGCCCTTCAGCACGCGGATCGATGATTCGCTGTAGTCGGAAACAGGTTTTTTGGTGGCCATACGTGGTGATTGACACAAGAAGTGCAGATTGGGTTAGACCGGCATTCTATCCGAGGGGCCGGGCGGGAAAGCAAGTACTCCCGCGAAACATCTGTATAAATATACAGTAAAAAGGCGTTTTTATACCTTGTTTACACTGGGGCGGCAAGTCTTTACCCCGTTTTTAGACCCCCGTCGATAACCTGCCTTCCATTACAACAGCTGGAAGGAAAGCGATGGATATCGTGTTTTTGGCCCTGATCGGCGCGTTCGCGGCGCTGGCATGCGGCATGACAGCGGGCTGCGCCCGGCTGCGGACCGGCGCGGGACAGCAGCCATGAGCGCTGATCTCATCTATGTAGCCGGCGCCGTCACCGCCGTCGGCCTGCTGGTCTACCTGCTGGTGGCGCTGCTGAAGGCGGAGGACCTGTGACAACCCCATCGCTACTTCTTCTCTTTGCCTTCCTGGGGGTGTTGTTCCTGCTCGCCTGGCCGCTGGGCGCCTTCCTGGCCCGGGTGGGCGAGGGCGACGGCGCAATCCGCGGCCTGGGCTGGCTGTACCGGCTCGAAGGCGCGCTGTACCGCGCCGCCGGCCTGCCCGCCGACCGGGCGATGGGCTGGAAGACCTATGCCGTCGCGCTGGTCGTCTTCAATGCGCTGGGCACGCTGTTCGTCTACGCCATGCAGCGCCTGCAAGCCTGGCTGCCCCTGAATCCGCAGAACCTGCCGAATGTGAGCCCCGATTCGTCGTTCAACACGGCCGTCAGCTTTGTTTCCAACACCAACTGGCAGGGCTACGCGGGCGAGCAGACGATGAGCTACCTGACGCAGATGGTGGCGCTGGCCGGCCAGAATTTCTTCTCGGCGGCCACCGGCATCGCCGTCGTGTTCGCACTGGTGCGCGCCTTCGCGGCCCGGTCGAGCGCATCGGTGGGCAATTTCTGGGTCGACATCACCCGCGCCACGCTGTACGTGCTGCTGCCGCTGTCGCTGCTGCTGGCCGTGCTGCTGATGAGCCAGGGCGTGATCCAGAACTTCGACGCCTACCGCGCCGTCGCCACGCTGGAAGGCGGCGTGCAGACGCTGGCCATGGGCCCGGTCGCTTCGCAGGAGGCGATCAAGCTGCTGGGCACCAATGGCGGTGGCTTCTTCAATGCCAATTCCGCGCACCCGTTCGAGAACCCGACGGCGCTGAGCAATTTCATCGAGCTGCTCGCGATCTTCCTGATTCCCGCCGCGCTGTGCTTTGCGTTCGGCCGCATGGTGGGCGACATCCGCCAGGGCTGGGCCGTGCTGGCGGCGATGACGGTGGTATTCGTGCTGATGACGCTCGCGGTGTTCGCCGCCGAGCAGGCCGCGCACCCCGCGCTGCAGGCACTTGGCGTGGACCAGGCGGCCGGCGCGCTGCAGTCTGGCGGCAATATGGAAGGCAAGGAAACCCGCTTCGGGGTCAACGGGTCGGCGCTGTTCGTGGCCGTGACCACGGCCGCGTCCTGCGGCGCCGTGAACGCGATGCACGATTCGCTGATGCCGCTGGGCGGCGCCGTGCCGCTGCTGCTGATGCAGTTCGGCGAAGTGATCTTCGGCGGCGTGGGCTCCGGGCTGTACGGCATGCTGGTGTTCGCCATCCTGGCGGTGTTCATCGCCGGCCTGATGATCGGCCGCACGCCGGAATACCTGGGCAAGAAGATCGGCCCCTACGAGATGAAGATGACGTCGCTCGCCATTCTCGTCACGCCGACCCTGGTGCTGTGCGGTACCGCCATCGCGGTCGTGACCGGCGCCGGCACGGCGGGCATCGCCAACCCGGGTGCGCATGGCTTCTCCGAGATCCTGTATGCGTTCAGCTCGGCCGCCAACAACAACGGCAGCGCATTCGCCGGCCTCTCCGCCAATACGCCTTTCTACAACGCGATGCTGGCGATCGCCATGTGGTTCGGCCGCTTCGCCGTGATCGTGCCGGTGCTGGCGATCGCCGGCGCGCTGGCCGGCAAGCAGCGCCTGCCCGTCACGGGCGGCACGATGCCCACGCACGGCCCGCTGTTCGTGTTCCTGCTGATCGGCACCGTCGTGCTGGTCGGGGTGCTGAACTACGTGCCGGCGCTGGCGCTCGGTCCCATCGTCGAACACCTGCAACTTTTCCAGTAAGAGGATTCCATGTCACGCACTCCGCTGGCACTTTTCGATGCGCGGCTGGCCGTTCCCGCGCTGGGCGACGCCTTCCGCAAGCTGCACCCGCGCGTGCAGCTGCGCAGTCCCGTCATGTTCGTCGTCTACGCCGGCAGCATCGCCACCACGCTGCTGGCCGTGATGGCCGCCGCCGCCGGCGACGACGCCGGCTTCACCGCGGCAATCGCCGTCTGGCTGTGGTTCACCGTGCTGTTCGCCAACTTCGCCGAGGCGCTGGCCGAAGGACGCAGCAAGGCCCAGGCGGCATCGCTGCGGGCGCTGAAAACCACGGTCACGGCGAAGAAGCTGGCCACGCCGGCATACGGCACCCCATGGCTGCCGGTGCCCGCATCCGACCTGCGCAAGGGCATGACGGTGCTGGTCGAAGCGGGCGACGTGGTGCCCGCCGACGGCGAAGTGATCGAGGGCGCCGCTTCGGTCGACGAAAGCGCGATCACCGGCGAATCGGCACCGGTGATCCGCGAATCGGGCGGCGACTTCGCCAGCGTCACGGGCGGCACCCGCGTGCTGTCGGACTGGCTGGTGGTGCGCATCGCCGTCAACCCCGGCGAGGCGTTCATCGACCGGATGATCTCGATGGTGGAAGGCGCGAAGCGGCAGAAAACGCCGAACGAAGTCGCGCTGACGATCCTGCTCGTCGCGCTGACGATCGTGTTCCTGGTAGTGACGGTGACGCTGCTGCCGTTCTCGCTGTTCGCGGTGAACGCGGCCGGCGCCGGCACGCCGGTCACGGTGACGGTGCTGATCGCGCTGCTCGTGTGCCTGATCCCGACGACCATCGGCGGCCTGCTGTCGGCCATCGGCGTGGCCGGCATGAGCCGCATGATGGCGGCGAACGTGATCGCCACGTCCGGCCGGGCGGTGGAAGCGGCCGGCGACGTCGACGTGCTGCTGCTCGACAAGACCGGCACGATCACGCACGGCAATCGCCAGGCGGCGGCGTTCCTGCCGGCGCCCGGCGTGACGGAAGAGCAGCTGGCCCGCTCGGCGCGGCTGGCGTCGCTGGCCGACGAAACGCCGGAAGGGCGCAGCATCGCCGTGCTGGCACGCCAGCGGTTTCCGGCCGAGCAGCGGATCGACGAGAAAGAACATCAGCTGGCGCTGGCCGATGGCGGCGACGAGATCGCGTTCGTGGCATTCACGGCGCAGACCCGGATGAGCGGCGTGGATGTCGGCGCGCGGCAGGTGCGCAAGGGCGCGGCCGACACGATGCGCAAGTACCTCGAAGGGCAGGGCGGGCGCTGGCCGGCCGACGTGGCGCGCCTGGCCGACGATGCGGCGCGGCGCGGCAGCACGCCGCTGGTCGTCGTCGACGATGGCCGGGCGATGGGCGTGATCGAGCTGAAGGACATCGTCAAGGCCGGCATCCGCGAACGCTTCGCCCAGCTGCGCCAGATGGGCATCCGCACCGTGATGATCACCGGCGACAACCGGCTGACGGCGGCGGCCATCGCCGCCGAGGCGGGCGTCGACGACTTCCTCGCCGAAGCGACGCCCGAGGACAAGCTGAAGCTGATCCGCGGCCAGCAGGCCGAGGGGCGGCTGGTGGCGATGACGGGCGACGGCACCAACGACGCGCCGGCGCTGGCCCAGGCCGACGTGGCGGTGGCGATGAACACCGGTACCCAGGCCGCAAAAGAGGCCGGCAACATGGTCGACCTGGATTCGAACCCGACCAAGCTGCTGGAGATCGTGGAAATCGGCAAGCAGATGCTGATGACGCGCGGCGCGCTGACCACGTTCTCGATCGCCAACGACGTGGCCAAGTACTTCGCCATCATCCCGGCCGCCTTTACCGGCACCTATCCGGCGCTGGGCGCCTTGAACGTCATGCACCTGGCCAGCCCCGATTCCGCGATCCTGTCCGCCGTGATCTTCAATGCGCTGATCATCGTGTTCCTGATCCCGCTGGCATTGAGGGGCGTGAAGTACCGGGCGCTGGGCGCGGCCGTGCTGCTGCGCCGGAACATGCTGGTGTATGGCCTGGGCGGCCTGCTGCTGCCGTTCGTCGGCATCAAGCTGGTCGACATGGCGCTCGCCGCACTGAATTTCGTCTGAAAGGATCTACCATGATTTCCCATCTCCGCCCCGCGGCAACCATCTTCGCCACGCTGACGCTGCTGTGCGGCGTCGTCTATCCCTATGTCGTGACCGGCTTCGGCAAGTTGGCCTGGTCCGGCCAGGCCGCCGGCAGCCTTGCCACCCGTGACGGCAAGGCGATCGGCTCGCGCCTGGTCGGCCAGGCGTTTGCGTCGCCGCGCTACTTCTGGGGACGCCCGTCGGCCACGGCGCCGGCGCCGAACAACGCGGCCGGGTCGGGCGGCTCGAATCAGGGCCCGGCGAACCCGGCGCTGCTCGACGCCGTCAAGGGCCGCATCGCGGCATTGCGCGAGGCCGATCCGGGCAATAGCGCGCCGGTGCCCGTGGACCTCGTGACCGCGTCGGCCAGCGGCCTGGATCCGGACATCAGCCTGGCCGCGGCGCATTACCAGGCCGGCCGGGTGGCGCGCGCCCGCGGCATCGCACCGGCCCGCGTGCAGGCCCTGGTCGAACGGCATGCCGAGCGGCCATCGTTCGGCTTTCTCGGCGAGCCGAAGGTGAACGTGCTGGCGCTGAATTTAGCTCTCGACAGGCTGGCGCCCGACCAGGTCGCTCCCGCTGCGCGGTAATCGTCTACACTGCCCCGCATGATTCCCATCGACAGCCAACGCCCCGACCCGGATGCCCTGCTGGCCCGGGTGCAGGCCCGCGAGCAGCGCGAGGCACGCGGCCGGCTGCGCATCTATTTCGGTGCGTCGGCCGGCGTGGGCAAGACGTACGCGATGCTGTCGGCCGCGCGCAAGCTGCAGGCCGGGGGCGTGCGGCCGCTGGTGGGCATCGTCGAGACGCATGGCCGCGCCGATACCGCCGCGCTGCTCGACGGGCTCGACGTACTGCCGTTGAAGGGGACGGCGTGGCGCGGCAGGACGCTGCCGGAGTTCGACCTCGATGGCGCGCTGGCACGGCGGCCGGACCTGGTGCTGGTGGACGAGCTGGCGCACTCCAACGCGCCCGGCTCGCGCCACCCGAAGCGCTGGCAGGATGTCGAGGAACTGCTCGAAGCGGGCATCGACGTGTTCACCACGGTGAACGTGCAGCACCTGGAAAGCCTGAACGATGTGGTTGGCGGCATCACCGGCATCCGCGTGGCCGAAACGCTGCCGGACACGGTGTTCGACCGCGCCGACGAAGTGGTGCTGGTGGACCTGCCCGCCGATGAACTGCTCGGCCGCCTGAAGGAAGGCAAGGTCTACCAGGGCGAACAGGCCGGGCGCGCTGCCAGCAACTTCTTCCGCAAGGGCAACCTGATCGCGCTGCGCGAACTGGCGCTGCGCCGCACCGCCGACCGCATCGGCGACGACGTGCAGGCCTACCGCGTGGAAAAATCCATCCGTCCGCTGTGGAAATCGGGTGTCGCGCTGCTGGCCTGCGTCGGCCCGCGTCCCGGCGGCGAACAGGTGGTGCGCAGCGCCGCCAGGCTGGCCAGCCAGCTGAATACGGACTGGCATGCCGTCTACGTGGAGACACCGGCGTTGCAACGGCTGCCCGCGGAACGCCGCGAGCGGATCCTGCAGACGCTGAAGCTGGCGCAGGACCTGGGCGCCACGACGGCGGTGCTGGCCGGCGACGACATCGGTGCCGCCATCGCCCGCTACGCGCTGGCGCAGAACATCGCAAAAGTGGTGCTGGGCCGCGCGGCGCCCACCTGGCCGTGGCGCACACCCCACCTGCGCCGCATCGCCGCCGCCGCACCGGCGCTGGACCTCATCGAAGTCGCTGCCAGCGAGAATAGTTCCAGCAAAACCGCTGACAGGCTCCAGTTATTTAGCAAAACCGGTGACAGGCTCCAGTTATTTGGAAACATTCCGGACGGAACGGGCGTGAAATCCTACCTGCTGGCGCTGGCGGCCAGCGGCACGGTCGCGCTGGCGGGCCTGCCGCTGGCGGGGGCGCTGGAAATCACCAACATCGCGATGCTGTTCCTGCTCGCCGTACTGGTGGTGGCCTTCCGCCTGGGCCGCGGGCCGGCCGTGCTGTGCAGCTTTGCCAGCGTGGCGGCGTTCGATTTCCTGTTCGTGCAGCCGGCGTTCTCGTTTGCCGTCAGCGATTTGCAGTACCTGATCACGTTTGCCGTGATGCTGGTCGTCGGCCTGATCACGAGCCACCTGACGGCGAACCTGCGCTTCCAGGCCAGGGTGGCATCGCACCGCGAAGAGCGCGTGCGCGCACTGTACGAATATGCGCGTGAACTGACCGGCGTGCTGCAGGCGGAGCAGGTGCTCGAGATCACGCAGCGCACGCTGGCGCAGGCGTTCCGCGCGCGCGTGGCCTTGTTGCTGCCGGACGCCGGGGGCCGCCTGGAACCGGCGGAGGCGGCCGATGGTACCAATGGTGCCGATGGTGACGGCAGTGCCGCCGTCCCGGACCCGGCCATCGCGCAATGGGCATTCGACCACGCCGAGCCGGCCGGCATCGGCACCGGCACGCTGCCGGCCTCGCCATTGTTCTACCTGCCGCTGGTCGCGCCGATGCGTACCCGGGGCGTGCTGGCGCTGCAACCGGAAGAGCGCCGCTGGCTGCTGATTCCCGAGCAGCGCCGCCAGCTGGACACGTTCGCCGCGCTGGCCGCGATCGCGCTGGAGCGCGTGCACTACATTGACGTGGCGCAGCATGCGCTGGTGCAGATGGAGTCGGAACGGCTGCGCAATTCGCTGCTGGCGGCGCTGTCGCACGACCTGCGCACGCCGCTGACGTCGCTGGTGGGGCTGGCCGAATCGCTGGCGATGTCGAAGCCGGCGCTGTCCGCCGCGCAGATGGACCTGGCGCGCGCGCTGCAGGAAGAAACAGTGCGCATGAGCACCTTGGTGGCCAATCTGCTCGACATGGCGCGCATCGAAAGTGGCGCCGTGCGGCTGAACCTGCAGTGGCAGTCGATCGAGGAAGCCGTGGGCAGCGCACTGCGCGCCAGCCGCGCGCTGCTGGCCGGGCACCGTATCGCGACGCAACTGCCGGCCGGCTTGCCGCTGGTGCGCTATGACGCCGTGCTGGTCGAACGCGTGCTCGGCAATCTGCTGGAGAACGCGGCGAAGTACACGCCGGCGGGCAGCACGATCACGCTGTCCGCCCAGGTCGGCGACGGCAAACTGGAAGTGACGGTGGCCGACGACGGCCCGGGCCTGCCAGCCGGCCAGGAAGAAGCGATCTTTGAAAAATTCACGCGCGGCGAACGCGAGTCGGCCAAGCCCGGCGTCGGGCTGGGGCTGGCGATCTGCCGCGCGATCGTCGAGGCACACGGCGGCGCGATCTCCGCGCGGCGCGGCGACGGCGGCGGCGCGGCCCTGGTCTTCGCGCTGCCGCTGGGCACCCCGCCCGCGCTGCCGGAGGAATCTTTGGATGACCGATAAGTTGACAGACAAGCTGATGCCGACCGCCTTGCTGGTCGAAGACGAACCGCAGATCCGCCGCTTCGTGCGGCTGGCGCTGGAGGAGGCGGGCTGGAACGTGCAGGAGGCGGCAACCATGCAGCGCGGCCTGATAGATGCCGGCACGCGCCGCCCCGACCTGGTGATCGTCGACCTGGGCCTGCCCGATGGCGATGGCGTGGACCTGATCGCCGACCTGCGCAAATGGTCCCCGGTGCCGGTGATCGTGCTGTCGGCCCGCGTCAGCGAAGAAGACAAGATCCGGGCGCTCGACGCCGGCGCCGATGACTACCTGACGAAACCGTTTGGCGTGGGCGAGTTGCTGGCCCGGGTACGGGCGCTGCAGCGCCGACGGCGCGCGCCGGAACAGGATACCGCCGGCGTGGTGCAGTTCGGCGACGTGAAGGTCGACCTGCCGGCACGCATGGTCACCCGCACCGGCCAGATGGTGCACCTGACGCCGACCGAGTACCGGCTGCTGTCCGTCCTGGTCAACAATGCCAACCGGGTCGTGACGAATCCGCAATTGCTGCGCGAGGTATGGGGGCCTTCGAATGCCGAAAACGGCCACTACCTGCGCATCTACATGGGCCACCTGCGCCAGAAGCTGGAACGCGATCCCGCCCAGCCGGCGCACCTGCTGACCGAGACGGCGGTCGGCTACCGGCTGCTGCTCGCACCCGGCTAGAAGTCTTTACCAGGCAGCACCGGGCCAGCTGCGCCGTGCGCTTTCGCGCGACGGCGAAGGCCCCGTACATCCCACTATTTTGAAAGACCATCATGAAACGACTGATTTCAGGCCTCTCCCTTGCCTTCCTGTTTGCGTCAGGCGCTTCGGCGCAGGTCACGTACAACGTGGCCGGCGTCTCCGACTACCGCTACCGGGGCATTTCGCAGACCCGGCTGCAACCGGCATTGCAGGGCGGTGCCGACTGGACCGCCAATGGCTTCTACGTGGGCGCCTGGGCCTCGACGATCAAGTGGACGAAGGATGCGGGCGGCGACGGCAGCGTGGAGATCGACGTCTATGCCGGCAAGCGCGGCGAGTTCGCGAACGGCTTCACGTATGACGTGGGAGTACTGGGCTACGCCTACCCGTCGAACGGCCTGCATCCGGACGCCGATACGCTGGAGCTCTACGGCCAGCTGGGCTATGGCCCCGCCACGCTGAAGTATTCGCATGCGGCGACAAACCTGTTCGGTTTTGCGGACAGCCGCCACAGCGGCTACCTGGATGCCTCGGTCAACCAGGACCTGGGCAACGGCTGGACCATCAACCTGCACGCCGGCCGGCAGAAAGTGCGCAACCACGATGCCGCCAGCTACACGGACTGGAAGGCCGGCGTGACGGGGGACTTCGGCGTTGTCGCCGTGGCGCTGGCATATATTGGCACCAACGCCAGTGAATCCGCCTACGCGTCGCCCGTGAATGGCAAGTTCACGGGGCGGGATGGCGTGGTGGTAACGGTGTCGAAGGTGTTCTGACCGTTCGCTGACGGGTCAGTTACGGAACACGCAGGCATACAGCGCGTCGCCGCCCGCCGTCACTTCGGCACCGGGCAGGCGCTCACGCAGCGTGGCGGAGATCGGCAATACTCCGGGCACGATGACGATGCGCAGGCCCGGGTTGAACAGCCGTGCGTTGTCGATTCGCTCGGCCAGCCGGGCGGCGCGGACGGCGTCGCCTTGCAGGTTGTCGGCGGGGATCACGACCACGCGGGCGGCGACCAGCGCGGCCCGGCTGCCCAGGGAATCGCGGCCGTCGGCATCGACGACGATGTCCTGGAAGCGCTGCCCGAGGTTTTCCAGCTCCGCGCCCACGCCCTTGCCGTTGACGGTCCGCGCAGGCAAGGGCAGCGGGGGGTGCGGTTGCGAGTCCGCGTCCATCAACAGTACCTTGCGGCCGGCCTGGCCGCGCTGGGTGGCCAGCCGTTCGGCCAGCAGCATCTTCGCTTCGCAGGCGCCCTCGCTGATGACGGTGACGATCATGATTTCACCATGCGGCCGAACTGGGCGGAGGGCAGTGATTGCATCACCGCTGCCATCAGCGCGCGCATCGCCGGCTCGGTGACACGCAGCCACACGACCATCCTCGTCGCATGCTCGATGGGCTGCATGCGCATGAACGACAGCATGCTGCCGCAATGGCGCACGATGAGGCGGCGCAGGTCGAGCATGCAGGCGCTGTCGACGGTGATCTGGAGGAGCCGGGTGGGGCAGGGTACGGTATCGGTCATGGTGGCCATCGCTGTGCAGTTGGACTGGATTCACGATAGCAGTACGCCCTGGACGGGTCTGTAAAGAAGAGGGGAGCTCGTGTAATCGCCGTGTAAAAGCCGTAATGCTAATTCGACAGCACCATCATCGTTCGTTTCGTCCATGCTTGGTGGCGAATTGTTAGATGTGGATATTGGAGACAGCAGGCCTCGCTTGATGTGGCCTGTCGTCTGCGGCTAGCGGCCGTTCGCTGTGGGCTTATATGGCGCGTCAATGTGTTGCATAATTATTGTGGTTGGCAACAGATGCGTGCCGACTCCCTGTATCGAGGAGCAAGTTGTGGAACCGAAAAATGTACAAGCTGCGACTGCTGCACCCGCTCTGGTTGGCGATATCCGTGTGCTGATCGGTGAAGCACGGGCAGGGCTGGCCGCTACGGTTAACTCGGCCTTGACGATGCTCTATTGGCGTATTGGCCGGCGCATATGCGCAGAGGTGCTCCATGGAGAACGGGCAGGGTATGGCGAACAGATTGTCGTTTCGCTGGCTCGGCAATTGGAAGCTGATCATGGGCGTGGCTTCGGTGCCAAGAATTTGCGCCACATGATGCGTTTTGGTGAAGTGTTCGAAACTGAGGAAATTGTCTACTCACTGAGTAGACAATTGAGCTGGACTCATTTGCGCAGTCTGATCTACATAGACGATCCCCTCAAACGCGATTTTTACTTGGAAATGTGCCGCAGCGAAGGCTGGAGCACCCGTACCTTGCAGGGGCGCCTCGATTCCATGTTGTTTGAGCGCACAGCGCTTTCCCGCAAGCCCGATGAGCTGCTGGAGAACGAGCTGACCTCTCTGCGCGATCAGGGCGTGATAGGGCCGAACCTCGTGCTGAAGGATCCCTACGTGCTGGATTTTCTCGGGCTACATGATCGCTACCTCGAAAAGGACCTCGAAGATGCCATCCTGAGAGAACTGGAGAATTTCCTGCTGGAGCTAGGGGCTGGCTTCAGTTTCGTAGCCCGCCAAAAGCGGCTGCAAATCGACAATACTGACTTCTATATCGACTTGCTGTTCTATAACCGCCGCTTGCGGCGCTTGGTCGCCATTGAACTCAAGCTTGGAGAATTCAAGGCGGCTGACAAAGGCCAGATGGAGCTCTACCTCCGATGGCTGGCCAAATATGAACAAGAACCGGGCGAGGCACCGCCGCTGGGAATTATTCTTTGTACAGGTAAAAATCGTGAACAGATCGAGTTGCTGGAGCTCGATCAAAGCGGCATTCATGTCGCCGAGTATCTGATCGGTTTGCCATCCAGGCAAGTATTGGAGCAAAAGCTGCACGAGGCAGTGGCGTTATCGAAAGCGCGGCTGGGGAATCGGATTGGCATGACCGATACCGTGGCTGAATAAGGGATGGCTTCGAACGCGCCAATGCTGCGCAAACGTTGAATCCCAGCGAACCAGTCAACCGTTTCCCTTACCCTATTACTTGCTCAGCACCCGCATCGCCCGCTCCAGCCCCTCGAGCGTGGTGGGGAACATGCGGCCGTTGACGATCTGCCGGACGATGGCGATCGATTGCCGGTACTGCCAGTACTGTTCCGGTTCCGGATTGAGCCAGACAAACATCGGGAAGGAGTGCGTGAAGCGGGCCAGCCATTCGGCCCCGGCTTCCTCGTTGTTGTATTCGACCGAGCCGCCCGCCTGCAGGATTTCATAAGGGCTCATGGTGGCGTCGCCCACGAAGATCAGCTTGGTATCGGGCGGATACTTGCGCAGCACGTCCCAGGTGGAGAAGCGCTCGGCGTTGCGGCGCCGGTTGTTTTTCCACAGGTAGTCGTAGACGCAGTTGTGGAAGTAGAAGAACTCCATGTTCTTGAACTCCGACTTCGCGGCGGAAAACAGTTCCTCGGTGCGCTCGACGTGGTCGTCCATCGTGCCGCCCACGTCGAACAGCATCAGTACCTTGACGTTGTTGCGGCGCTCCGGCTGCATGCGGATATCGAGCCAGCCGGCATTGTTGGCGGTGGCGCGGATGGTCTGGTCCAGCGCCAGCTCTTCGTGGGCGCCGTCGCGCGCGAAGCGGCGCAGGCGGCGCAGGGCCACCTTGATGTTGCGGGTGCCCAGCTCCTTGGCGGCGTCGTAATCCTTGTAGGTGCGCTGCTCCCACACCTTGACCGCCGTGCGGTTGCCGCCTTTTCCGCCCTCATTTCCCCCAATTCGGATGCCTTCCGGATTGGTGCCGCCATTGCCGAACGGCGACGTGCCGCCGGTGCCGATCCACTTGCCGCCGCCTTCGTGGCGCTCCTTCTGTTCCTTCAGCAGTTCGGCCAGCCGGTCCATCAGCTTGTCGTAGCCGAATTTCTCCAGCGCGGCCCGTTGCTCGTCGGTCAGCTCGCGCTTCATCCGCTGCAGCAGCCAGTCGAGGGGAATCGAGGCCTTGCCGTCGAACGCGCCGTCGATGCCGTTGAAGTACTGGGCGAAGGCGCGGTCGAAACGGTCGTAGTGGGCTTCGTCCTTCACCAGCACCAGGCGCGCCAGGTAATAGAAATCGTCGAGCGACTGCGTGACGACGCCGCGTTCCATCGCTTCCAGCAAGGTCAGGAACTCCTTGATGGTGACGGGGATTTTCGCATCCTTCAGCGTGAAGAAGAAGTCGATCAGCATGGCCGTGGACGTTGCAGAAGGTCGTCGACATGGGCGCGGATTTCCGGCCATTCGCCGCGCACGATGCTGTACATGACGGTGTCGCGCACGGTGCCGTCGCGCCGCATCGCGTGGTGGCGCAGTATGCCGTCCTTCTTCGCGCCGAGCCGTTCGATGGCGGCCTGCGAGGCATGGTTGAAGTTGTCGGTGCGCAGGCCGACGACGGCGCAGCCCAGCGTGTCGAACGCGTGGGCCAGCAGCATGCGCTTGCAGCTGGTGTTCACGTGGCTGCGCTGGCGGCTTTTCGCATACCAGGTATAGCCGATCTCGAGGCGGCCGATGGCGGGCACGATGTCGTGGTAGCTGGTGGTGCCCAGTACCTCTCTGGTGGCGGCATCCAGCACGGCGAAGGCCAGGCGGCCGGGGCGCATCTCGAGCGCGGTGGCGATGTACGCCGCCACGTTTTCCGGCTCGGGCACGGAGGTGACGCGCAGTTTCCACAGTTCGCCGTCGCGGGCGGCGGCGCGCAGGCCGTCGGCATGCTCCTGGCCCAGCGGCTCCAGGCGCACGCCGTTGAACGCCAATGTGACGGGCTGGACGTCGATCACCGGTTGGTCCTCGACATGAAGACCAGGCGTTCGAACAGGTGCACGTCCTGCTCGTTCTTCAGCAGCGCGCCGTGCAGCGGCGGCACGATCGCCTTGCTGTCCTTGCTGCGCAGTGCTTCGGGCGGGATATCCTCGGCCAGCAGCAGTTTCAGCCAGTCGAGGAATTCCGACGTGGACGGCTTCTTCTTCAGGCCGGAGACATCGCGCACTTCGTAGAACGTCTGCAGCGCCTGCGCCAGCAATTCCTGCTTCAGGTGCGGGAAATGCACCTTGACGATGGCTTCCATCGTATCCTTGTCGGGGAAGGCGATGTAGTGGAAGAAGCAGCGGCGCAGGAAGGCATCCGGCAATTCCTTCTCGTTGTTCGACGTGATGATGACCAGCGGGCGGTGCTTCGCCACCACCATCTCGCGCGTTTCATAGACGTAGAACTCCATCCGGTCCAGTTCGCGCAGCAGGTCGTTGGGGAATTCGATGTCGGCCTTGTCGATCTCGTCGATCAGCAGCACCACGGGTTCCGGCGCGGTGAATGCCTGCCACAGCACGCCCTTGACGATGTAGTTGTGGATGTCGCGCACACGCTCGTCGCCCAGCTGGGAATCGCGCAGGCGCGACACCGCGTCGTATTCGTACAGCCCCTGCTGCGCCTTGGTGGTCGACTTGACGTGCCATTGCAACAGTGGCCGGTCCAGCGCCGCGGCCACTTCCTCGGCCAGCATGGTCTTGCCGGTGCCCGGCTCGCCCTTGACCAGCAGCGGGCGCTGCAGCGTGAGCGCCGCGTTCACGGCGAGTTGCAGGTCGGCGGTGGCAACGTAGTGCGCGGAGCCTTCGAAACGTGGGTTCTGGTGGGGAACGGTCATGGAAAAGCTTTCCGGAACGGAGGGGAAAAGGCCAGTATACGGTAGTTCAGAGCAGTCCAGAACGTACTGGAATCGTGGTGGACGACCGGAAACAGCTGCGCTAGAATCGGCCGCTGGTAGCACGAAAAGCAAGTCTTTATGCAAGCAGCAAGGGGGACAAGGAGACCGCGATGAGAATGAGTCCCCTCCAATTACTCTTTTGGATTCGACTAGCCACCCATGAATAGACTCATAGCAGTGTTCCTGCTTGCCGGCGCCACGCAGGCAACCCAGGTCGCCGTCGCCGCGGACATCGTCGGCAACCCGGCCGCCGCGCCAGCCAAGATCGAAATGTGCATCGGCTGCCATGCCATCCCCGGCTACAAGGCCACCTTCCCGGAAGTGTTCCAGGTGCCGAAGATCGGCGGCCAGAACGCCCGGTACATCGAAGCGGCGCTGAAGGCCTACCAGAAAGGCGATCGCAAGCACCCCTCGATGAAGGGCATCGCCGTCAGCCTGTCCGACCAGGACATCGCCGACATCGCCGCCTATTACGCCAAGCAGAAATGAGGACGACCACGATGAAGAAAACCCTGCTCGCCGTGGCCTGCTGCCTCGCCTCCGCCGCCGCCTGTGCCGCCGGCGGCAACATCAACAACGGCAAGGCGCTGGCCGACAAATACGCCTGCGCCACCTGCCATGGCAAGGACTACAACTCGCCGATCGACCCGAGCTATCCGAAGCTGGCCGGCCAGCACAAGGACTACCTGGCCCACGCGCTGACCGCCTACAAGCGCGGCGACGGCCCGAACGGCCGCAATAATCCGATCATGGGCGGGCTGGTGAAGCCGCTGTCGAACAAGGATATCGAGGACCTGGCCGCGTATTTCCACAGCCTGCCAGGCACGATGGTCGTCAAGCGGTAATTCCACTACAACAAAACTGGGGACGTACCCCTGTTTGGAGGAAATTTCCTCCAAACAGGGGTACGTCCCCAGTTTTTTTTATTGCTGCACGCGCCGCTTGACGGCGTCGATGTACGCTTCGCCGTCCGGCGGCAGGCCGCTGCGCTGCGACTTCCAGATCATTTCCCCCAGGCATTCCATTATTTCGTGCTGCGCCTCGTGCGTGGAGTCGCGCTTTTTCGACAACGCTTCGTAGGCGGCGCGGATGCCGCGCGGCGAGTCGATCGATACCTGCTCGGAGATCGACAGGTGCATCGCCAGGTGCAGGAAGGGATTGGCCTGGCCGCCCTCCACGGAATAATCGCGCGCCAGCGCGGCGTCCACGTCGGTCAGCGCTTCGTCGTATTCGGGATGCAGGCGCACCCAGTCCAGCGCCATCGCTTCGAGCGGGGTCAGGATTTCATGGGCGCGGTCCTTGCGGAACACTTCGCAGAAGAAGCGGCGTACGTCGTGGGAAGAGGGGGTGAACATGTGCTGGCGGAGGCGGGCATTGTGCGGGGAGGCGCACATTGTACAAAGAAACGCTGGCCGGTGCCGGGCGGCGGCACGAAGCGGCAGGGGAGAACCGGTGTCGGACACCCTGCCGGAGGCAGGATGACCGACACCGGTGCATCGGGCACCAGCGGAATACCAGCGAACCCGTCAGCGCTTGGCGGAACCGGCCAGGGCCGCGCCGTCGCAGCCGGCCAGTTCCTGCGGCGGCGCCGCGGCGGCCTGTTGCGGCGGACGCTGCCCCTGCTGGCCGCGGCCGTGCGGCTGGCGCAGGTAGCGCGACGAATGCCGGCGTTCGCCGTGCGCGGGCCAGGTGAGGAAACGCGACAGTTCCTGCAGCGCGCGCTGGTACACCTCGCGCTTGAATTCGATGACCACGTCCAGCGGCACCCAGTATTCGTGCCAGCGCCAGGCGTCGAACTCGGGGTGGTCCGTCAGGCGCAGGTTCACTTCATTGTCGCGCGCACACATGCGCAGCAAGAACCAGATCTGCTTCTGGCCACGGTAGTGGCCGCGGATCTCGCGCTTGATGAAATGGTCCGGTACCTCGTAGCGCAGCCAGTCGCGCGTGCGGCCCACGATTTTCACGTGTTCCGGCTTCAGCCCGATTTCTTCCTGCAGCTCCCGATACATGGCCTGCTCGGGTGTTTCGCCGTACTTGATCCCTCCTTGCGGAAATTGCCATGAGTGCTCGCGCACCCGCTTGCCCCACCACACCTCGTTATGCGAGTTGAGCAGGATGATGCCGACGTTGGGGCGGAACCCTTCCCGATCGAGCATAGTGCACCTCAAACTTTCTGCGTGCCGACGCAGCCCTCATACATCTATCTTCTTACATTGTTGCCCACAAATGCGCCTATCGGCACAGCCCCCCTGGTACGGAGGCGGCCAGCAAGCCCGCAGTTGAACGCCGCAGTTGAACGCGTTGTATAAATGATGGATGCATCA
Source organism: Pseudoduganella sp. jia 9 (assembly GCF_055502615.1). Lineage (NCBI taxonomy): Bacteria > Pseudomonadati > Pseudomonadota > Betaproteobacteria > Burkholderiales > Oxalobacteraceae > Pseudoduganella > Pseudoduganella sp. jia 9. The sequence continues at coordinate 42,801 of NZ_JBUPWE010000005.1, read as the reverse complement.
GCCAGCTAATCCTTTAAAATTAGGTTGATTATAACCCTCTCTTTTTGAAAAGAATTCACAGATATGCGTGCGTCACGGTTTTTTATTTCCACACTTAAAGAGGCGCCTTCCGACGCCGAAATCGTCAGCCACAAACTGATGATGCGAGCCGGCATGATCAAGCGCCTCGGTTCGGGCATCTACACGTACATGCCGATGGGCCTGAAAGTGATCCGCAAGGTCGAGGCGATCGTGCGCGAGGAGATGAACCGCGCCGGTGCCATCGAGCTGCTGATGCCGCTGGTCCAGCCGGCCGAGCTGTGGCAGGAAACCGGCCGCTGGGACAAGATGGGGCCGGAACTGATGCGCGTGAAGGACCGGCATGGCCGCGAATTCGCGATCCAGCCCACCTCCGAGGAAGTGATCACGGATGTCGTGCGCAGCGAAATCAAGTCGTACCGCCAGCTGCCGTTGAATTTTTACCACATCCAGACCAAGTTCCGCGACGAGCGCCGCCCCCGCTTCGGCCTGATGCGCGGCCGTGAATTCACGATGAAGGATGCGTACTCGTTCGACCGCGACCTGGAAGGCATGCAAAAGTCCTACCAGGTGATGTTCGATGCCTACACGAAGATCTTCACGCGCTTCGGCCTGAAGTTCCGCGCCGTGGCGGCCGACAACGGCGCCATCGGCGGCACCGGTTCGCATGAATTCCACGTGATCGCCAGTACCGGCGAGGATGCGCTGGTGTATTGCCCCACGTCCGACTACGCGGCCAATATGGAAGCGGCCGAGGCGGTGCCGAGCGGCACCCGTCCGGCGCCGTCCGCCGAGCTGGTGAAGACGGCCACGCCGAAGGCCGCCAAGTGCGAAGATGTGGCGAAACTGCTGGGCATCGACCTGTCGAAGACGCTGAAGACGCTGGCGCTGACGGTTGAAACGGAAACCGACGGCAAACTGGCCAAGCAGTATTTCATGCTGCTGCTGCGCGGCGACCATGAACTGAACGAGATCAAGGCCTCGAAGGTACCGGGCCTGCAGGGCGCGTACCGCTTCTCCACCGAAGAGGAAATCCTGGAAGTGTACGGCTGCAAGCCGGGCTACCTGGGCCCGATCGGCACGAAGGCGCCGGTTACCATCGTGGCCGACCGCACCGTGGCCAACATGGCCGATTTCGTCACCGGCGCGAACGAGGAAGACTTCCACTTCACCGGCGCCAACTGGGGCCGCGACGTGGCCGAGCCGCACGTGACGGCCGACCTGCGCAACGTGGTCGAAGGCGATCCTTCGCCGGACGGCAAGGGCGTGCTGGCGATCGAGCGCGGCATCGAGGTGGGCCACGTGTTCCAGCTGGGGACCGCGTACTCGGCTGCAATGAATGCCACCTACCTGGACGAGAACGGCAAGCCGGCGCCGCTGCAGATGGGCTGCTACGGCATCGGCGTCACGCGCATCCTGGGCGCGGCGATCGAGCAGAACTTCGACGACAAGGGCATCATCTGGCCGACCTCGATCGCGCCGTTCGAGCTGGTGCTGTGCCCGATGGGTTACGACCGCAGCGAGCTGGTGAAGGAAGAGACCGAGAAGCTGTACGCGGCGGCGCTGGCGGCCGGCATCGACGTGATCGTCGACGACCGCGGCCTGCGCCCGGGCGCGATGTTCGCCGACTGGGAACTGATCGGCGTGCCGCATCGCGTGGTGATCGGCGACCGTGGCCTGAAGGAAGGCAACCTGGAATACCAGGGCCGCCGCGATACCGAGGCCACCAACGTGCCGCTGGCGGACATCGTGGCCTTCATCAAGGCCCGAGTGCAGCAGTAATGCAGGCGGGCCGGGAACGGCGCCGCTGGTGGGCGCGCCCCTTGCGCTGGTGGCACACGCTGGCCTTCGCCACCGGCGTGCTGTGCGCGCCGTTCGGCTTTGCCGGCAACCAGAAGGAAGAAGCGCTGGCCGACTCGGTGCGGGTGGCGCTGTCCAACGCGATCCTCGACGCCCGTGCGCCGAAGCCGGTGTTCACCAATCCGGCCGACCAGGCGCGCTACGATGCCTGGCTGGCCGAGATGTCCGGCCGCCTGAAACGCAAGCTGCCGGACGAACTGCACCGCCGCGAATTCCTCGAGACGGTGTGGTATGAAGCGCGCCGCGCCGGCCTCGAACCGTCGCTCGTGCTGGGCCTGATCCAGGTGGAATCGGCGTATCGCAAGTACGCCGTGTCGATCGTGGGTGCGCGCGGCTACATGCAGGTGATGCCGTTCTGGACCAACGTGATCGGCGACAGCGACCGCCGCAAGCTGTTCAACATGCAGACCAACCTGCGCTATGGCTGCGCGATCCTGCGCATGTACCTGGACATGGAGCGCGGCGATCTCTATCTCGCGCTGGGCCGCTACAACGGCAGCCGCGGCAAGCCGGCCTATCCGAACGCGGTGCTGAAAGCCTGGAACAACTGGAAGTAGCAACACCGGTGTGTGACACCGGTGTTCGTCGGCCAGCAGCATCGGTTCACGCAATTGTTCGCCCCAAAAAAAATCCCCGGTCGCATGACACGCCGGGGATGGTGTTCGGTACCGGACTGGCCGGTGCATGGTCAGCTCAGGTGATCGGAAATCAGCTTCGTCATTTCGAACATGGATACCTGGGCCTTGCCGCCGAAGACAGCTTTCAGCTTGTCGTCTGCGTTGATCATGCGGCGGTTGGCGGCGTCCTGCAGATTGTGCTTCTTGATGTATTCCCAGACTTTCTTCGTGACTTCCGTACGCGGCAGCGGGGAGGCGCCTACTACCGGGGACAGCTCTGCGGACGGAGTCATCTCTTTCATGAATGCTGCATTGGGCTTGCGTGCTGCGGGTTCTGCCTTTTTCGCTGCCGGCTTGGCTGCAGCTTTCGCTGGAGCGGCGGCCTTTTTTGCCGGAGCCGCTTTCGTTGCGGCTTTCTTGGCAGGTGCTGCCGTGGATTTCTTGGCTGTTGCCATATTCGAGCCTCCTTAACAAACACATGGAAATTTGCGCACTACAATCGCACGGCTAATATTGGTGGGCTTTTTACAAGGATGCAAGCGTTTTTCGTCTTATTTGTGGGAAACGGCACGTAAGGAAAGGTTAATAATGACAAAAACCGCCGCTGGGCTTGCGCACAGGGCGGTTTCGAGGGAATAACGCCTGTGGCAGCAGGCTTTGCGAACGCCGAACACAGTCGTTGAGGACTGTGCTGCAACGTGGTCAGGGCAAGGCGCGGCGCCGCCGCCATGGCCGCGTTTCAGCGCAGGCCCGGCATCATGCCCTTCATGCTGCGCATCATCTTCATCATGCCGCCGCCCTGCAGTTTTTTCATCATGGTCTGCATCTGCTCGAACTGGTTCAGCATGCGGTTCACTTCCTGCACCTGCACGCCGGCGCCGGCCGCGATACGGCGCTTGCGGGCCGCCTTGATCAGGTCCGGCTTGGCGCGTTCGGCCGGCGTCATCGAATCGATGATGCCGACCATGCGGCGTACCTGCTTTTCCGCCTGGTCCATGTTGGCGTTGCCGGCGGCCTGCTGGAACTGGGCCGGCAGCTTGTCGACCAGGCCGGCCATGCCGCCCATCTTCTTCATCTGGCCCAGCTGGGCCTTGAAGTCGTTCATGTCGAACTTGCCGCCCGCCTTGACCTTCGCGGCCAGGTCCGCCGCCGCTTTGGCATCGACGCCCTTGCGTGCTTCTTCCACCAGCGCCAGGATGTCGCCCATGCCGAGGATACGGTTGGCCATCCGCGCCGGATCGAACGCTTCGAGGCCATCGAGCTTTTCCGACACGCCGGCAAACTTGATCGGCTTGCCGGTGATGTGGCGCACCGACAGCGCGGCGCCGCCGCGCGAATCGCCATCGAGCTTGGTCAGCACGATGCCGGTCAGCGGCAGCGCGTCGTTGAAGGCCTTCGCGGTATTGATCGCATCCTGGCCCAGCATCGCATCGACGACGAACAGTGTCTCGACCGGCTTGACGGCGCCGTGCACGGCGGCGATTTCCTTCATCATCTCTTCGTCGATGCCCAGGCGGCCGGCGGTGTCGATGATCAGCACGTCGTGGTAGTGCTTCTTCGCCCAGTCCAGCGCGGACAGGGCGATGTCCACCGGCTTGTCCTGCGCGGTCGACGGGAAGAAGTCGGCGCCGGCCTGGCCGGTGACCGACTGCAGCTGCGCGATGGCCGCCGGGCGGTACACGTCGGCCGAGACGGTCAGCACTTTTTTCTTCTTCTGCTCGCGCAGGTACTTGGCCAGCTTGCCGACGGTGGTGGTTTTACCCACACCCTGCAGGCCGGCCATCAGGATGATCGCCGGCGGCTGCTGCGCAAAGCTCAGTTGCGCGGCTTCGGGGCCGAGGTCGGCGCCCATCAGCGCGCCCAGTTCGCGCTGCACCACGCCCACCAGCGCCTGGCCCGGGGACAGCGAACCCACCACTTCCTCGCCCAGCGCTTTTTCCTTGACCTTGGCGATGAATTCGCGCACCGCGGGCAGCGCCACGTCGGCTTCGAGCAGCGCAAGGCGCACTTCGCGCAGCATCTCGGCGGTATTGGTCTCGGTCAGGCGGGCCTCGCCGCGCATGGTCTTGACGACCTTGGCAAGGCGTTGAGTCAGATTGTCTAGCATGTCGGGTGATCAGATAAGAGGGGCGGGCGGTGCCCGGAATCGTGCCATTTTACATGAGTGTGGCAGTGCCGGTTTCATCGTCGCGGGCGGCGATGCTCTCCAATTGTCACAGTCGTGCACACGCGATGAGAACGTTTGTCATTTCCAATTGACAACAATTGCAAGGCCCTGCATCGTGCTTGTTCATTTCCAACTTGGGGAGCATCATGAGCAGCATATATAGCGGCGGTGCATTGCAGCAGGAGGAGCCGGCGAGCCGCGAAGAGGGCTTTGTCTTCACCGCGACCGGCGGCGAGTATTTCCGGATCTGGATCGTCAACCTGCTGCTGACGGTCGTCACGCTGGGCATCTATTCGGCCTGGGCCAAGGTGCGGCGCAACCAGTATTTCTATGCCAATACGCGGCTGGCCGGCGGCGGTTTCGAGTACCACGCCACGCCGGGCGCGATCCTGAAGGGCCGCATCGTGGCCGCCGCGCTGTTCGGCGGCTATAACCTGGCGTTGCAGGTATCGCTGACCGCCGGCCTGGCGATGCTGGCGCTGGTGATGGCCGTGATGCCCTGGCTGATCTGGAAGAGCCTGCAGTTCTCGCTGTATAACAGCAGCTACCGCGGCATCCGCTTCGGCTTTGCCGGCAGCGCCAGGGGCGCCTACTTCCATTACCTGCTGCTGCCGCTGCTGGGCGTGCTGAGCCTCGGCCTGCTGTACCCGTTCGTCCACCAGCGCATCAAGCGCTTCCAGCACACGCAGAGCCGCTACGGCAGCGTGCCGTTCACGTTCGACGCGCCGGTGGGCAGTTTCTACAAGTGGTACCTGGTCTTGTTCGGCCTGATGCTGATGGGCGCCGGCATGCTGGTGGCCGCCGTCGCACTGACGGTCGGCATCGCCGCGACATCGAAAGAGCAGGCCGGCGCCCTGGGCAGCATCGTCGGCGTGGTGGTGTTCTACCCCTACATGCTGTGCGTGCTGTGGGTCTTCATGGCCGCGCTGCAGAACCTGATCTGGAACCACACGCAACTGGGTGCGCACCATTTCCGCTCGACGATGGCGACCGGGCGCATCGCCGCGATCTACCTCACCAACACGCTGGCGATCATCTTCACGCTGGGCCTGTACATCCCGTTCGCCACCGTGCGCGCGATGAAGTACCGCCTCGAGTGCACGTCGCTGGTGGTAAACGGCAGCCTGGACGACATCACGGCGGGCCAGCGCGCCGAGATCGGCGCGATCGGCGAGGGCGCCGCCGACCTGGGCGGCTTCGACCTGGCGCTGTGACGATGGACCGGCAACTGGACGGCAGCTACTTCGACGGCCTGACGTCGCGGGCGCACCGCGTCACGCTGACGGTACGCGATGGCGAAGTGCACGTGACGGGCGACGTGGAGCGCAGCGCGCCGCTGGCGCAGATGCGCGTGGCCGAGCGCATCGCCCGCGCACCGCGCAAGCTGACCTTCCCCGACGCCGCCACGTTCGAGGCGGACGACCAGGAGGCGCTCGATGCGCTGCTGCACGCTACCGGCCACCGCGACAGCAGGGTGGTGCGGGCGCAGCAAAGCTGGCGCGGCGCGCTCGCGGCGCTGTGCGTGACGGCCGGCGTGCTGGTGCTGGGCTACCTGTTCGTGCTGCCGGCCGGCGCCGACCTGGTGGCGCGCAACCTGCCGGTATCGGTCGAGCGGCAGATGGGGCAGGGCACGCTGGCGCTGCTGGACCGGCACGTGTTCTCGCCCAGCTGCCTGCCCGAAGCGCGGCGCGGCGAACTGGCGGCGCGCTTCGCCCGGCTGGTGCCGCCGGAAACGCTGGAGGGGCCGGCACCCGGCTGGCAGCTGGTGTTCCGCAAGAGCCGCATCGGGCCGAACGCGTTCGCGCTGCCGTCCGGCCATATCGTGCTGACCGATGAAATGGTCGAACTGCTGGAAGACGACGGCGCCGTGATGGCCACGCTGGCGCACGAACTGGGCCACCTGCATGGCCGGCACCTGACACGGCGGCTGGTGCAGGGCTCCATCGTGGCCGCCGCCACGCTGGTGCTGTATGGCGACGCCAGCTCGCTGGTGGCCGGCCTGCCGGCGCTGGCGCTGGACCTGCGCCATTCGCGCGAAGCGGAACGCGAGGCCGACGATTACGCGATCGCGCTGCTGGAGCGCAACGGCATGCCGCTGGCGCACCTGGAGCGGGTGTTTTCGGCGCTGCATGGACTGGAAGAAGAAGGCGTCCGGGTGCCCGCCTACCTGTCCAGCCATCCCGATACGGCCGACCGGCTGGCGCGCGTGCGGCAGCACGGCCAGCGCAATTAACCGACAACCGACATTTGCATGGCCGGGCTTGCTATGATGGCCGTGCTGGTCAAACAATCGGGGAGACGCGGATGAAGCTGAAGTCGATGGTGGTCATGGCATTGATGGCGCTCGGCACGGTCCACGGCGCGCAGGCGCAGGACGTGGTCAGGCTGGGCAACCTGAAGTTCGCCCATTACGGGGCGGTCTCCTATATCAAGGAGATCGCGCCGAAGTGCGGCATCAAGGTCGAGGAACATGTCTTCGCCAAGGGGCTGGACGTGATGCAGGCGATCATCGCCGGCGAACTGGACGTGGGTGCCACCGCATCCGAGGCGGCCATCTCCGGGCGCGCCGGCGGCGCACCGATCTACGTGGTGGCCGGCTTCGCCAAGGGCGGCGCAAGGCTGGTCGGCCGCACCGACCTGGCCATGAAATCGATCCGGGACCTGAAGGGCAAGCGCGTGGGCGTCACGCGCGGCGGCATCCAGGAAGTGCTGCTGCTGGCCGAGCTGCAGCAGGCCGGACTGACCGCCTCCGACCAGCCGGGCAAGGACGTGCGTCTGGTGTTCCTGGCCTACGCGGACCTGAACCAGGCGCTGCTGGGCAAGAACATCGACGCCATGATGCAGTCCGAACCCCAATCGTCGCAGGCCATCAACAAGGGCTTCGGCAACGAGATCATGAAGCCGTACAACACGCCGATCGGCGAGCCGGTGCGCACGATGGTGATGACGGAAAAATTCTACAAGGAGCGCCGGCCGGTGGCCGAGAAGTTCATGCGCTGCTTCGTCGAAGCCACGCGTACCTTCATCGACAACAAGGCGGTGGCGGAAAAATACGTGCGCGAGGTGGTGTTCAAGGGCCAGATCACCAAGGATGACTTCGAGGACGCGATCGGCAATTCGCCGTATGCGCACGACATCTCGGTCGAGCATATCCAGACCACGACGGACGTGATGGTCAAGACCGGCGTCGGCCGCATGAGCCGTCCGCCGGTGGCGAAGGACTGGGTCCGCACCGACCTGCTGGAGCAGGCCCGCAAGAGCCTCGGCGTCAAGTAGGAGGCGGCATGGCGCGCATCGACTGGCGCGAAGCGGGCATCGGCATGGTCGTGCCGGTGGCCGTGGTCGCCGTGTGGCAGCTGGCGTCCAGCCAGGGGTGGGTCAATCCCCAAGTGCTGCCGTCGCCGTGGGCGGTGGTGACGAAATGGGTCGAATACCTGCTGCCGCTGCAGCCGCACGATCCGGCCACGCAATCGTGGCTGGCATGGGCCTTCTCCGGAGAGCTGATCCACGATTCGCTCGGCTCTCTATATAGAGTGGTGGTGGGATTCCTGATCGGCGCCGGGCTGGCCCTGCCGATCGGCCTGTCGATGGGGGCCAGCCCGCGCGTGTATGCCTGGCTCAACCCCCTGGTGCAGCTGCTGCGGCCGATCCCGCCGATCGCCTACATTCCGCTGTCGATCCTCTGGTTCGGACTCGGCAACCCGCCGGCCGTGTTCCTGATCGCGCTGGGGGCGTTCTTCCCGGTGCTGATGAACACCATCGCCGGGGTGCGGCAGGTCGATGGCATCTATATCCGCGCGGCGCGCAATCTGGGGGCTTCGGGCGGCACGCTGTTCGTGCGCGTGATCCTGCAGGCGGCCGTGCCGTACATCCTGTCGGGCGTGCGCATCGGCATCGGCACGGCGTTCATTGTCGTCATCGTGGCCGAGATGATCGCCGTCAGCAACGGGCTGGGGTTCCGCATCACCGAGGCGCGCGAGTACTTCTGGTCCGACAAGATCATCGCCGGCATGTTCACGATCGGCGTGCTCGGCCTGGCCATCGACGTGGGCGTGAACCGCCTGAACAATCACCTGCTGCGCTGGCACCGCGGCCTGGAGAACTGACATGAGCGCAGGCATGGGCGATCCCCACATCATCGTTTCGGGTGTCGGCAAGGTGTTCGCCACCGGCGGGCGCGAGATCGTGGCCTTGCAGGATATCGACCTGGCGATCCCGCGCGGCCAGTTCGTCTGCCTGCTGGGGCCTTCCGGCTGCGGCAAGTCGACCTTGCTGAACGCGGTGGCCGGCTTCGCGCTGCCGTCATCCGGCACCATCGTGGCCGACGGCCAGCCGGTCGCCGCACCCGGCCCGGAGCGGGGCATGGTGTTCCAGGAATACGCACTGTTCCCATGGATGACGGTCGAGGACAACATCGCCTTCGGCCTGGAAATCAAGGGCCAGCCGAAGGGGCAGGTCCGCGCCACGGTCGACAAGCTGCTGGCGATGCTGTCGCTGGCGGACTTCCGGCAGCGCTACCCGAAGGACCTTTCCGGCGGCATGCGCCAGCGCGTCGCCATCGCCCGCGTGCTGGCGCTCGATTCGCCGATCATGCTGATGGACGAACCGTTCGGCGCGCTCGACGCGCTCACCCGCCGCAACCTGCAGGACGAGCTGCTGCGCATCTGGTCCGAACTGAGGAAGACGATCATCTTCGTCACGCACTCGATCGAGGAAGCGATCTACCTGGCCGACCGCATCGTGGTGATGACCTACCGCCCCGGCACGATCAAGCGCGATATCCTGGTCGACCTGCCGCGGCTGCGCGACCCCGCCGCCGCCGACTTCAACGCCCTCAAGCGCGAGCTGGGCCAGCTGGTGATGGAAGAGCAGCAGCGCCATCACCATGACGAGCTGCGCCTGGCCGCGGTGGACTAGCTGCGCGAATCAGAAAATAGGGATGGACCGGGACGTCGGACAAAAATGGGGACGGACCCTGTTTCTCAGGAAATTTCCCTAAAAACAGGGTCCGTCCCCATTTTTTAGGAAACATTGCCCTCCCGCCGGCAAGGCCGCGTTAGTGTAAACTGCGCGGATGCAGACCATTCTCCTGATCGCCGCCGCGGTGCTGTACATCGTGTGCGCCCTGTTGCCTGCCGCGAAGGCGAGGCCGATTGCCGCGGCCACGGCGCTGGCCTGGCTGGTGCATGGCGCGGGCCTTTGGATGGATGTCGTGGTGCCCGGCTCACTGCGGCTCGGCTTCGCGGCGATGCTGTCGTCGGCGCTGTGGATCTCGGTGGGCGCCTACTGGATCGAAAACCGCAATTTCGCGCTCGACGGCTTGCGCCGCATGGTGATGCCGTGCGCCGCCATCGCCTGCGCGCTGCAGGCGCTGTTCCCGGGCGCGCTGATCGCGCTGGAAGGCCGCTCGCCGATGTTCGGCTGGCATATCGCGGTGGCCACGCTGGCCTACAGCACGCTGACGATCGCCGCGTTCCACGCCGTGCTGATGGCACTGCAGGAGTCGCGGCTGCATACCCGCAGCGAGCAGGTCACGTTCCTGTCCTCGGCACTGGACCAGTTGCCGGCGCTGCTGACGATGGAAAAGCTGCTGTTCCGCCTGATCGGCTTCGGCTTCGCGCTGCTCAGCCTTACCGTCCTTTCCGGCATCGTGTTTTCCGAGCAGCTGTTCGGCCAGGCACTGAAATGGGACCATAAATCCGTGTTCACGCTGCTGTCGTGGATACTGTTCGCGGCGCTGCTGGCCGGCCGTCACTTCCGCGGCTGGCGCGGCAAGACGGCGCTGTCGTTCACGCTGGCGGGATTCGCCACGCTGCTGCTGGCCTATGTCGGCAGCCGTTTCGTTCTGGAAGTAGTGCTACACCGAGGTTTCGCATGACACGTATCCTGTTCTGGCTGGCGCTCGCGCTGCTGGTGTATTTCGCCATCCGTTCCAAGCTGAAGCAGTCGCAGCGCAAGCAGCAGCAGCAGTGGGAGCAGCAGCAGCGCGAGCAGCAGCGCCAGGCGCAATCGACGTCGCGCCAGGTGGCGCCGCCCGAGGCAATGCTGCGCTGCGCCCAGTGCGGCGTGCATTTCCCGGCCTCGGAAAACGTGCCCGCCAACGGGCGCGATTACTGCAGTCCCGCCCACGCACCGCTGAAATGACGCCGCAGCGGTCCGCGCAACGGCTCGAACACCGGTGACCGACTCAAGATACGAGCCGGGATACGAGCCGGGATTCGAGCCGGGATTCGAGCCGGGATTCGAGCCGGGACGCACGCCGGGATCGAACGCGGCCGGCCCGCTGCCGGCGCTGTCTCCCGCAGCCCGCGACACGTTCTGGCGCTCGCTGCAAACGCTGAACGCCACGCGCGTCGTCATTGCGCTGGTGCTGCTGGTCTACCTGAGCCTCGACAGCCGCGGCCTGCATTCCACGGGCGACTTCCTGTACGCGCAAACCTGCGCCGCCTACCTGTTCCTGGCAATCCTGTTCGCGCTCTCGGCCGCCTGGTGGCGCCGCCGGTTCATGCTGCAGCTGCTGTCCCAGGTCACCTGCGACCTCGTCGTCATCTCGCTGTTGTATACAGCGAGCGGCGGGGTGCGCAGCGGGCTGGCGATCCTGTACCTGTTCCCGCTGGCCGGCTGCGCGATCCTCGCGCCGCTGGTGCTGGCACTGTTCTGGGCCGCGCTGGCATCGCTGTTCATGCTGGCCGAGAGCACCTGGCGCGCCCTGGATGGCGGCGGCGACAAGGCCCTGCTGCAGGCCGGCCTGTATGGCGCGGCGTTCTTCGCGGCGGTGCTGGTAGTGAACCGCATGGCGGCGCGGCTGATCAACCAGGAAGCGCTGGCGGTGCAGCGCGGCATCGAGATCGGCGTGCAGCAAGCGGTCAACCGGCTCGTGATGTCGCAGGCGGGCGACGGCATCGTCGTCGTCGGGCCGAATGGCGACCTGCTGGCCGGCAACCCGGCGGCGCGCCAGATGCTGGGCCTGTCCGGCGCACTGGGCCTGCGGCTGGGGGCCATGCCGTCGCTGCATCCGGTCGCGCAGGCCTACGAGGACTGGCGCGCCAACCCGGCCCGCCATACCGTCTATGTCACGATCAAGCCCTACACCGATCCGGCGCTGCGCGACCTGACCACGGCCTGGAGCGTGCGCACCGACCTGGCCGCGCACCTGAAAGTGCGCTTCGCCGCTGCCGAAACCGTCGAGCCGGGCACCGAGCGCAATGTGATCTTCCTGCAGGACGTGACGGCGATCGAAAACCAGGCGCAGCAACTGAAGCTGGCATCGATGGGGCGCCTTACCGCCAGCATCGCGCACGAAGTGCGCAACCCGCTGTCGGCGATCGGCCATGCCAATTCGCTGCTGGCCGAGGACCTGCAAACGCCGGTGCATGCCCGGCTGCTGAAGATCATCGGCGACAACGTGGCGCGCGTGAACCGCATGGTGGAAGACATCCTGCAGCTGTCGCGCAAGGCGCACGTGCATGGCGAGCCGCTGGCGCTGGCCGCGCTGGTGGCCGAGCTGAAAGCCGAGTTCGACGAAACGCACCGGCTCGACCCGCGGGTACTCGACATCTCACGGGTGAGCGGCGTCACCGTGCGTTTCGACCCGCTGCACCTGCGCGAGGTGCTGCTCAACCTGCTCGGCAATGCGATCCGCTATGCCAGCCGGCAGCCGGCGTCGATCCGGCTGTTCGTGGTGGGGGTGCCGGGCCGCCCGCCGGAGCTGCACGTGCAGGACGACGGCCCCGGCATCTCCACAGACGTGCGGGCCCACCTGTTCGAACCGTTCTACACTACCTCGTCGAAAGGCACCGGCCTGGGCCTGTACCTGGCGCGGGAACTGTGCCTGAACAACGAGGCGATGCTGGACTACGAGTACCGCCTAGATGCCGGCCCGGTGACCGCGCCGCTGTCATCCGGCCGGTTCGTCATCACGTTCGCACACCTGTCACGAGACGATACAGCATGAGTTCCTCCCCCCGCAGTTCTCCCCGCGTGCTGGTGGTAGACGATGAGGACGACCTGCGCGACCTGCTGGAGATCACGCTGCTCAAGATGGGCCTGGACGTGGATGGCGCCGCCGACCTGGCAAGCGCCCGCGCGCTGCTGGCCGCGCACGACTACGACCTGGTTCTGACGGACATGCGCCTGCCGGACGGCCTGGGCCTCGACCTAGTGCGCGAGATCGCCGCCAGCGGCCGCAGCCTGCCGGTGGCCGTGGTGACCGCCTTCGGCAGCGCGGAAAACGCCGTGGTGGCGCTGAAGGCCGGCGCCTTCGATTACGTGACGAAGCCGGTGCAGCTCGACCAGCTGCGCCTGATGGTGCAGTCGGCATTGAAGCTGACCATGCCGGCCGGCCCCGCGGTGCCGGGCACGGAACCGGTGGACAGCCGCCTGAAAGGGCAATCGGCGGCGATGCAGGCGCTGCGCGCGCAGATCGCCCGGCTGGCCCGTTCGATGGCGCCGATCGCCATCACCGGCGAGTCGGGTTCCGGCAAGGAACTAGCGGCCCGCGAGATCCACGCGCAGGGCGCGCGCGCCGACAAGCCGTTCATTGCCGTGAACTGCGGCGCGATCCCCGAGGCGCTGATGGAAGCCGAATTCTTCGGCTACCGCAAGGGCGCCTTCACCGGCGCGGCGGACGAGCGCGACGGCTTCTTCCAGGCCGCCAACGGCGGCACGCTGATGCTCGACGAAGTGGCGGACCTGCCGTTGCCGATGCAGGTCAAGCTGCTGCGCGCGATCCAGGAGCGGCGCGTGCGCAAGATCGGCGCCACCGCCGAGGAAGCGGTCGACGTGCGCATCGTCAGCGCCACCCACCAGGACCTGGCGCGCTGCGTGGAGCAGGGCCGGTTCCGGCAGGACCTTTTCTACCGGCTGAACGTGATCGAGCTGTCGCTGCCGCCGCTGCGCGACCGGCTCGACGATTTGCCGGTGCTGACCGGGGCGATCCTGGCCCGGCTGAGCGCCGCGGGCGGCCAGCCGGCCACGCTGGGGCCGGGCGTGCTGGAGGCGCTGCGCGGCTACCGTTTCCCCGGCAACGTACGCGAGCTGGAAAACATCCTGGAACGGGCGCTGGCGTTTTCCAACGACGGCGTGATCGACGTGGCCGACCTGGCGCTGAAGGGGGCCAGGCTGGCCGAGGCGGCCGGGCCTTTGGCGGCGGGTGCCGCACCGCCAGCCGCCGCGCCGGCGATCGCCGCGCCAGCCACTGCCGTGCCGGCCGTAGCCGTGCCGCCCGTAGCCGTACCGCCCGTAGCCGTACCGCCCGTAGCCGTACCGCCAGCTGCTGCGCCGGCCGGCGAGCGGATGCCGCCATTGCCCGACCTGTCGGTCCTGCCCTCGAACCTGCCGGCCTACCTGGAGCGGGTGGAGCGCGAGATCATCGTGCGCGCGCTCGACCAGACGCAATACAACCGCACCCAGGCCGCGCAACTGCTCGGCATCAGTTTCCGGCAGCTGCGCTACCAGATGCAGAAACTGGGGATCCAGGAGCCGGAGGGGTGAACGTTGAGATGCTCCGCGGGCCGGAAAGTGCGCGTTGCGGTATCAAAACGGCAACTCGGGCGCGCTTTGCGGGGCACCCTGCTGAATGCTTGGGCAGGCACCCGGTTCTAGCATATTTCCAAGGTTAGCGTGTGCTTACGCAAGAACGCCTGTTCTTATCGAAGGCTTCAAAAGTCAACAGAATTATTAGCCGTTCTGGCAAAAAATTTCCGGCCGTAGCGCTTGTCGTGGGCTATCGCGCTCACTACAATTAGTGTCGTAGATTGTGTGGTGCACTAAATCTAGTGCTTTGGTGGATAAGTTGGTGGGTAACTTGCCGATATCGGTTGATAACCCGGTTGATAACTACGTTGATAACTGCGTTGATAACCCAGTTGATAACTGCGTTGCTAACTGCGTTGATCACCTGGCCGCAGGTTGCCCGGATGCCAGCCGTTCCCCGATAGCGCCCTAGCCGGCACCACGCATGAGCCACCGGGTTGAAACCGGCAGCCGGCGAGTCATTCGAACATCCGTTTCGAGGGCCCCGGCATTGCCATTTCGATTCCGTTTTTTTGTGGCGAAGAATTTGTTCCGAACACTTAATCGGGAGCTGAAGACACATGCAATCCAACCAAGACATCACCACTCAACCGGCCCAGCAAGTTCCAGCGGCCGCAGCGCAGCCGGCCAGCGGCCTGGCCACGGCAGCCGCCCTGGGCGACTACCGTATCATCCGCCGCAACGGCGCCGTCGTTGCCTTCGAGCCATCGAAGATCAACGTCGCGATGACCAAGGCCTTCCTGGCCGTGCAGGGTGGCCCCGGTGCCGCCTCCGCGCGCATCCGCGACCTGGCCGAGCAGCTGACCAACAACGTGGTGAATGCCCTGGTGCGCCGCCAGCCTTCCGGCGGCACGTTCCATATCGAAGACGTGCAGGACCAGGTGGAACTGGCGCTGATGCGCTCCGGCGAGCACGACGTGGCCAAGGCCTACGTGCTGTACCGCGCCAAGCAGATGGAAGAGCGCCGCGCCAAGAAGGCCGCCACCGGTGCCGGCGACGTGGTCGAGCCGCAACTGCACGTCACCGAAAACGGCCAGCGCCGCCTGCTGGTGGTGCAGGAAGTGCGCGACCTGATCGACGCCGCCTGCTCCGGCCTGGAAAAGCATGTCGATGCCGACGCGATCCTCTCCGAAACGTTCCGCAACCTGTATGACGGCGTGCCCGTCGAAGAGCTGTACAAGTCCGCCATCCTGGCTGCTAGAGCCCTGATGGAAAAGGACCCGGCCTACTCGCAGGTCACCGCCCGCATCCTGCTGCACACGATCCGCAAGGAAGTCTTCGGCAAGGAAACCCCGCAGGCGCAAGCCGCCGCGGCCTACGTGGAGTACTTCCCGCAATACGTGGCCAAGGGCATCGCCGCCGAGCTGCTGGACCCGAAGCTGGCCGAGTTCGACCTGCAGAAGCTGGCCAAGGCCCTGGTTGCCGACCGCGACCTGCAGTTCGGCTACATCGGCCTGCAAACGCTGTACGACCGCTACTTCCTGCACATCCGCGACGTGCGCATCGAGATGCCGCAGGCGTTCTACATGCGCGTGGCGATGGGCCTGGCGCTGAACGAGGAAAACCGCGAAGCGCGCGCGATCGAGTTCTACAACCTGCTGTCCTCGTTCGACTTCATGTCGTCGACGCCCACGCTGTTCAACTCGGGCACGCTGCGTTCGCAGCTGTCGTCGTGCTACCTGACCACCGTGTCCGACGACCTGGAAGGCATCTACGACGCCATCAAGGAAAACGCGCTGCTGGCGAAATTCGCGGGTGGCCTCGGCAACGACTGGACGCCGGTGCGCGCGCTGGGCGCCCACATCAAGGGCACCAACGGCAAATCGCAGGGCGTGGTGCCGTTCCTGAAAGTGGTCAACGACACGGCCGTGGCGGTGAACCAGGGCGGCAAGCGCAAGGGCGCCGTCTGCGCCTACCTGGAAACCTGGCACATGGACATCGAGGAATTCCTCGACCTGCGCAAGAACACCGGCGACGACCGCCGCCGCACGCACGACATGAACACGGCGAACTGGATTCCCGACATGTTCATGAAGCGCGTGATGGAAAAGGGCGAATGGACGCTGTTCTCGCCGTCCGAAACGCCGGACCTGCACGATAAAGTCGGCAAGGCCTTCGAAGCCGCCTACCTCGGCTATGAAGCCGCGGCGGCGCGCGGCGAGATCCGCGTGTTCAAGAAGATCGCCGCGCTGGACCTGTGGCGCAAGATGCTGTCGATGCTGTTCGAGACCGGCCACCCGTGGATCACGTTCAAGGATCCGTGCAACATCCGCTCGCCGCAGCAGCACGTGGGCGTGGTGCACAGCTCGAACCTGTGCACCGAGATCACGCTGAACACCGGCCCGGACGAGATCGCGGTCTGCAACCTGGGTTCCGTGAACCTGCCGGCCCACATGAAAGAGGGCAAGCTGGACCACGTCAAGCTGCAGAAGACGATCCGCACCGCGATGCGCATGCTGGACAACGTCATCGACATCAACTACTACGCCGTCGACAAGGCGCGCAACGCCAACATGCGCCACCGTCCGGTGGGCATGGGCGTGATGGGCTTCCAGGACTGCCTGCACATGATGCGCGTGCCGTACGCTTCCCAGGAAGCGGTGAACTTCGCCGATACGTCGATGGAAGCGGTGTGCTACTACGCCTACTACGCGTCGACCGAGCTGGCCGAAGAGCGCGGCCAGTACGCGTCGTACAAGGGTTCGCTGTGGGACCGCGGCATCCTGCCGCAGGATTCCGTGAAGCTGCTGGCCGAGGAACGCGGCGGCTACCTGGAGCAGGACATGTCGTCGTCGATGGACTGGACGCCGCTGCGCGAGCGCATCAAGCAGTTCGGCATGCGCAACTCGAACTGCGTGGCGATCGCTCCGACCGCGACCATTTCGAACATCATCGGCGTGTCGGCCTGCATCGAACCGACGTTCCAGAACCTGTACGTGAAGTCGAACCTGTCCGGCGAATTTACCGAGATCAACTCCTACCTGGTGCGCGACCTGAAGGCGCGCGACCTGTGGGATGAAGTGATGATCGCCGACCTGAAGTACTTCGACGGTTCGCTGACCAAGATCGACCGCGTGCCGCAGGACCTGCGCGACATCTACGCGACGGCCTTCGAAGTGTCGCCGAGCTGGCTGGTGGAAGCCGCCTCGCGCCGCCAGAAGTGGATCGACCAGGCCCAGTCGCTGAACATCTACATGGCCGGCGCATCGGGCAAGAAGCTGGACGAGACCTACAAGCTGGCATGGCTGCGCGGCCTGAAGACCACGTACTACCTGCGCACGATCGCCGCGTCGCACATGGAGAAATCCACGTCGAAGACCGGCGCGCTGAACGCCGTGTCGCCGGCCGCCATCGGCTCTTCCTCGGCAACTTCGAGCGCGGCAGCCGAGCAATCGGCAGCGCCGGCAGTGCCGACGCACAGCGCACCGGATACGGTGCAGCAAGTGGAAGAAGGCGCCGCCTGCTACCTGCGTCCGGGCGACGCCGGTTTCGAAGAGTGCGAAGCCTGCCAGTAAGCCGCACCGCCGGCTGCCGCCGGTTGCCGCCGAGCCAGCCGGGGGCCCTTGCCCCCGCGCTGCCGAGTCGCCATCTAATATAAACAGGGGCCGCCTGAACATGGCGGCGGTCCCGTTACCGATCAAAGGAAGAACAATATGTTGAACTGGGAAGATGACGTGGCCAAGCCCGTCGCGCCTGCAGCCGTCCAGGCGGCCGAGCCGGAAACCACCGCCGAGCAGATCTCGCACCGCGTCAACGCCGACGACAAGCGCATCATCAACGGCAAGACCGACGTCAACCAGCTGGTGCCGTTCAAGTACAAGTGGGCCTGGGACAAGTACCTGGCCGGCTGCGCCAACCACTGGATGCCGCAGGAAGTGAACATGCAGCGCGATATCGAGCTGTGGAAGAACCCGAACGGCCTGTCCGAGGACGAGCGCCGCCTGGTCAAGCGCAACCTGGGCTTCTTCGTGACGGCCGACTCGCTGGCCGCCAACAACATCGTGCTGGGCACCTACCGCCACATCACGGCGCCGGAATGCCGCCAGTACCTGCTGCGCCAGGCCTTCGAGGAAGCCATCCACACGCACGCCTACCAGTACATCGTGGAATCGCTGGGCCTGGACGAGCAGGAAATCTTCAACGCCTACAACGAAGTGAAGTCGATCCGCGACAAGGACCAGTTCCTGATCCCGTTCATCGATACGCTGACCGACCCGGCCTTCACGACCGGCACGACCGAAAGCGACCAGACGCTGCTGAAATCGCTGATCGTGTTCGCCTGCCTGATGGAAGGCCTGTTCTTCTACGTGGGCTTCACGCAGATCCTGGCGCTGGGCCGCCAGAACAAGATGACCGGTGCCGCCGAGCAGTACCAGTACATCCTGCGCGACGAATCGATGCACTGCAACTTCGGCATCGACCTGATCAACACGATCAAGCTGGAAAACCCGCAACTGTGGACGCCGCAGTTCCGCGACGAGATCAAGGCGCTGTTCCAGGAAGCCGTGGAACTGGAGTACCGCTACGCCGAAGACACGATGCCGCGCGGCGTGCTGGGCCTGAACGCGGCCATGTTCAAGGGCTACCTGCGCTTCATCGCCAACCGCCGCGCCGTGCAGATCGGCCTGGAGCCGATGTTCGACCAGGACGAGAACCCGTTCCCGTGGATGAGCGAGATGATCGATTTGAAGAAGGAACGCAACTTCTTCGAGACCCGCGTGACCGAGTACCAGACGGGTGGGGCGCTGAACTGGGATTGATGTAATCCTGTAGCTGTACGTTTTATATGGAGGCCTGTCGAGAGACGGGCCTTTTGCATTGGTGGGCGGCGCGAACCGCGAAGGCCGGGGAGAAGCGGCTTGCGAGGCTTTTGCCGTCTGCCGCCTGATGGTGGGCAGCCTCTTCGGTGCACCGGTGCAGAGGTGGTTACCCCGCCCAGCGCTATAGGGGAGATTTACTCAACACGGATCCTCTATCCCGCTTTCTGGAACTCTTCCTTGCTTTTTCTGTCCAATAGATAGACGCCACAGCGCAATCGAGCGGATTTCTAATCAAAAGAAGGAGGATTGAGTATGTTACCCAGAGTTAGCATAGAAATATCCGGCACGACGATGCTTGCACTGTTACGGCACCTGGACTGGCGCCCGGGTGCGGAGCCATCGGAAGCGGCCGACGAGGCGATCCGCGATTGGCTTGTCGCTCGCGGCACGGGCGCCCTGCGCGAGCCATCGCCGGTTCATGGCTACCAGTGGAAGGAGCTGTTTCTTCCGGCGGGCACAAGGTTGCGCACGACGTCACACCTGCAAACCTGTATCGCCGAAGTCGTTGGCGACGAGATCCTGCATGACGGCCGGAGCGTGTCGCCCAACCAGTTTGCCGCGGCCTGCGCAGGCGCGCCGCGCAACGCCTGGCATGCTGTAGCCCTGCTTTTCCCCGGCGCGAAATTCTGGAAGATCGCCCGCGTGTGCATGAACGAGTTGAAGCGGGCGGAAAAGCTGGCGGCGGAATCGGCCGTGTCGGCGGCTGCACCGCCAGTGCGGTTCATTCCGCCGGCATTGCCGGAACAGGAGCGCGAGCGCCGGGCCTTCAGCGAGGAACGCCGGAAGGGGCGTAACCTCCTGGTGGGGGAAGACTACGAGGAAGCCTGAAGGTCTCCGGCGTCTGTAAGCGCCCGCAATCGATGTACGTCCATTCGCTGCGGACTCACACTCGAACGCGCTGCTTTCTGCTGCGCGGCTTCTTCGAACAAGCTGGAAAGCGCAAAGCATCATCAAAGAGTCGAAAAAAGCAGGGGGATGGCGAAATTCTCCGCTAGGACCCTGGGTGAGGGAAGCACACCCTCCGTCGACGCCACCGATCGGTATTGCAGGCTGAACAGGAGCTCGCCCTTATCCCTTAGTCCTTGACCCTTAATCCAAGTACAAAACAAAAGCGGGGCTGTCGCAGCGCAAATTGCCGATCATTCCCAACGATACGATCCCCAGACATTCACTTAACAAGGAGAAAGCATGTCGGGCTTCGATCACTACTTCAAGGAGAGCATGGATGCGCTTGTGCTGCCAGCGTACTGCTTGGCGTCACAGCGATGAACGACCGCGTTCTGCTGATCGCCGCCGCGCTGGCAAGCGCCTCGGGGGCATGGGCCTTCTGGCACTTCCTGGGGCAGGATGCGCTCGACGTCCTCGTTCTCGCGACGCTGATAGGTACGATCACGGATAACTGGCGGCTGCGCCGTGCCCTGCAGCGGTCTGCAAACAAGGGAGATGGCGCCTAGAGCATCGGCAATACGGTGAGCCATTACAAAGAACGCCAACCCGACAGGTTGGCATTCTTTATCTAGACGCCAGGCGATCGCGAGCTCACCGCGACCAGATAAACCGCGTCCCATCCCCACTTTCCGTCAGCGGCCCCGGGCTATCCGCCGCCACCGCCCCGGCGGCTGCATCCACTCGCAGGAAGCGGTTGTTCGCGATCGACATCAGCACCAGCTCCCCGGTCGGCGTCTCGATCCACTGGAAGCTCTGCGCCTCGCCCGGTGCGCCATCGGCCAGCGACACGGCGCCATCCGCACCCACCGTCAGGTACTGCCTGCCGGCACGCAGCGCCACCCGGCCCAGCTTCATGTCCTGCACGGCGAACCGGGAAGGCACGCCGACCGACAGGCGGGCGCCGCCGGCGTTCAAACCGGTCTTTGCACCAAAAGAGGTCAGCGAGATCGATTTCCCGAACGGGATCGCCCGCATCAGCCCGTGCGGGTAGGGCTGATAGACGTCGATGCTGTCGAAGTCGGCCACGCCTCCTTCGACACCGGCCGTGTTGTAATTGAAGAGGGCATAGCGCACCCCCTGGAACGTCACGAGCTGGAAGATCATCGTGAACTCGTCGCCGAGCGGCACGAAGTTCTTGCCGTCCACGGAGTACGAGAAGCGCGCCTTCTCGGTCAGGAAGTCGGCATCGGCGCGCAGCCACACGCGCGCGGCATTGGCATCCGGCTTGACCGGCACGCGCTTCGTCACGTTCCGCGCCTGGTCGAACATGGCGATCGACAGCCCGGCGGCGGTCTTCTCGACGCCCAGGGTCGCGTAGGGCAGGTTCAGCAGGGCCAGGCCGGCCACGTCGCCATCCTTCAGGCCCGCCAGGTCCAGCGCGACGGTGGGCGACGACTTCGGCCCGATCGCGCGCTGCGTCAGGCTGTTCTTCGCTTCCCAGAACGACTTCGCCGGCAGCGCATGCAGCCGCAGGTAGCCCGGCCGTTCGGCCAGCGACCACTTGCCGTCCACCGGCACGTGGTTCCACTGCCAGACCGGCTTCAATGATGTGCCGCTGAAGTCGTCGCTGCGTTCGAAGGGGACACGAATTTGTTCAGTCGCCGGTTGCGGCCCGGCGGTCTTTGGCTTGACCGTCTTCGGCTTGACCCACGTGCGTGGATTGCGGCCCAGGTTGCCCGGCAGGCCGAAGTAGGGCCAGCCATCCTTCCATGTCACCGGCGACAGCGACAGCAGGCGGCCCACCGAGTTGTAGTCCATCATCGAGTAGCCCCACCATTCGCCGGCTGGGGTCAGGATGATCCCGCCCTGGTGGATCGCGGTGGCATCGTGCCGCTTCGGATCGCCGGCCGCCACGTCGAAGGGCGGCGTGTTCTTCTTCAGCCGGTTGCCCTGGGCCATGCCGAAGCCCTCGTTGGTGCTGATGGAGTGGTTCACCTCCCACGGGCCGAACGGGTGGTCGGCGCGTGCGGCCGGCATGCGGAAGCCGCCGGCGTAGTTCGCGCTGAGGATGTAGTACTTGCCGTCGATCTTCAGCAGGTGGGCGCCTTCGCCCATGCCCTGGTCCTTCGCGAAGATGACCTTCTCGGTGCCCGGCACCAGGTCGGTCAGGTCGGCGGTGAGCTGGGCCATCTTCATTTCCTGGTGGTCCCACACCACGTAGACCTTGCCGTCGTCGTCGAACAGCACCGACAGGTCGTGCAGGCTGCGCTTCATCTCGCGGTGCGTCCAGGGCCCTTTCGGGTCGGTGGCCGTATAGATCTGCGTGCTGCGTTTGTTGATGTTGGTGAAGATGTAGAAGGTGCCGTCGTGGAAGCGGAAACTGGGCGCCCAGATGCCCTGGCCGTAGATCGCCTTGCCGTCTTCCAGGCGGAACTGCGGGCCGAAGTCGAGCTTCGGCGAGGCGTAGCTCATGAACTCCCAGTTCACCAGGTCCTTCGAGCGCAGCACCGGCAGGCCCGGCATCGCGTGCATCGTGGTGCCGGTGAGGTAGAAGTAGTCGCCGACGCGGATCATGTCCGGGTCGGAGAACTCGTCGTAGAACAGCGGGTTCGTGAAGGTGCCGTTGCCGTTGTCCGGCGTCCAGGTCTTGGTCGACAGTCCTTGCGCGGGCCGCGCTTCATGCTGGGCCAGCGCGGGCGCGGCAAGCAGGGTGGAAGAAAGGGCCAGCGCGGCGGCGAGCCGCAGTGGGAGGAGTGTCGGCATGGCAGGATCCGGTGAATGGCGGGGCGCCCAACATAACCCCAATGGCCGCCGGGAGCCAATCAATTTTTAGCGCTCATCCATATGCAGTTGGATATCGCCTGGCGTGGCGGGAAATGCGACCCCTTCGCTGCGCCATGCCGCCGGTGCCGGCAGCGCAAAGCCTTCCAGCAGCAAGCCGCCATGCGGTGCCAGCGTGCGCCGCACCGCCGCGTCGAACAGCGCCTTGCCGGTGGCCGGCTCCGAGGCGATCGCGTTCATCGCGGCAACGAGGCCGGCGGCCAGTTGGGGATCGGTGGCGCGCAGCCGGCGCGCCAGGTGCTTGCCGACACCGGTCCAGGCACCGGATGCGCGCAGCGCGAACTGTGCCAGCGCGTCGTACAGCTTGACCGCGGTGGCCAGCGTTTCGTCGGGTTCGGTGCCATCGATCAGGTCCTCGAGCAGCGTGGTGATCTCGTAGCGGCGGCTGGCCAGCATTGCCGGCGTCAGCGGTGGCGGACCGCCATCGATCAGCCGCTGCGCATGAGTGCGCAGCCAGGCAGTGGCGGCGCGATAGGGCGGCACGTCGGGCAGCACGCTCACGCCGTCGATCACCATGTTCGCCAGCGGCATGCGGCCACCGGGCCGGTCGATCTCGCGGCAGAAGTAGTCGAACGTGGCGGGATCGTGGCCGAACAGCTCGACCGTTTGAGTGCCCACCTTCAGCGTGTCGCGCCATGCCTGGTCGACGCGGTCGAATACGAGCAGCAGGTCGATGTCGGAAGTCGGCGTGGCTTCGCCGCGCGCGATCGAGCCGCCGATGATCGCCACCCTGGCGTCGGGCCAGCGCGGCAGCAGTGCGTGGGTGACGAGATGGCGTGCGGCGTCGATATGCATGGTTCGTCTTTCGATATGTGAAGCGGCAGTGTAGCCGGTCCGCGGCGCATCGGCGCATGCCGTCTTCGGACCCGGCATGTGCAGCGCGCAGGCCGTCTTCATCGGGGCGCGATACCGCTGCCGCATGGCGCTTTCGGGGGAGCGCGCGCCATCGCGTGTGCATTGGCGCGGACTTTTTTTTCGTGCGGCGTCATCCATGCCGCGCGATGCCGGCGACGCGATCGCGCATCGCATGCATGCCGGCTCATGCATGTGCAGCGGTCGCGGTGCTTCGCATAGCGCCTTTAGGTAAAGGCGCTATGCGAAGCGGCATGCGGCGCCGATGGCTGTGCGGTCAAGCCGCGCAAGGCTGCGCGACGTGCAAGGGGCACTCGGCTATGTGCGTTACCTCGCGCAGCGCAGTAAAAAAAGAGCGCGAAAAGCATGCGTGCCGGTTGCGCTTCACAAAGGTTTTCGTGTACTTTACGAGCTTGAAAAGAGGGGTATTTGCAAGCACTCTTTTTCAAGTATGCGATTCCCGCGAAAAGCAAAGAACGCAGCCAGGAATGCAGCCAAGAACGCAGCCACTAAGCACGGCTGAAAAGCAGCCAAGAACAACAGGACAAAAGTTCGCACAGATATGCACGACGACCACACGGTTAACTGGTAGGCCGCCTCGCCTGAACATAGTCAGGCCGGGCGGTTTTTTCTTTGAGAGCCAGGACACGATGTGAGCAGGGGCAAAGGTTCGGCGCTGAGTACACGCCCGACCCGGAGACACAAAGAACAAGAATTTTCAGACCGGCGCCGCGCGCCCGTGCATGAGGCACGAAGCAGGTACGACGTACAAAGTACCGGGCGGTGGCGTTGGTCGAATGGCTGAAGTGCTGCAGTCGTGAGGAGCTGCAGCAGTTCAGCCGGGTGCCGAATTCATTAGCGCAAACATCGAAATGCTTGTGCCGATGAATAATTCGCCCGCCATGCCGACGGGTATGCCGGACGGGTTTCAACTATGTGCGTATTTTCATCCCGGATGAAGGAGAAATAAAATGGCTACCGCCACCAAGAAGACCGATACGAAGAAGCCAGCCGCCGCCAAGGCCGCTGCCGCTCCTGCCAAGAAAGCTGCGACCGCCAAGCCGGCCGCCGCTGCGAAGAAAACCACCGCGGCTGCCAAGCCTGCTGCGGCGAAGAAGACCACGGCCGCGGCAAAGCCTGCTGCAGCGAAGAAGACCACGGCGGCTGCAAAGCCGGCGGCGGCGAAGAAGACCACGGCGGCAGCAAAGCCGGCCGCAGCGAAGAAGTCGACCACGGCGACCAGGTCCACGGCAGCGAAGTCGACGGCAGCGAAGTCGGCAACGGCAACCAAGTCGACGGCAACCAAGTCGACGGCAACCAAGTCGACGGCAGCGAAGAAGTCGACGGCAGTAGCCAAGCCGGCAGCGAAATCGGCAACCAAGGCGGCAGCCAAGCCGGCAGCCAAGAAAGCCGCTGGCAAAACCACCGCCGCCAAGGCAGTAGCCAAGCCGGCAGCCAAGCCTGCAGCGAAAAAAGCAGCGACCAAGACCGCCGCCACCAAGGCTGTAGCCAAGCCGGCAGCCAAGAAGGCCGCTGGCAAGACCGCTGCTGCCAAGCCAGCAGCCAAGCCTGCAGCGAAGAAGGCCGCGACCAAGACCGCCGCAGCCAAGCCGGCAGCCAAGAAAGCCGCTGGCAAGACCGCCGCCAAGCCGGCCGCCAAGCCGGCCGCCAAGCCTGCAGCGAAAAAGGCCGCCACCAAGACCGCTGCAGCCAAGCCGGCAGCGAAAAAGGCTGCCGCCACCAAGACCGCCACTGCCAAACCAGCAGCCAAGCCAGCAGCCAAGCCTGCAGCGAAAAAGGCCGCCACCAAGACCGCCGCAGCCAAGCCGGCAGCCAAGGGCGCGGCAACCAAGTCCGCCGCCAAGGCGGTAGCCAAGCCTGCCGCGACCAAGACCGCAGCCGCCAAGGCTGTAGCCAAGCCGGCAGCCAAGCCGGCTCCGGCAGCAGCAGCGAAGCCAGC
The DNA here is from genome assembly GCF_055502615.1 of Pseudoduganella sp. jia 9. NCBI lineage: Bacteria > Pseudomonadati > Pseudomonadota > Betaproteobacteria > Burkholderiales > Oxalobacteraceae > Pseudoduganella > Pseudoduganella sp. jia 9. The sequence goes on along the minus strand of NZ_JBUPWE010000005.1, from coordinate 17,244 downwards.
CGCCAAGCCAGCAGCGAAAAAGGCCGCAGCAAAAAAGCCTGAGGCCGCGCCGGCCACCGCCCCGGCAGCGACTACGGCCGACAAGCCCGCGGAACAACCAGTAGCGAAGAAAGCCGCTGCGCCGAAGAAGGCGGCAGCGAAGAAGGATTCGGCAGCGAAGAAGGATACGCCGGCGGCAACGCCGGCAGCGGCTCCGGCCGCCGCTTCCGTGCCATCGGCGAAGACCACGCTGGCACCGGCGGCCGCATGGCCGTTCCCGACCAGCACCCGTCCTTCCTGAGCGGCGACGGGCGAGCACCGGCGCCATGCCGGCCGCCCGTCCCGGTCGTGATCCCGGCCGCCGATCGCGGTCGCGATCCGGGTCATCGATCCGGGTTGGCGATCCGATTAGCGGCTTGATGGGCGCGAATACCGCTGTGTGAGACAATCGCACGGCGGTTTTTTTTATGGAGAATGCTCGTGCTTAGTATTGTGATGCTGATCGTCGATACCGTTGCCGTCCTGCTCGGCGGGGTGCTGCTGCTGCGGTTCTGGATGCAGGCGATACGCGTGCGCCCGCCGTCGTCGGTGGCGCAATTTACGTTTCAGCTGTCCGACTGGCTGGTGCGGCCCATGCGCCGCCTGGTGCCCGGCGTGGGCGGCTACGACTGGGCCAGCCTGCTCGGCGCATTCCTGATCGTGGTGCTGGCCACGTCGGTGCGCTGGTTCGCCGGCTACCCGTTCGATCTCATCATGCTGATGGCGCTGCACCGCTTCCTGCAGTGGATCCTGTATGGCTTCATGATCCTGCTGGTGATCGAGGCGATCTTCAGCTGGGTCAACCCGCACGCGCCGCTGGCACCGTTCGTGCGCGCGCTGAACGAGCCGATCCTCAAGCCGGTGCGCCGCGTGGTGCCGCTGGTCGGAAACCTCGACCTGTCGCTGCTGGTGGCGCTGGTGCTGCTGCAGATCGCCCAGCTCGTGCTGGACATGCTGTTCCGGTGAGGTATTACGGTTCAACGAAAAAAGGCGCCGATGGCGCCTTTTTGTTTTTGGGATGCTGGATGCCGCAGATGGCAGCCGATAGTCAGGGGTCTGTCCCCGCCAGTCGTTGGCAGGGAGCGAAGCCGCAGTCGTTGATCCAGGGGACTGACCCCGGATTTTGGCCAGCGTTTCGGCGGCGCCTGCGAAAACCGGGGTCAGTCCCCTGAGCACGCCGCTGGCAAGCGCTTGTGCTGCCACTTACCGGGGACAGACCCCAGTACGCAGCCGCCGTCCGCGACCTCTTGCTCTACGAGCCTCAAGCTCTTCAGAACCGGTACCCGAACGCCTGCTCGAACCGGTCGCCGATCTCTTCCCGGGTAAACAGGTGATTCTGCGCGCCCTTGTGGGCGATCTTGATCGCGCCCAGCAGGCTGGCCAGGCGGCCGGTGGTTTCCCAGCCCAGGTCGTGCGACAGGCCGTACAGCAGGCCGGCGCGGTAGGCATCGCCGCAACCGGTCGGGTCGAGCACGGCGGCTTCCACGGCCGGGATGTCGATGCGCTGGCCCCCGGTATAGATTTCCGAACCCTTTTCGCCGCGCGTGACGATCAGCGCTTCCACGCGTGCCGCGATCTCCTCCAGCGCCAGGCCGGTGCGGTCCATCAGCAGTTCGATCTCGTAGTCGTTGCAGGTCACGTAGGTGGCCTGGTCGATGAACTTCACCAGCTGCTCGGGCGTGAACATCGGCAGTTGCTGGCCCGGGTCGAAAACAAAGGGAATGCCCAGGCGCGCCAGGTCTTCCGCATGCTTCAGCATGCCCAGGTGGCCGTCCGGCGAGATGATCGCGATGCGTGCCGGGCCGGCCGCCTCGATGTCGTTCTCGTGCGCGAACGACATGGCGCCCGGGTGGAAGGCGTTGATCTGGTTGTTGTCCGAATCGGCCGTGACGAAGCACTGGGCGTTGTACGCATCCTTCTTGATCAGGATGTTCTGCGTGCTGATGCCGAGCGTTTGCAGGCGCTCCAGGTAGGCCGCGCAATCCTGCCCCATCACGCCGACGATGCGTGGATCGCCGCCGAGCAGCTTCAGGTTGTAGGCGATGTTGCCGGAGCAGCCGCCGAACTCGGTGCGCATCGTCGGCACCAGGAACGACACGTTCACCTTGTGCAGCTGGTCGGCCAGCAGCGTGTCGCCGAAGCGGCCCTCGTATTGCATGATGATGTCGATGGCGAGCGAGCCACAGATCAGGGAAGTCTGGTTCATGGATGTAGGATGATCAGTTCAGGGGTGGAAAATCGCAATGTGGTAGCCGGAGGCGCGCAGCCGGTCCAGCCGGAAATACAGCTTGACGGCCTGCTCGCTGCGGGGCCGGAAGCCTTCGGCCACGTCCGCGTTCCTGCCCAGGTAGTCGCGCGGCGCGAACACGCGGCGCAGCACCGGTTTGTCGGCGGCATCGTTCAGCACCAGTTCGATGTGCGGCCATGCCTGCACCGAGCGCGACTGGTTGCGCAGCACGGTGACGAAGCTGAAGGTGTCCGGGGCCAGCGTCTGAAGCTCGCCCCGTTCGATCGCCAGCGCATCGATCTGGCGCGGCAGCTCGACCGTGCAGCGCAGCGGAGCGCACAGCGCCTGCAGCGCCGGTTTCATGGCCGGGTAGTCGGCGGCCAGCCGGTTGCCCAGCGTATGGACGCCCTGGCCCAGCAGCACGACGAGCAGCAACGGGATGCCGGCCATCATCGCCAGGCGCACATGCCGGCGTGTGCGCTCGCGGCGCGCGGCCTGGCGGACGAATTCCGGTTCCTCGTCATCCTGTACGCCGGTATCTTCGGCAGCGCCTGCATGGGACGAAGCCGCACCGGCACCGGCCGCCAGCAGCGCGCTTTCCGGCGCGGCCGTCAACAGGTCGGCGGCGGAAGCGTCGTCGGCAGCGCGTTCGGCCGCTTCGTTGGCGGCGTGTGCGGAGGTGTCCTTCGGTTCCGCGGCGGGAACGATCGGTTCGGGGGTGTCGTCGAAATGATGCAGGTCATCCAGCGCGACCGCCACGATATGCTCGGACGGCATGTCGAACGCGGGTTCATGGCGGTGGCTGTCGGCGGGCGCCGGCTCGGGTTCCGATTCGCGCTCAGGCTCGCGCTCAGGCGCAGGCTCAGGTTCAGGCTCAGGCTCAGATTCAGGTTCAGGTTCAGGTTCAGGTTCAGGTTCGGCTTCCTGCCCGGCTTCCGGCTCATCGGCCAGCGCATGGTTTTCATCATGCGTATCGTCGGCGGGCCCGGCAACAGGGGAGGTGCCGGGCGCCGGATCCTCGCGGTCTGGCACCGGTGCCGATGCCGGCACTTCCCGCACCTGGACCGCCACCTCATCGAGGTCCAGCTCGAGATCCAGCGTCGGCTGCGCAAGCGCGACCGGCGCCACGGCCAATGGCGCCGCCGGCTCCATCAGTGCCGCATTGCCGTCGAAAATCTCGTTACAGGCCCCACAACGCACGATGCCCCCACGCAGCTTCAACTGGTCCAGGGCGACCCGGAACACGGTATGGCAGTGGGGGCATTTCGTGGCGAGCGCCATGCGAAGGTCGTTACCCTTGGCGTGAAGGCGGAGCGCTATCGGCGCCCTTGCGGCCGTACAGGGCGACCCAGCCTTCGTGCTCGGCCCAGACCGACATCTTGATGAACGGCGCATACGCGGCCGCCACTTCTTCGGCCTGGCGCGCCAGCACGCCGGACAGCACCAGCGCGCCGCCGTCGGCCACGCGGCCGGACAGCATCGGCGCCATCAGTTTCAGTGGCGACGACAGGATGTTGGCCACGACGATGTCGAACTGCGCGGTGGCATATGTCGATTGCGCGAAGTCTTCCGGCACGAAGTATGCGATGTCCTCGACCTTATTGCGCGCGGCATTGTCGCGCGCCGACTCGATCGCCTGCGGGTCGATGTCGACGCCGGCGACCGGGCTGGCGCCCAGCTTGCGCGCCACCATCGCCAGGATGCCGGAACCGCAGCCGTAGTCGAGCACCGTCTTGCCGGGCGCCGGATGGGCTTCCAGCCACTCCATGCACAGGCGGGTGGTCGGGTGGCTGCCGGTGCCGAATGCCAGGCCCGGGTCCAGTTCCAGGATCAGCGCGGACGGATCGGGGGCCTCGTGCCAGCTCGGCACGACCCAGATGTTCTTGCCGATGTGGATCGGCTCGAACTGGGATTGCGTCAGGCGCACCCAGTCTTCATCGGCCACGCTGCGCGTGGTGTAGGCGGGCAGCGACTTCAGGCCGACGGCCCGGGCCGCGGCGGCCACGATGAACGAGTGATCGGCATCGACGTCGGCGAGGGCCACCACGCGGCTGTGTTCCCACGCCGCTTCCTTCGGCTCCATGCCCGGCTCGCCGAACAGCGGCTGTTCCGCATCGGTGCCTTCGTCCGCATCCTCGACGGACACGGACAGCGCGCCCGCTTCCATCAGCGCGTCCGACAGCGCCTCGGCATGCTCGCGGGCGACTTCGATGACGATTTCATTCCAGCTCATGCACCCGCCTTCGGCATTTCCGCCAGTTTCTGTTCCAGGTAGTGGATGTTGGTGCCGCCTTCGATGAAGCGGGCATCCACCATCAGCTCGCGGTGCAGCGGGATGTTGGTGAGGATGCCCTCGACCACCATTTCCGACAGCGCGATCTGCATGCGGCGGATCGCCTGCTCGCGCGTGGCGCCGTAGGTGATGACCTTGCCGATCATCGAATCGTAGTGCGGCGGTACATAGTAACCCGCATACGAATGGGAGTCGACGCGCACGCCAGGGCCGCCCGGCGCGTGCCACGACGTGATGCGGCCGGGGGAAGGCGTGAACTTGAACGGGTCTTCGGCGTTGATGCGGCACTCGATCGCGTGGCCGGACAGCATCACGTCGCGCTGGCGGAAGCGCAGGCGCTCGCCGCAGGCGATGCGGATCTGTTCCTGCACGATGTCGATGCCGGTGATCATTTCCGTCACCGGGTGCTCCACCTGCACGCGGGTGTTCATCTCGATGAAGTAGAACTCGCCGTTCTCATACAGGAATTCGAACGTGCCGGCACCGCGGTAGCCGATCTTGCGGCATGCCTCGGCGCAGCGGTCGCCGATCTTCTCGATCAGCTTCCTTGGAATGCCGGGCGCCGGCGCTTCCTCGATCACCTTCTGGTGGCGGCGCTGCATCGAGCAGTCGCGCTCGCCCAGCCACACGGCGTTCTTGTGCTCGTCGGCGAGAATCTGGATTTCCACGTGGCGCGGATTCTCCAGGTATTTCTCCATATAGACTTCCGGATTGCCGAACGCGGCGCCGGCTTCGCTCTTCGTCATCGTGACGGCATTGAGCAGCGCCGCTTCGGTATGCACCACGCGCATGCCGCGGCCGCCACCGCCGCCGGCCGCCTTGATGATGACCGGATAGCCGATCTTGCGGGCGATCTGCACGATCGCCTTCGGATCGTCCGGCAACGCGCCGTCGGAACCGGGCACGCACGGCACCCCGGCCTTGATCATCGCCTGCTTGGCCGACACCTTGTCGCCCATCAGGCGGATCGAATCGGAACGGGGGCCGATGAACACGAAGCCGGATTTTTCGACACGTTCGGCGAAGTCGGCGTTTTCGGACAGGAAGCCGTAGCCCGGATGGATCGCTTCGGCATCGGTCACTTCGGCCGCGCTGATAATCGCTGGCATGTTCAGGTACGACAGGGTCGACGAGGCCGGGCCGATGCAGACGGATTCATCGGCCAGTTTGACGTATTTCGCGTCCTTGTCGGCTTCGGAGTGCACGACGACCGTCTTGATGCCCATCTCGCGGCAGGCGCGCTGGATACGCAGCGCGATTTCACCACGGTTGGCAATGAGGATTTTTTCAAACATGGCTAGTTCTATGTTTGCGAACACCCGGGCTTGCCGGGTGTCCTGGGAGAGGGAGCTAACATGGCGGCGGGCCGCCGGACCGCATTATTGCCGGTCATGCATGGCCACGCTTTGGGCCGTTTTTTCAATCAGCTTGCATTCAGCCTTCGTTTCATCGGCCCTGGTTCCAGCCGACGAATGACTTGCCGGCGAGTGATCAGCCGATAATGAAGAGCGGCTGGCCGAATTCCACCGGCTGGCCGTTCTCCACGAGAACCTGGGTGATCGTGCCGGATTTGTCCGCATCGATCTCGTTCAGCAGCTTCATCGCTTCGATGATGCACAGCGTATCGCCTTCCTTCACCGTCGCGCCGACTTCGACGAACGGCGCATTGCCCGGTGCGTTGGAGCGGTAGAACGTGCCGACCATCGGCGACTTGACGACATGGCCGGTCGGCTCGGCGGCAGCCGGCACGGCCGGTGCGGCGGCAGCGGCCGGTGCGGGCGCGGCGGCGGGCATGTAATGGGCCGGGGCGCCTCCCTGCGGCATCATCACGACCTGGTTCTGCGGCATGGCGGACGACTTGACAATGCGTACCTTGCTCTCGCCTTCGGTCACTTCGAGTTCTGCAATATCCGATTCGGCAACCAAGTCAATCAAAGTCTTGAGCTTGCGTAGATCCATCTGAGACTCCCGTCTAATCTTGTTTTGTGAAATTGGGCGCGGCTGCCATGTTAATCGAGGACGAATACAATCGAGAACGAGAACATAAGCGACTACGCTGTAAATAGCGCGCAGATCGCGTAGATTAACTGCTTTTTAATGCAAAGTCGATGGCAAAGCGGTATCCCTCGGTGCCGAGGCCGCAAATCGTTCCCTTGGCAATCGCGCTGAGATATGAGTGGTGGCGAAAGCTTTCGCGCTGATAAATATTCGATATATGGACTTCGACGAACGGGATCGCCACGCCGGCCAGCGCATCGCGCAAGGCGACGCTGGTGTGCGTATAACCGCCGGGGTTGATGACGATGAAGTCCACCCCTTCGTCGCGCGCGGCATGGATGCGGTCGATCAGTGCGCCTTCATGGTTGCTCTGGAAAGCATGCAACTGCGCGCCCGACGCCGCGGCCTGGTCCCGTGCCGCCTGTTCCACCTGTGCCAGTGTCGTCGCCCCGTAGATCCCGGGCTCGCGGGTGCCCAACAGGTTCAGGTTGGGGCCGTTCAGCAGCAGCAGGTGTTTTGCCATGTTGTGACCTAAGTCCAGCGAAAGTTCCGCATTTTGCCGCCTGACGCGACTATTTGGCAAGAAAAAAGAACTTGCCAAACAGTAAATTGAGTCGTTACCCGCGCGGTGGTGCACGGCACCCCGGCGGCGGCACCGTTGCTCAGAGCGCGGCCAGATCCCGGTGCAGCTGCTCGAACTTCAACAGGCCCAGGTAAGTCTTCTTCACCTGGCCGTCGGCGCCGATCAGCACGGTAAATGGCAGGCCGCCCTGGGCGTTGCCGAACTGGCGCGACAGTTCCGTGCCGGCCACGCCATCCACGTACAGGGGATAGGCGATCGGGAATTTTTTGGTGAATTCGGCGATATTGGCCGGCGAGTCGATGCCGATGCCGATCACCTGCAGGTCCTTGTACTTGCCGCTGGCCTGCAGCGCCGACAGTTCCGGCATCTCCTTGACGCACGGTGCGCACCAGGTGGCCCAGAAATTGACGAGCAGCGGCTTGCCTTTCCACTGCGCCAGCGGCTGTTGCGTGCCCTGGGCATCGGCCATCGTGCGTGCCAGCAGGGCGTTGACGACGGCGCTGCCGGCCGCGGCCTGTTCGGGCGGGATGGTGGTGGTGATCGGTGGCGCAGGTTCTTTCTTGTTGACGCCGACCCAGGCGCCGACGGCGCCAAAGAGAATGGCGATGCCGGCGCAGGCCAGCAGGTGGGATGTCTTCATTCGGTTCCGTGTTCAGGATGTTCAGCGGCGATCAGGGCGCGCAGCTCGGCGATGCCGGCCCGCACCGGGCGGTCGCCGGCCTTTTGTTTCTTTGCACCGCGCAAGTCGTGCTGCTCATAGAGTTCCGCATGCACGCCTTCGCCATGCCACAGGAAGCTCACGGTCTCGACCGGATCGTGGCGCGGCCCCTTGAAATGCTCGTTTTCCGAGATCTCGATCTCGACGTTCTTATTCAGCAGGAAGATCTGCACTTCCTTCGCGCTGTCGGCGAACAGCTGCAGATGGATGTCGTCGTGTTCGCCGGCGCTGCCGTTCAGTACCGGGCCGGTCAGGAAGGGCTGGTACTCGGCCAGCCGCTCCATCACTTCCAGCGCGATGGTGCGCAGCTTCAGCAGGCGGGCCGGCTGCGTGGCGGCATTGAACAGGGCGTGATACTGGCGCACCTCTTCCTCGATCTGCGCATCGTCCGGCAGCGCGTCGCGCAGCGAATTGGCCTGCGCGTCGCCGAGGATGCGGCGGGCCGCCTTGCGCTTCGCGGTGCCGTAGTCGGCGCCGTCCTGCGCAACCATCCGCGCCGCGGCGGCGGCGATTTCGGCGCGCAGGAGCGCTACCTGGTCGTTGACATCATGGTTCGGCATCATGGCCGGAATGATACTCTGAACCGGCCAAAGCCAGCGCGTCGGGTAAAATCGCGTCCTTGACCACGCAGCACCACGGAGCACGATCCACCATGCATATTCACATCCTCGGCATTTGCGGCACCTTCATGGGCGGCCTCGCGGTACTCGCCAAGGAAGCCGGCCACAAGGTGACCGGCTGCGACGCCAATGTCTACCCGCCGATGAGCACCCAGCTGGAAGCCCAGGGCATCGAACTGATCCAGGGCTTCGACGCCGACCAGGTGAAGCTGAACCCCGACCTGTACGTGATCGGCAACGTGGTTTCGCGGGGCAATCCGCTGGTCGAGGAGATCCTCAACCGCAGCCTGCCGTATGTCTCCGGGCCGCAGTGGATCGGCGAGCACATCCTGCGCAACAAATGGGTGCTGGCGGTGGCCGGCACGCATGGCAAGACCACCACCTCGTCGATGCTGGCCTGGATCCTGGAAGATGCCGGCTATGCGCCGGGCTTCCTGATCGGCGGCGTGCCGATGAACTTCGGCATCTCGGCGCGCCTGTCCGCCCCCGGCAAGGAATCCGAGTTCTTCGTGATCGAGGCCGACGAGTACGACACCGCCTTCTTCGACAAGCGCAGCAAGTTCGTGCACTACCACGCGAAGACGGCGATCCTGAACAACCTGGAATACGATCATGCCGACATCTTCCCCGATATCGGCGCCATCGAAACCCAGTTCCACCACCTGGTGCGCACGGTGCCGGGCATCGGCCGCGTCATCGTCAACGGCGACGAGGAGTCCTTGCTGCGCGTGATTCGCCGCGGTTGCTGGAGCGAGAAGGAAAGCTTTGGCAACGACGGCAATGCCAACTGGACGCTGAAGGAACACCCGGACGGCAGCTTCGACGTGCTGTTCAACGGCAAGTTCGAAGCGCTGATCAACTGGAAGCTGACCGGGCGCCACAACCGCTACAACGCGCTGGCCGCGATCGCCGCCGCGCGCAACGTCGGCGTGCCGATCGCCCAGGCGGCGAAAGCGCTGGAAGCATTCGAGAGCGTCAAGCGCCGCATGGAAGTGCGCGGCGTGGTGAGCGGGGTGACGGTGTACGACGATTTCGCCCACCATCCGACCGCGATCGCCACCACGGTGGGCGGCCTGCGCCAGAAGCTCGGTACCGATACGCGCATCCTCGCCGTGCTGGAACCGCGTTCGAACACGATGAAGCTGGGCGCGATGAAGGATGCGCTGCCGGCCAGCCTGGGGGATGCCGATTTCGTGTTCGGCTTCGGCAGCGAAAAAGCGCTGGGCTGGAGCCTGGCCACCACGCTGGCGCCGATGGGCTCGAAGGCTGCCGCGTACGAGGATATCGACCTGATGGTAAAGGCCATCGTCGGCCAGGCGCGGCCGGGCGACCATGTCGTCGTCATGAGCAACGGCGGTTTCGGCGGCGTGCATGCCAAGCTGCTCGAGGCATTGCAGGCACTGAAGGTCTGAGCGTGATCCTGTATCTGCACGGCTTCCGCTCGTCGCCGCTGTCGATGAAGGGACGGCTGCTGGGCGAGCGGATGGCGCAGCTGGGCCGTGCCGCCGAGTATGTGGCGCCGCAGTTGCCGGCGTCGCCGAAACTGGCGATGGAACAGGCGATGGAACAGGCGATGGCGCTGGTGGCGGGCATGCCGCCCGATAAAGTGGCCAATGAGCTGGCCATCGTCGGCTCCTCGCTGGGCGGCTATTACGCCACCTGGATGGCCGAGCGGCTGGGCTGCCGCGCCGCGCTGCTCAATCCCGCCGTCACGCCGCTGCAAAGCCTCGAGCGATACGTCGGCATGACAACCATGTTCCACAGCGGCGAGCCGTTCGAGTTCAAGCGCGAATACATCGCCGAGCTGGGCGAGCTGGCGGTGCCGGCGATCACGCGGCCGGAACGCTATTACCTGATGGCCGCCACCGGCGACGAGGTGCTGGACTGGCGCGCCATGGTCGCCCATTACCCGGGCGCCCGGCAGCACGTGATCGACGGTTCCGACCACGGCATCGCCGAATTCGCCGGCTACGTGGACGAGGTGCTGGATTTTTGCGGAATCGGGGCCGGATGAGGGAGCGCTCGCTGCGCCGGGCCAACTGGTACCGGCATGTGCTGGCGGTGAACGCGCCGGCGGCGCTGGCGTGCTGGCTGACGTCCGGCGGATCGCTGACGGCCAGGCTGAAAGCCCATGCCGGTGCTTTCCGGGTGCAGGTGCTGCGCCAGCGTCCCGCGCAGTGCCTGGCGGACGAATCGGCCGCCCTGGGCCTGCACCGCATGGGCAACGTGCGCAGCCGCTGCTGGGAACGGGAAGTGCTGCTGCGGTGTGATAATACGCCCGTGGTGTTCGCGCACACCGTGGTGCCGATGAGCGCGGACGCTGCCGACTGGCCGCTGTTTTCCGCGCTGGGCGAACGGTCGCTGGGCACTACGCTGTTCGGCGACCCCATGGTGGACCGCGGCCCGCTCGAATATGCGCGCCTGCGCGGCAGCCATCCGCTGGCGCGCAGGGCCCGCGCCGCGCTGGCGGCGCAGGGGATCGCCGTCCCCGACGAACTTTTGCTGTATGCACGGCGCTGCCTGTACCGGCGGCGCCAGGGCACGCTGCTGGTGACCGAGGTGTTCCTGCCCCAGGTCGCGGCGCTGGTGCCGAAAACCTCCAACTCGAGATAATCATGAATGTCTTTTTTGAAGAATCCGGCGATTTCAAGGTCGGACAAGTGCTGTCCACCGCCGGCGAGGCTTACCAGGTCGAGATGGCCAGCGGCAAGCGCAGCAAGGTGAAAGCCAAGGACGTGCTGCTGCAGTACGACAAGCCGGCGCCCGAGGAGCTGCTGGAGCAGGCGCGCGCGGTGGCGGCCGATGTCGACCTGGATTTCCTGTGGGAGGTGGCCGGCCAGGAGGAATTCGGTTTCGCGGAACTGGGCGCCGAGTATTTCGGCCATGCGCCGCTGCCCGCCGAGGCGGCCGGCCTGATCCTGGCGCTGCACACGGCGCCGGTGTACTTCCACAAGAAGGGCCGCGGACGCTACAAGGCCGCGCCGGAACAGACCCTGAAGGCGGCGCTGGCCGGCATCGAGAAGAAGAAGCAGCAGGCCATCGTCCAGCAGGGCTACGTGGACGAGCTGAAGGCAGACCGCTTGCCGCCGTCCATGGCCGGCATCGTGCACCAGCTGCTGTTCAAGCCGGACAAGAACACCATCGAATACAAGGCGCTGGAAGCGGCCTGCAACGAACTGCACACCACGCCGGCGCGCCTGATGCTGGCCGTGGGCGGCATCGGTTCGGCCAAGGACCTGCACATGGCCCGCTTCCTGTTCGAGTCGTTCCCGCGCGGCCATGGCTTCCCGGAGGTGGCGGTGCCGCCGCCGCCGGCCGGCCTGCCGGTCGCCGACGTCGAGGCGTTCTCGATCGACGACGTGACGACCACCGAGATCGACGATGCGATGTCGATCGTCCACCTGGACGGCGGCAAGGTGCGCATCGGCATCCACATCGCCGCGCCGGGCCTCGGCATCCGGCCGGACGATGCGATCGACAAGATCGCCCGCGCGCGCCTGTCCACCGTCTATATGCCGGGCGACAAGATCACGATGCTGCCCGATTCGGTGGTCGATGCCTACACGCTGGCCGAGGGCAAGACCTGCCCGGCGCTGTCGCTGTACGCCACGCTCGATACTGCCGACTGGACCGTGATCTCGACCGAGACGCGCGCCGAGATGGTGCCGATCGCGAACAACCTGCGCCATAACGACCTCGACGACGTCGTGAATGAAGAAACCCTCGCGAGCGGCGAGGGCGACTATCCGCGCAAGGCCGAGCTGACCTTGCTGTGGGCCTGGGCCCAACACCTGGAAGCGGGCCGGATGGTCAAGCGCGAGGCCTTCGGGCTGAAGCCGGAGCAGAACAACCGCGTCGACTTCAATTTCTATGTCGAGGACGATGTCGTCACGATCACGCGCCGCAAGCGCGGCGCGCCGCTGGACAAGATCGTGGCCGAGCTGATGATCTTCGCCAACAGCACCTGGGGCAAGCTGATGCACGACCACGGCGTGCCGGGCATCTACCGCAGCCAGGGCCGCGGCGTCGGCGGCTGGAACGCCAAGATGCAGGTGCGCATGCTGACGCATGCCGCGCCGCACGAAGGCCTCGGCGTCGACCAGTACGCCTGGAGCACGTCGCCGCTGCGCCGCTACCCGGACCTGGTCAACCAGTGGCAGATCCTGGCCGTCGCCGAGAAGGGCGTGATGGCACCGCTGGTCGCGCCGTTCAAGCACAAGGATGCGAACCTGTTCGCCATCGTCTCCGCGTTCGACGCCGCGTATGCCGCCTATGCCGACTTCCAGGCCAATATGGAACGCTACTGGTGCCTGCGCTGGCTCGGCCAGGAAAACAAGCACCAGGTCGACGCCGTGGTACTGAAGGATGAAGTGCTGCGCCTGACCGACATCCCGCTGGTGATCCGCCTGCCCGGCATGCCGTCGGCCGCGCGCGGCGCCGCCGTCAAGCTCGACGTGATCCGCTGGGACGAAGTCGACCTGACGATCGAGACGCGCCTGCTGGAAATCGAGGAAGCCGCCCCGGCTGCCGTCGACTTCGAGGAAGAAGAGGAAGAAGGAGGAGGGCAGGATCAGGACAAGGCGCTGGCCGGCGAAACCGTGCCGGAACTGGTACCCGATCCTGACCAGCCCGCCGACGAGAAGGTGGAAGTGGCCGAAGCGGCCGACGAAGCCGATGCAGAAGCCCCGCCGACTGCCGGCCACTGAAAAAAAACGGTGCCTGGACGGGGAGATGGCCTGCAAGTCATCGCTGCTACGCGGGTGTGGAGCAATGCGCCACGAAATCCCCGCTCCGCCACCGGTTTTCCGGCGGTAGAATGATGCCTTTCGCCGACGCTTTTCCTTCCTCTGCGTGAAGTATTTACAAGAAAACCGGTTCCTCGCGATCGCCCTGGCCCTGTCGGTGCTCGCACATGCGGCATTGCTGGCGGTGCGTTTCGTGGCGCCCCAGGAATTCAAGCTGACGCCCACCGATCCGACGCTGGAAGTCATCCTCGTCAACGCCAAGCACGCCAACCGGCCGCTGAAGGCCGAGGCGCTGGCCCAGGCCAACCTGGACGGCGGCGGCATGGCCGACCAGGGCCGCTCGAAGTCGCCGCTGCCGGACATGCGCCGGGTGGCCGACGGCGACAGCATCGAAGCATCGCGGCGCCGCATCGAGCAGCTCGAAGAGGTGCAGAAGAAGCTGCTGACGCAGGTGAAGACCACGCCTTACCGCGCCGCGCCGGTGACCGAGAACAGCAAGCCCGATCCCACGCCCACCGGTGCCGAGCTGATCGAGAGCAGCCGGGCGATCGCCCGCATGGCCGCCGAGATCGCGCAAACCATCGAGGACCAGAACAAGCGCCCGCGCCGCACCTACATCACGCCCAGCACGCAGCAGGTGGGTTACGCGATGTATTACAAGACCTTCCAGCGCAAGGTGGAAGAGGTGGGTACGCTGAACTTCCCCCAGAAAAACGGCCGCAAGCTGTATGGCGAGCTGGTGCTGTCGATCCCGATCTTCCAGGACGGCACGCTGTACATGAAGGAAGGCGGCATCACCGTGCAGACCAGTTCCGGCAATCCGGCGCTGGACCAGGCGGCGATCGCGATCGTGCGCCGCGCGGCGCCGTTCGGCAAGTTCCCGCCGAACATGCTGTCGAACGACCGCGACGACCTGTGGGTCATCATCACCCGCTTCAAATTCACCCGCGAACAAAAGCTCGAAGCCCAGCTGGGTGGAGCACGATAAAAACACTGAACCATGGAGATTCACCGCGTGGACAAATACTGCGTGTTCGGCAATCCGATCGCCCACAGCAAATCGCCCGACATCCATGCCGCGTTCGCCGCGGCCACGGGCCAGCCGCTGACGTATGAAAGACGGCAGGCCCCGCTGGACGGGTTCGCGCAGGCGGTGCACGCGTTCATCGCCGAAGGCGGCAGGGGCGCCAACGTGACGTTGCCGTTCAAGCTCGAAGCCTACCGGCTGGCCAATGCGCTGACGGTACGCGCGCAGGCCGCCGGCGCCGTCAACACGCTGCTGTTCGATGAACACGGCATCACCGGCGACAACACCGACGGTGCCGGCCTGGTGGCCGACATCACCGTCAATGCCGGCGTGCCGATCGCCGGCAAGCGCGTGCTGCTGCTGGGCGCCGGCGGCGCCGCGCGCGGCGCCGTGCTGCCGATCCTCGAGCATCGCCCCGCCGCGCTGGTGATCGCCAACCGCACCGTGGCCACCGCCGAAGCGCTGGTGCAGCAGTTTGCACCGCTGGGTGGCGCGGGCGTCGTTACCGCATGCGGATTCGACGGCATCGCCGGCAGCTTCGATATCGTCGTCAATGCCACGTCGGCCAGCCTGCAGGCCGACCTGCCGCCCGTGGCGCCATCGGTATTCCACCAAGGCACGCTGGCATTGGATATGATGTACGGAAAAGAACCGACCGTCTTCATGCGGTTCGCCGCCAGCCATGGCGCCAGCGTGCGCGATGGCCTGGGCATGCTGGTGGAGCAGGCCGCCGAGGCATTTCACGGCTGGCGCGGCGTGCGTCCGCGCACGGCGGAGGTGCTGGCGAACCTGCGTTGACGAACGTATCTGATGAATGTATCTGCTGAACGCATCTGCCGACGCATCTGCTGATTTCTCCTGCGTATACATAAAGAATGAAAAAAACGCGCAAGTCCCCGGGCCGCTGGTCCTTCGTCAAATGGCTGTTCATCGTTCCCATCGCCCTGTTCGTCGCGGTGCAACTGTATTTCGTCGTGCAGATCTGGTGGTGGCGCGACCATGAACCCGGCATGACGGCGTTCATGCGCCAGCAATTGGCGGTCATGCAGGAAAAGGACCCAAAGGCGAAGATCGTCCAGAAATGGGTGCCATACGAACGCATCTCGAACAACCTGAAGCGCGCCGTCATCGCCTCCGAAGACGCCAATTTTTCCGATCACGACGGGGTCGACTGGGAAGCGCTGGAAAAGGCCTATGAACGCAATGAAAAGCGCAGGAAGGTCACGCACGGCGGATCCACGATCACGCAGCAGCTGGCGAAGAACCTGTTCCTTTCCGGCTCGCGCAGCTACCTGCGCAAGGGCCAGGAACTGATCA
Source organism: Pseudoduganella sp. jia 9 (assembly GCF_055502615.1). Taxonomy (NCBI): domain Bacteria; kingdom Pseudomonadati; phylum Pseudomonadota; class Betaproteobacteria; order Burkholderiales; family Oxalobacteraceae; genus Pseudoduganella; species Pseudoduganella sp. jia 9. Next base: position 1,698 of record NZ_JBUPWE010000005.1, on the reverse strand, counting down.
TCGCGTACATGCTGGAAACGCTGATGGACAAGCGCCGCATCTTCGAGATCTACCTGAACGTCGTCGAATTCGGCCGCGGCATTTATGGCGCCGAAGCGGCGGCGCGGCATTATTACAAGGTGCCGGCGGCGAAACTCGGCGCGGCGCAGGCAGCGCGGCTGGCCGTGATGCTGCCCAATCCCCGTTATTACGATGCCCACCGCGATACACGCTACCTGAACCGGCGCACCCAGATCATCCTGCGGCGCATGAATTCGGCCGAGCTGCCATGAATAAAGCGACAAACCGGCCTATTTAAATAGATCCACCGGTAAAAGTGGTCCTTCGGTCTGGTCCCGGCCGGGGCTTTGCCTGTACACTTGCGCTGTTTTATTTTTTGCGTCCTGCAAGTATCCAGAATCCCAGCCGGCTGAGAGTGCCTATGATTAATGTCTTCGTTCTACAAAATGGCCGGCTGAACCAGGTTCCCATCGAAACGCGCGAAGACCTTGAACGAGCGGCACCGGTATGGGTCGACCTGACCGACCCCACCGATGACGAACGCGCCTGGGTCAAGGCGATCTATGGCGTGATCCTGCCGGGCGAGGACGAAGTCAAGGATATCGAGGCTTCGGCCCGCTATTACGAAGCCGAAAACGGCGACCTGCACCTGCGCACCGATTTCCTGCTGGAAGAAGACGACGGCCCGTCCCGCGTCATCACGGTCGCGTTCATCCTGGCGCGCAAGATGCTGTTCTCCGTCCACACCGACGACCTGCCCGTGTTCCGCCTGGTGCGCATGCGCGCCCGCTCGCGCCCCGGCTCGATCGCCGACTATATGGACGTGCTGTTGGACCTCTATGCCACCGATGCCGAGTACTCGGCCGATGCGCTGGAAGGCATCTACCAGAACCTGGAAGAAGTATCGTTCCGCGTGCTGCAGGAAGAATTCACCGACAAGGACGCGGCCGATGCGCTGTCGGCCATCGCCCACGAGGAAGACCTGAACGGCCGCATCCGCCGCAACATGATGGATACGCGGCGTGCTGTCAGCTTCCTGATGCGCGGCCGCCTGCTCAATTCCGAGCAGTTCGAGGAGGCCCGGCAAATCCTGCGCGACATCGAATCGCTCGACGGCCACACCTCGTTTCTGTTCGACAAGATCAACTTCCTGATGGACGCTACCGTCGGCTTCATCAACATCAACCAGAACAAGATCATCAAGATCTTCTCGGTGGCCAGCGTGGCGTTCCTGCCGCCGACCCTGATCGCCAGCGTATACGGCATGAACTTCGACTTCATGCCGGAACTGAACTGGAAGTTCGGCTATCCCTGGGCATGGGGCCTGATGATCACCAGCGCCATTGCGCCGTTCCTGTACTTCCGGCACCGGGGCTGGCTGAAGTAGGCCCTATCCGAAAGCAGCAAGAAAAGCGGCCGATGCCGCTTTTTTTATGGCGCTGTTCGCGTTAGCTCGACATTGCATAGCGGTGTGGAACTTTTTCCATATGCTGTTGTCGGGGCGTCGGGCCCTACCCCTAATTTTTCGCCACGGCAACGCGTAGCCAATCCCTGGGCATTGTCAGCACGGCGGCATCGAGTACCCGTCGCCAACCCGTGTAGTTGGCCAGGTAGCGGCTGGCGACGCCGTTGAATCGCCGCAGCCATGTCTTGAAGCGGCTATGCCATCCGTTCACATTCTGGATATGAATTGCGCCG